>NZ_MKTM01000029.1:0-6938 GCF_001898245.1 Flavobacterium sp. 40-81
GGAAACTACAGCTAATTTAAAAGCCATATTATAATCCTTTTGAGTACGCTTAACTCGCGTTGTTGTTGTGTCTTTCATAATAAGTCGATTTTGTGTCAACTTATTTCAGGACGGGACATAGCATAAAAAAAAGCCCCAACAAAATGAAGGGGCTTTTTTTAGTAGCGGGAACAGGACTCGAACCTGTGACCTTCGGGTTATGAGCCCGACGAGCTGCCTACTGCTCTATCCCGCGATGTGCGTTTGTAATTTTCAGTCTGTAACTTAGTAGCGGGAACAGGACTCGAACCTGTGACCTTCGGGTTATGAGCCCGACGAGCTGCCTACTGCTCTATCCCGCGATGTGCGTTTTGTATTTTCAGTATGTCTACTTAGTAGCGGGAACAGGACTCGAACCTGTGACCTTCGGGTTATGAGCCCGACGAGCTGCCTACTGCTCTATCCCGCGATGTTTCGAGTGCAAAACTACGACGAATAGTTGGAATAACAAGTATTTTTCGAAAAAAATAAAATATTTATTCTTATTCGCTTGATATCCCTACCTTTGTAGGCTAAATTTTTTACTATGTCACACAAAGCAGGTTTTGTTAACATCATCGGTAATCCAAATGTTGGAAAATCAACATTAATGAATGCCTTTGTTGGAGAACGCCTTTCGATTATAACTTCCAAAGCTCAAACAACCCGTCACAGAATATTAGGGATCGTAAACGGAGACGATTTCCAGGTATTGTTTTCAGATACACCCGGAATCATCAAACCCGCTTACGAATTGCAATCGTCTATGATGGATTTTGTAAAGTCTGCTTTCGAAGATGCCGATGTGCTGATCTATATGGTAGAAATAGGAGAGAAGGAATTAAAAGATGAAGCCTTCTTTAATAAAATCATCCATGCCAAAATTCCGGTATTGCTGTTGTTGAATAAAATTGACAAATCCAATCAGGAACAATTGGAAGAGCAGGTAAACCTTTGGAAAGAAAAAGTGCCTAACGCAGAGATCTTCCCGATATCGGCATTGGAAAACTTTAATGTAAGTACGGTTTTCGACAGAATACTGGAATTACTGCCGGAATCGCCGGCATATTATCCAAAAGATGCGCTGACAGACAAACCGGAACGTTTCTTTGTAAATGAAACCATCCGTGAAAAAATCCTTTTAAACTATGAAAAGGAAATTCCGTATGCGGTGGAAATCGAAACGGAAGAATTTCTGGAAGACGATGATATTATCCGGATCAGAGCCGTTATCATGGTAGAACGCGAAACGCAGAAAGGAATCATCATCGGACATAAAGGTGCTGCTATTAAAAAAGTAGGTATTCAGGCACGTCAGGATCTGGAAAAATTCTTTGGCAAACAAATTCATATTGAAATGTTTGTAAAAGTAAATAAAGACTGGCGAAGCAACAGCTATCAGCTGCGCCGATTCGGATACAATCAAAATAAAAATAATTAATTAAAGATTTTGCCCGGGCGTATTTTTGAGCATGCTAAAATCAAAAAACGTACTTTTGCAAAAAATAGAGAAGAAAAATGAATAATATCGTAGCCATAGTAGGAAGGCCAAATGTTGGAAAATCAACTTTTTTCAACCGGTTAATCCAACGCCGTGAAGCCATAGTTGACTCTGTGAGCGGAGTAACGCGTGATCGTAATTATGGAAAAAGTGAGTGGAACGGAAAAGAATTTTCGGTTATTGATACAGGAGGATATATTAAAGGTTCTGATGATGTTTTTGAAGGAGAGATCCGCCGTCAGGTAGAGCTGGCCATTGATGAGGCAGATGCCATTATCTTTATGGTGGATGTAGAGGAAGGAATCACCCCAATGGATGATGAAGTGGCGAAGCTGCTTCGAAAAGTAACCAAACCTGTTTTACTGGTTGTTAATAAAGTAGACAATGCGATGCGTGAAAAAGACGCTATCGAATTTTATAACCTTGGCTTAGGCGAATATTTCACTATTGCCGGAATGAACGGAAGCGGAACAGGAGAATTGTTAGATGCTCTTGTACAAACACTGCCGGATTTGCCGGAAGTAACTGAGGAAGTGAATCCGTTACCGCGTTTTGCTGTAGTAGGACGTCCGAATGCAGGGAAATCATCTTTTATCAATGCCCTGATCGGCGAAGACCGTTTTGTGGTAACCGATATCGCCGGAACTACCCGTGATGCAATTGATACCAAATACAACCGTTTCGGATTTGAATTTAATCTGGTAGATACGGCCGGAATCCGTAGAAAAGCGAAAGTAAAAGAAGATCTGGAATTCTATTCTGTAATGCGTTCTGTTCGGGCTATCGAACACAGTGATGTTTGTATCCTGATGATCGATGCTACCCGCGGATTCGAAGGACAGGACCAGAGTATCTTCTGGCTGGCAGAAAAAAACAGAAAAGGAATTGTGATCCTGGTAAATAAATGGGATTTGGTAGAAAAAGATACCATGTCAACCCGTGATTACGAAGCGAAAATACGCAGAGAACTGGAACCGTTTACCGATGTGCCAATTTTGTTCGTATCGGCTTTAACCAAACAACGTTTGCTGAAAGCACTGGAAACAGCTGTTGAAGTATACGAAAACAGAAAACAGCGTGTAGCCACTTCGAAATTTAACGAATTGATGCTGCCGATTATCGAGCATACGCCACCACCGGCATTAAAAGGAAAATATGTTAAGATCAAATATTGTATGCAGTTGCCGACACCAACACCACAGTTCGTGTTCTTTGCAAATCTGCCACAATATGTAAAGGATCCTTACAAACGATTTATTGAGAATAAACTTCGTGAAAACTATAATTTTTCAGGAGTTCCTATTGATATTTATTTCAGACAGAAATAGTTTGTTAAACTTTTTCTAATGAACGAATAAATTAAAGACGAAATCATTTCTTTTGCGGTTATTATGTTTACATATTAACCGCAATTTTTTTTAATGTAATGCAAAAAACTACCTTACTTTTTGCGTTTTTGTTATTAAGTTGCCTTTCATTTGCGCAAAGCACTATCAATGTAAAAGGCAAAATTATCGACAAAAACTCAAATCTGCCGATTGAATCGGTAACGGTTTATTTATCTGCCGTAAAAGATTCCTCCTTAATTGACTACACGATTACCAACAAAAACGGTGTTTTTGATCTGAATGTAAAGAAAGTCAGCCAGCCCGTTTTTCTGAAAGCCTCCATGATAGGCTATCAGGATTTTAAACAGGAAATGAAAGAAATTACGGTTTCAAAAGATTTGGGTACGATTGCTATGCTGGCTACAGCCAAAGCGCTGGATGAGGTTATTGTAAAAGCGGAAGCGCCGCCCATCCGTATTAAAAGCGATACGCTGGAATTTAATGCAGCCTCCTTTAAAGTGCGTCCGGATGCCAATGTGGAAACAATGTTGAAACAATTGCCGGGAGTAGAAGTAGACACCGACGGGAAAATTACCGTAAACGGTAAAGAAGTAAACCAGATATTGGTTAACGGGAAACCGTTTTTCGATAAAGACGGGAAAATAGCTTTGCAGAGCCTTCCAGCCGAGATTATCAATAAAATACAGGTAACGGATACCAAATCTAAAAAAGAAGAGATCTCCGGCCAGAAAGCCAGTTCGAATAACACGACGATCAACCTGACCATAGATGAGGATAAAAACAAAGGATTCTTCGGTAAATTTATGGGTGGTTATGGTACCGACAGCCGCTATGAAAGCAGTGCTTTGGTAAACTACTTTAAAGGAAAACGAAAGATCAGCTTTTTGGGTTCGTCCAATAATATCAATTCCACCGGATTCTCGATGAATGAAATCTTCGATAATATGGGCGGCGGCCGGAATACTTCGATGAGTTCCGGCAGTGACGGAAGTTTCGGGGTTAACGGAATGAGTTTCGGTGGCGGTAAAGGAATTACACAATCGGATATGATCGGGATAAACTATGCTGATGAATTTTTTAAAGGTTTTGATGTGAGCGGAAACTATTTCTACAGGGATGCGACCTCTAAAAATACCAACCGGTCCCGCAGCCAGAATTTCCTTCCGGACAGAACGATCATTACGGAATCCAACGGAACAACCCGTGATGACAGGTATGCCCATAACGGAGGTATCAATATTGAATATACTATCGATTCCACCACGACGGTATATATAGCGCCCCGTTTTTCCAAAAGCAATGCGGTCAATAAAAGCCAGTCGGCAGAATTTACCACCGGAGAAAATAATAAGCTGTTAAACGATAGCAACAGTAACCTGTATAATGAAAATGACAGCAACAGTTTCAGTAATTCATTAAACTTCTATAAAAAGCTGAATAAGAAAGGAAGAGCGTTGAATTTCAGTCTGGATAACTCAAATTCCAAGAATACCGGAAGTGCTTTGAATCAGTCGAAAACCCGGTTTTATGATCCGAACGGCGACCTGCTCAAAACAGACAACAGGGACCAGATTCGCTACAACCGCAACTTTAACGACAAAATAGATGTGGGACTGGAGTATTTGGAGCCCATAGTGGATTCAATACGTTTAAAACTCGCTGTCGACTACAACTGGAACAAAACGCTGGAAAATAATACCGCATTTAATTTTGACGGCGATACGCAGCTGTATGACATTCAGAACGACAGCCTGTCTAATTTTTTACGCACTAAAACCATTACGGTGAATCCGAAAGCGGGAATTAATATTGAAAAGAAAAATATATATTTAGGAGCCTATTTCGGGACTTCGATAACCCGATTGAATAACGAATCGTTTTACCTGTATAAGGACACCAAACTAATCCGGGATTATATGCTGCCTTCGGCAGAATTTCACATGAGTTATAAGCTGTCCAAGGCTAAATCCATCTGGACGAGTTATTCCTATCAGGTTTCTTTCCCGTCGGCTACGCAATTGCTGCCGGTTGAAGACCTTTCCAGTGCTTTGGTGAGTTTTACCGGAAATCCGGATCTGAATCCAAATAAAAGCCACTATGTATATTTGAGCTATAGCAATTATGACTATGCTTCGCGTTCGGGTTATAGCTTTTATACCGGAGGACAATATTATGACAGCCAGATAATCTCGTCAACGGTTTATGACGAAAGTGCCAAAAGAACCACCAGCTATGAAAATGTATCGGGTGTTTTTAATACCTGGACAGGACTCAACTGGAACAAATCGTTTAAAAGGGAAGTACACTCGTTTAGAGTGAGTGCCGGTACCGGAATGAATTTTAATAAATATAAAGGCTATACCAATGCCGAAATGTATGATGCTTTTAATTACAGGTTCCGGGCAAGAGCTAACTTTACATGGGATTACGGCGAATTGTTAAGCGTTAATCCATCCTATAGCTATACGTATAACGATACGCAATATACCAACTATAGTATCAATTCCGCATCGACCTACCAGCACCAGATCAACCTGCAAACCACCAGTTACTGGCCAAAAGGACTGGTTATTGGTAACGATTTCGGATACACCTATAATTCGGCTATATCAGACGGGTTTAAAAAAGACTTTTACCTCTGGAATACCAGCATCGGATACAATTTCTTTAATGACAGGATGAATTTTAAAGTAAAGGTCTACGATTTGCTGAATCAGAACCAGAGTACGATGAGGAGCATTACCGCAACCAATATTCGCGATGAGGAAAATGTAGTACTGAAACGATATGCTATGTTTTCCTTGACCTATAAAATTGAAAAATTTGCCGGGAAAGAGAAAAAAGGCGGTAAAAGACAATTTTAAAAAACCATACTAAAAAAGAAGCTGTGCAAACAGCTTCTTTTTTGCAAAAAAACAAAATACATTTGCAAACTAATTAAAGACAACCAAGCAAAAAACAGCATGAAATATTTTTACGCAGGCATAGTGCTTTCAGCCTTAATGGGTTGTGAGTCCGAAAGAAAAACATTATACGATGTAAAAACACTACCAACAGAGTGGGTACGGCTAACCAAAACCAGTGAAGGCTTGGTGGTTTACAATACCTGCGATGCCGGAAACCTGTTGCTGACCATTACGCATACCGGGAAAAAATCGGAGATTTTCCTTCACGGACAGCAGGAAGACCAGGAATTTGAAATTCTAAATGCCTACCAGACCAAAAACGATACGATTGTTGTAAAAACAAAATGGAAAGGTACCCGGACAGCTCAGGATTTTAAATTCATTCCTGCCGAAAAAGAAAAACATTTGGGCCGCTGGATAACGACTTATCCTTCCGGAATGACCTCAAACAATATATTTGTCACTACCGAAAAACAAATGCACTATCCTAAAATAGACCAGCCTTGTAAGGAATGCTGGGGTGAGGAATGTGATGATGAGGTGAAGAATGAGTTGTAGAAAGGTAAGAGGTAAAAAGCAAGGAGCAAAGGGTGAAAAGTAATGGGCAAAAGGCAAAGGGCAAAAGGCAAAGGGCAAAAGGTAAAGGGCAAAAGGTAAAGGGCAATTGTGAAATTAATAAATAGTAATTGACATACGGATGATGATTATAGCATTATTACTTTTATTCATACCAATCGTTTTTCAGTTTGTTTACGGAAACAAAGCGATAAAAGAAAGCATTACAATGGATCTGTTTACGGTTAGTATGATCAGTCTGGGAAGTCAGTTGGTGATTCCGGTGCTTGCCGCGCTGATAGGTTCAATAGGCTTTACAGGACGTTGCGGACTACCACTTGTCGGTTTAGCTGTTTCCGGATACATGCTGTACCCTGTTTTACTGGTTATTATCGGGATACAATGGTATGTGAAAAGAAGTTACCGGTAGTTTTAACAGACCTTGATCTTAAAATAGCAAAGCGGAGTAATTACTCCGCTTTTTTTTGGGTCATTGTCCCGTCCTGAAATAAGTTGACACAAAATCGACTTATTATGAAAGACACAACAACAACGCGAGTTAAGCGTACTCAAAAGGATTATAATATGGCTTTTAAATTAGCTGTAGTT
>NZ_MKTM01000030.1:0-56821 GCF_001898245.1 Flavobacterium sp. 40-81
CATATCGCATTGCGTTTAAATTCTGCCTGATTTTTACAGAAAAGTTAAACTCAAATTTTAAAATGTTTTCGCAATTTTCCTAAACCATATAGTTCTAAATAATACCTATTTGGTATAAAATAAATTAGAATATTATTTATATTTTGATATTTTCTTTATATTGCTGTTTCCCCGCCACCATTTATTTTAAATAAAAACGATTATTATGGTTAACAGGGTACTGCTTAAAATCCGGCTGTTGCGACTTGAAAAAAAGTATTCGCAGGAATATATAGCTTTGCGGATGAATATTTCACAAAGCTATTACGGACGCATTGAAAATGGAAAAACCACTCTTTCCATAAAACGATTGTTACAGTTGCTCGTTATATTAGAAACTGATTGTGCTGCCTTTTTTAATGACCTTGAGGAAGTGAATATATTTGAGGTTTGATACCTGAAAAAATGCTATTTAAAAGCCATACACTGAGTGGCTTTTTTGGTTTTATTGACAACGAAATACAGTATAATCTGACTCTATATACGCAATTATACTCAAAATAAGAATTATTGTTATTTTGGCATCCGGATGTTCCAGAATTATACTTTATTTAGCACACAATTATTTTTCAAAAACGTAAAAATCAACGTAAAACAAGGCATGCAGTATTTTATAAGGTTGACCTTAATTTTTAAAGAACTACTAAACGGATGGATTTTTTGAACTACAATTACTTCTGAATCCAATATAGAAACGTTAGCAGATCCATGAAAATTGAAGTTGACAGGGCGGTATCGTATCCAGAAAAAGTACCTGAAATTATCGTCCTTAATGGCAGCAATCTGCAAAGGGAAGTTTTAGCTATTATGAAAAATTTATTTTTAAAAGTAGCACTATTGCTGTTTTTATTAAGTGCAGGCCTATTTTTAGGCAATGAAAAAAATGAAGTAGCGGTTATAAAAAATAAGACTACTGATTTTTTAGACAATTACTACCCAAGCAGGTATAACCTGGGAAAATCTCTTGAAACTACGGTCAATAAACAAACACTTATTATTTCAGAAATTTTAAATGAATCCGGCAAAAGTATTTCCGGCTATATTGTTACCAGTAAAGATTATCAGGAACTTTTATACTTTGCTGATTATAAAAGAGAATTATTTGAAATTGTATGCTATGATTTTATACAGCATGCTACTGATCTGATTAATTTTACAACAAACAGTCATTTTGAATCATTTGTCAGAACTGACTTAATTAACGAAATTGAAAAGGGAGATTCATCCCCAGCTACCGCAATGAAATTTTGGGGAACATCCTGTGGTCCTCCTTTTTCACTTGAGGAAAATTCCTGTTACAGAAACTGTTGTTACTATGTATTATGGGTCAATACCGGTTGTGATGTTGTTGGATGCTAATCCAATATTTGATATTTGATATTCGAAGTTTGAGGTTTGATTTATTGTGGGTACCAACTTTAACCTAATATGATGAAAAAACATATCCTATTTCTATTCCTGTTTATGTTTACCGCAATACAATTGCATTCCCAAAAGATACTGGTTATTGACTCCTTAACCCAAAAACCAATTCCGTATATAACTGTCCGGTACAATAAAAATGACGGAACCTATACCGATGAAAAAGGATATTTTACCGTAAATAATAAATCCAATGATAGCGTAATGCTATCCCATATTGCTTATAACAATTATTCGATTAAAGCAGCTCTCATAAAGGACACCATTATAATGTCGCCTAAAACAAAGCCGCTACATGAAATAATAATTACAAACGCCAATAGTGTCAAACATATTGATTTTTTGAAAAAGAGCTTTAATCACGGTAGTTTTCCAATATCCTCACGGGTAGAACTGGTCACTTTAATAATTCCAGGTACCGGAAACACAAATGCGATGATAACCAAACTGGAATTGCGTTTTGAAAAGAAACGCTTTGAAAAAACAGAAAAAGACATCAAAACGTTGTTCCGGATTAATTTATATACGGTGCAGCAGGAGCAGATTCATGATAAAATATTTACCAGCGCCGTTTATAACCGTAATTCTTTAAAGCAGGAAAAAGTTGAACTTGATCTGACAGATTCCGATATTCAACTATCGGAAAACGGGCTGTTTATTGGTATTGAAGTAATCGGCGATGTTGCTGTAAATGGAACTTTAACAGCCAATAACAATTCCGTAAGACCTCTATTAACCGATAGGACAACAAACGATTATACCGCCAAAACCTTTTTAAGATACACTTTTGACGGAAGAAAGAAACTCCAGCCCTTAAATACCGTATTGGAGAACAATGTTGATCCCAAAACAAAACGAAACCTTTCTTTTGGACTAACGCTCACTAAGTAAATCAAGGATTAAAAACACAATCATAAACCGTAAAAAACTAAAATATGAGAACATTTATATTCATCGCAAGCATCGTGTGTTGCCTGTATTTTTCAGCTTTAATTTTATACAGCTATACCGACACAACGATTCAGGCAGTAACTATTTTAGGAGAAATCATCACTATTCCTTTACTTATTGCCAACCAGGCTGTTCTAATCGTAGCTACTCTAAAATGGATTGCCGTTGATAAACTCGTCTTTAAGTCGACTTACCTGTTTTCCTTTTTACTGTCGGTTAGCAGTAGCCTATTGCTTATTCTTGCGGATTGAAATATAAAAAAGCCTCCAATTGGAGGCTTTTTTTTAATTATCTTCTATTTTTCGACGTTGTCTTTCTGTTTTCAGTAAGGTCAGTTCTCTACTGGTTTGTCCGGCCACAGAAGTGTTTTCTTCTGCACGACGGATTAAGTACGGCATCACATCACGAACCGGTCCGAATGGTAAATATTTCGATACGTTATACTCGTTTGCAGCAAGGTTATAACTGATATTATCACTCATACCATACAACTGTCCGAAATAAACGCGACTGTCATGTTTCGGGATATTGTGCTCCTCCATTAACTGCATCAGACGGTACGAACTGTTTTCGTTATGCGTTCCGGCAAAGATCGCCATTGTATCGATATGCTCGATCATGTACTGGATTGCGCTGTCATAATTAATGTCGGTTGCCTCTTTAGAAGCACAGATCGGGGTTTTATAGCCTTTCTCTTCTGCTCTTTTATGCTCTTTTTCCATATACGCCCCACGAACGATTTTCATACCGATATGAAAACCTTCCGCTTTTGCTTCCGCATGCAGTTTCTTTAAGTAATCCAACCGATCCCAACGGTACATTTGCAGCGTATTGTAAATAATTGCTTTTTCCTTGTTGTATTTGCGCATCATGTTTGCTACCAACTCATCCGCAGCATCCTGCATCCAGCTTTCTTCCCCGTCAATTAGCAGTACAACATCTTTTTCATAAGCCGTTTTACACACTTTTTCAAAACGTGCCACTACTCTGTCCCACTCCTGTTGCTCATCGGCTGTCAGCGTTTGTTTTTCACCTAATTTCTCATACAGGTAAAAACGTCCCAATCCGGTTGGTTTAAACACTGCAAAAGGAATCGCCTGACGTTCTTTGGCAAATTCAATCGTTTTTAAGGTCATTTCCAAAGCGGCATCAAACTGAGCTTCGTCTTCTTTTCCTTCAACGGAATAGTCCAGTACCGAAGTCACACCTTTGGTAAACATTCTGTCCACCACTTTCAGACAGTCATCCTCACTCACTCCACCGCAAAAATGGTCAAATACCGTAGCCCGGATTAATCCTTCTACCGGAAGATGTGCCTTTAAAGCAAAATTGGTAACGGCTGTTCCTATTTTAACCAACGGTTCATTGTCGATCATTTTAAAAAGAAAATAAGCTCTGTCAAGCTCTGTATCGCTTTTAAGTGCAAAAGCAACCTGCGTATTGTTGAATATCTTTTCCATTAGTAGTATTGAAAATATACATGCAAATATAACTACAGTTTAAGAATATTTCATAAAAAATCACGAATTTTGCCGTTCGATTATCAATATTTCAGCGATGCACACAATACAAGCAAATGGTTATGCCATTCATTTTAACGAAAACAGTTATGAATATTTAACGGAAACCCTTTTAAAGGAGGTGTATTCCAAAATTTTTATAATAGTTGACAGTGAAACGGCTCAATATTGCCTGCCGGACTTTTTAGCCAATCTGGCTACAGAAGTACCTATTGAAATCATCGAATTTGATGCCGGAGAGGCTTTTAAGACCATCGAAACCTGTGTGGAGATCTGGCATGCCCTCACAGAACTGGGTGCCGACAGAAAAAGCATCATCCTGAATGTGGGCGGCGGTGTCGTAACCGACCTGGGCGGGTTTGTTGCCTGTACCTATAAAAGAGGGATCGATTTTATCAATGTCCCGACAACCCTGTTAGCCATGGTGGATGCTTCCGTGGGCGGTAAAAACGGTGTGGATCTGGGCAGTCTTAAAAACCAGGTGGGCGTTATCCAAAACCCGAAAGCGGTACTGGTCGATACTCATTTTCTGGAAACTTTACCCCAGACACAAATGCGTTCCGGACTGGCAGAAATGCTGAAACACGGTTTGATACAGGATAAAAACTACTGGGAACAATTTAAAGACTTAAGCAGCTTGGATACAAATGATTTGAATAATTTAATTCATCAATCGGTTGCGATTAAAAATAATGTGGTAGCGCAGGATCCTACCGAAAAAGGCATCCGTAAAGCATTGAATTTCGGGCATACTTTAGGACATGCCATTGAAAGTTATTTCCTGGAAAGCGACGACAAAACCACTTTATTACATGGCGAAGCAATTGCCGTTGGTATGATACTGGAAGCCTTTTTATCACTTGAAAAAGGTTTTATAAATACGGCAGCATACCAGGAAATCAAAGCAGTAATTTCCGATATTTACCCTGCTGTAATGTTTACCGAAAACGATATAAATGCGATCCTGAATTTACTTATCCACGATAAGAAAAATGAGTTCGGCAGCGTTCGTTTTGTATTGCTAAACGGTATTGGTGATGTAAAAATCAATCAGGAGGTCGAAAACCCCTTGATTTACAAGGCTTTTGAAGATTATAAAAACTAATATTTTTTTAATAAAATTGTTTTTAAATACGCTGTAATATTTTTTACATTTGTCGCGATGAAAAACGGTCAAAATACACACATCCCTAACAATGGTAACACCAGAAAAAACAAGTCCTTGTCAAAAATGCAGCGGATTGTTTTTTCGATTAAAAGTGTTAGAAATTTTGATATTTTCCTTTTTACCAATCCCCTGCATGAAAAACTGCAGATAATGTACGCTAATATTAGAGTTTGAAAATCAGGTTGTATTACAAATACTGTCACAGAATTTATTAATATAACTTAACGATTTACACAAAAATGAACACTAAATATTACGACTTAATCAATCAGACATTCTATTTCCCGCAAGAGGAATTCACCTTAAATAAAGACAACCTGCAATTTCACAACATCGATTTGATGAAATTGGTAGAACAATACGGTACCCCTTTAAAATTTACCTACTTACCGCAGATTTCCAACAACATCAACAAAGCCAAAGGCTGGTTTAGAAAAGCGATGGAAAAACACAAGTATGAAGGAAAATACTACTATTGCTACTGCACCAAAAGTTCCCACTTTGAATTCATTATGAATGAAGCGTTTAAAAACAACATTCACATTGAAACTTCTTCGGCTTTCGACGTTAACATCGTAGAAAACCTTATGGAGCAAGGGAAAATCAACAAAAACACCTATGTTGTCTGCAACGGTTTTAAACGCGAACAATATATTGACAATATCGCCAAGCTGATCAACAACGGTCATGCGCGCACCATTCCGGTAATTGACAACTATGAAGAGTTGGATTTATTACAGGAAAAAATCAACGGTAAATTCAAAATCGGTATCCGTATTGCTGCGGAAGAAGAACCGAAATTTGAGTTCTATACGTCCCGTTTAGGAATCGGTTATAAAAACATCGTTCCTTTTTACAGAAAACAAATTCAGGAAAACAAGAATGTGGAACTAAAAATGTTACACTTCTTTATCAATACCGGAATTCGTGATACGGCCTATTACTGGAATGAGCTTTTAAAATGTATGAAAGTATATATCGCCCTGAAAAAAGAATGCCCTACTCTGGACAGTCTTAACATTGGCGGCGGTTTCCCTATTAAAAACTCACTGGCATTCGAATATGATTACGAATACATGATTAGTGAGATCTTAAACCAGATCAAAATTGCCTGTGATGATGCCGATGTTCCGGTACCACACATCTTTACCGAGTTCGGTTCTTTCACTGTTGGAGAATCCGGAGGAGCAATTTATCAGGTATTGTATCAGAAACAGCAAAACGACAGAGAGAAATGGAACATGATCGATTCGTCTTTCATTACCACTTTGCCGGATACCTGGGCAATCAACAAACGTTTTGTTATGATGGCCGTAAACCGCTGGAACGACACCTATGAAAGAGTACTCCTGGGTGGATTAACCTGCGACAGTGACGATTATTACAACTCGGAACAACACATGAATGCCGTGTACCTGCCTAAATACAACAAAGAAAAACCATTATATATCGGTTTCTTTAACACCGGTGCATATCAGGAAACTATCGGCGGATTCGGCGGATTACACCACTGCCTGATTCCACAGCCGAAACACATTTTGATTGACCGCGACGAAAACGGCATCATTGCTACCGAAGTATTCTCGGAACAGCAAACTGCCGATGATGTATTGAAGATTTTAGGATACGAGAAAAAAGAAAAATAAATTCAGGAGGTTTATACGGTTACCCAAACCGGCAAACCCTAACTTTTAAATAATTTAAGTAATGAGTAAAGGACCAATCAGTCAGTTTATTGAAAAGTATTATTTACATTTCAACTCTGCCACAGTAGTTGATGCTGCTAAAGCATACGAGCAACAATTACAGAACGGTGCAAAAATGATGGTAACATTAGCAGGTGCGATGAGTACTGCTGAACTAGGAAAGATTTTTGCTGAAATGATCCGTCAGGATAAAGTTCAGATAATTTCTTGTACAGGAGCTAACCTTGAAGAAGATATCATGAATTTAGTAGCACACTCTCACTATGAGCGTGTACCAAACTACCGTGATTTAACACCACAGGATGAGTGGGATTTATTGGAAAAAGGATTAAACCGTGTAACCGATACCTGTATTCCGGAACACGAAGCTTTCCGTCGTTTGCAAAAACACATCCACAAGATCTGGAAAGATGCAGAAGATGCCGGTGAGCGTTATTTTCCGCATGAATTCATGTATAAAATGTTACTTTCAGGATGTTTGGAAGAATATTACGAAATTGACTTAAAAGACAGCTGGATGTATGCTGCAGCAGAAAAAAACCTGCCGATTGTTGTTCCGGGATGGGAAGACAGTACAATGGGTAACATTTTTGCTTCTTATGTAATCAAAGGCGAATTAAAAGCATCTACAATGAAGTCCGGTATTGAATACATGACTTTCCTGGCAGACTGGTATAGCAAAAACAGCAATAAAGGTGTTGGTTTCTTCCAGATTGGTGGTGGTATTGCAGGAGATTTCCCTATCTGTGTGGTTCCGATGCTGTATCAGGATATGGAAATACACGATGTTCCTTTCTGGAGCTACTTCTGTCAGATTTCTGATTCTACAACAAGTTACGGATCCTATTCCGGAGCGGTTCCGAATGAGAAGATCACCTGGGGTAAACTAGACATCAATACGCCTAAATTTGTAATCGAATCTGACGCAACAATTGTAGCACCGCTAATTTTTGCTTACCTTTTAGATATGTAATTTTTTTTAATGTACAACCTAAAAAAATAGTCAATTTTATTTGAAAATAAAGTTTTAGGATATTACATTTGAATAACAACAAGCATTAAAAAACAACGAATGAAAAGAGTAATTGTAGATTACGCTAAATTAACGAATGAAATCTTAACCCTTTTGGTTGAGAGGTTCCCGGACGGATACGATGACTCCGACGTTATCCGTTTCAAAAACGCTAAAAATGAAACTGTTGAAGCAGTTGAAGTACGTACCGAAGATACTATCTACTTAGTAAAAGTAAGTACAAAACTGGCTGACAGAATCGAGAATTTCGACGAAGACGATGAAGATATCGCAGCAGACGACGCTATTGACATCAAAGGACTTGACATTGAAGACGGTGATGACGAAGAAGTGAAAAAGCCCAAAGCACCAAAAGTGAAGAAAAACGCAGACGGTGACGATGATGAAGATGACGACGAAGATGACGATGATTATGATGATGACGATGAAGATCGTGATTATGATGATGAAGACGAGGACGAAGAAGACGAAGATTAGCATTCATTCTACAAAAAACCATATAAAAAATCCCGATTAGCAATAGTCGGGATTTTTTATACCCACTTTACTCTCAGCCCAATCATAAACCCTATTATTTTCCAGAATAAAAATTTCAAAAGAGATATGACAAAATTTTTCACATTAATAAGCATTATCAGCTTTCACCTTTTATGCGGACAAACTTTGGAAGAAAAAATTGCAATCAAATCATGCGAATGCCTGGCTTCTAAATCAAAGTTAACAGAAGAAAACACCCGGGAATGTATCGTAACATCTACTACGACTGTCGTTTTTAGTGATCCGGATGCTAAAAACCGGGAACATTTCAATACCGTTGACGGGATTCAAAATCTGTTTCAAAAAATTACAGCAATTTTACCCAAAACCTGTGACAGTATTAAAAAAAGCAATAGTATCGAAAAAGAAAAACAATTCTACACTGCTTCAAAAAATGAAAAAGCGCAAAACGCATACACTATTGCAGATGATATGATTGATTTACAAAAGTATGACGTAGCAATAGAATCATTATTGAATGCTATCAAAAACGACCCTAAATTCGTTATGGCTTATGACAACTTAGGACTTTGTTACAGACAGTTAAAGGATTACGACAAAGCGATCAGGTATTACAAAAAATCGCTGGAAATATATCCCGAAGGCACTTTTGCATTAATGAACATAGGTGTAGCTTATGGTTTTAAATCTGATTTTAAAAATGCGATAATTATTTATGAAAAATTAAAAAAATACCATCCTGATAATGCCGAAGGTTATTTTGGTGCCGGAAAAAATTATTTCTTGATTAATGATTATGAAAAAGCGCTTGATAATATTTTTACGGCACATCGCATTTATACGGAAGAAAAATCAGATTACGCCAAAGACACAGAACAATTGATAGGCATCTTTTATTCCAAACTAAAAAATGAAAACAAGGAAGAAGTTTTTAAAAAAATAGCCGAAAAACACAATATAAAACTTAACGAATAAGTATTCGCAAAGCTTTAACGAATTATATTAAACAAAAATCCCGCTGCAATTGCAGCGGGATTTTTATAGGATAGCATTACAACAATCCGTTATATTTCCTGATAAACCATTCCAGTGCCAGGGTTAATCCCAGCAGGATCAGCAATCCTTTCCAGTCAATTAACGGCGATTTGGTAATCACCGCTTTTTCCACCGGTATATATTCCGGGTTTTCCAGTAACATCCTGATCAAGGCATCTGCCTGATCCGGGTAAAACACTTTTCCGTTAGTATTAGCCGCCAATTGGTTTAATCGGGCGGTATCCGGATTGACAAACTGTTTTTCAATTTCAAAATCCAGCACTTCAAATGTTCCGGCATAAGACGTTTTGGAGCTGTTTTCCTTTACCACAAAACTATACTGCCCGGCTTCCAGTCCGTCGAGATTGACTTTATATTCATTATTCCCTTTCAGGAAATCATAATTCTTAACCGCATTCGTGTTTTTATTCTTTAGCTGAATTGTCAGCTGTGCATTTTCGTCAAACTCATAGTTTTTATTAAAATACTGTCCGGTAATTTCAATGGTTTCCCCGGAATTGTAAAAACTTTCATGAGTAACCACCAGTGATTTTTTTAAAGCATTCGACGCCAGGAACTGTACCGTCTTATCCATAAAAATATCAAACTGTTCGAATGATTTGGTTTTTAAATGACTTTCCACGCGCCATTTCCAGATATTCTCTCCAAAAAGATACGCATTGCGCTTTACTCCGTTTTCAGTAAATACAAAAAGCGGACTTTCCGATTTAATGTTGCGGATTCTCGCCTGCAGCAAGGTATTGGCATTTCCGGTTACCGTTATCGTACCAAAAGGATGCTGCAACGGCGGGAACGATTCAAAGCCGATATTCTCTAAAGCAAACAAATTGAATTGCGTATTAAAGTCGGCAGCATAATCTTCCTTCTGTCCGCCCATTCGAAACTGGATCTGGGATTGGTACTGATTCAGCAAATTGAAATCGGTATTCATTCCGGTAATCACCCAGCTGTTTAGCTGCACATTTTTATTCAGGTCCAGAAGCTTTTTAAACTCCGCATTCGGCTGGTACAATATTAAAACGTTATAATCTTTTAAATCACTGATTTCATTTGGATTAACAATCGTTACTTTACGTTGTTGATTAGCTTCAACAGCACGCTTGATCGCCCCTAAATCGGGATGGCTTACCGCCGAAACCAAAGCAATTTCCGAACGCTGATCCATTACTTCAACCGCAAAGTTCTTAACGTTGTTGTACTGGTTCTTTTCTTTTTCGGCCGAGGTGATAACGGCTTTAAATTTCTGTACACCTACTTTATCGGCATTCAGTAAAACCGAAACTACCTGTGCTTTTTTACCCGGACTGAAATTAACCTGTTGTTTGTAAATCGTTCCGTTTCCCTGCTGGATACTGAAAACTGCATTTACATTTTTGTTTCCGTTATATTGCAGAAATATTTCTACCGGAAATTTATTTTTTAAAAAGGCATACTTATTTACATTCAGCTGATTGATTTTTAAATCCAGGAAGGTCGTTGTATCCCCTAAAACCAACGGATAAACGGTAGTGTTTTGCTGAAAGCTGTACACATAATCGTTTCCGATGGTCTGATTACCATCCGTCAGCAATACAACCGGATATTGCTGATTGCGGTAAAACTGCTTTAAGTTTTGGGCTACCTGGTCAATATGGGTTTGCTTTCCTTTAAAATCCAGCTTACCATCGGCATTAAAACCGGCATCAAAAGTATATAACTGAACGTCGTATTTGTCTTTAAGCGCACTGTTCTCCCCAATCTTTTTAGCTAAAATTCGTGCCAGGTTGTCCTGTCTGAGCTCTTTAACCGATTGGGAATTGTCCACTATAACCGGCAAAGGCGTTTTAACATCCTGGTAGTTTTTCCGGGAGATGACCGGATTGATCAGCAACACAAAAATGGCAAACAGCGTTATAAAACGCAGCAAAGCCAAAAACAGATACACTTTCGATCTGTTTCCGGCTTTGTATAAGTATTGATAAAACGCTAAACCAAAGGCTACAATAGCGGATAATATAAGTAATACAATCGTAGATGTAGTCATTCCTGTTTTAAGGTTTTAAATGGATGATTATAAAAGAGTTCTCTTAAATAAACAAACGTTTAGGTTAACATACCGCCGTCTACGTTTAACACCTGACCGGTAACGTAAGCGCTCAGATCTGACGATAAGAATACGCAGGCATTAGCCACATCTTCAGGAGTTCCGCCACGTTTCAACGGAATGTTCTCTCTCCATCCTTTAACTACATCTTCGTTTAATTTTGCTGTCATTTCCGTTTCAATAAATCCCGGTGCAATTACATTACAACGGATGTTACGGGAACCTAATTCAAGCGCCACCGATTTTGAAAAACCGATTACACCCGCTTTGGAAGCAGCATAGTTTGTCTGTCCGGCATTACCTTTAACACCCACAACAGAACTCATATTGATAATCGATCCCGCACGATTTTTAAGCATGATCTTCTGAACTGCTTTTGTCATGTTGAAAACCGATTTTAAGTTAACATCAATAACCGTATCGAAATCTTCTTCAGAAATACGCATTAAAAGGTTATCTTTTGTAATTCCGGCATTGTTAATTAAAATATCAACGTTTCCGAATTCGGCAATTACATTGTCTACTAACTGCTGTGCTTCGTTAAAATCCGCAGCATTCGACTGGTATCCTTTTGCTTTTACTCCTAAAGCTATTAATTCATTTTCTAAAGCTTTTGCCGCTTCTGCAGAAGAACTATAAGTAAAAGCTACATTTGCACCTTGTTTTGCAAATACTTCGGCAATTCCTCTTCCGATTCCTCTACTCGCTCCTGTGATGATTGCGGTTTTTCCTTCTAGTAATTTCATATTAAAAATTAAAGTTTGTTTATTTGAAATGAAAGACAAATATAACAATTCGGTTTTAATCCTTATCCTATTGTTTTAAACTTTAAAGAATTTATTGGTTAACCTGTCCCAATGACGGTTATTAATTGCAATCATCGTAAACAGAAACAGGAATACCACATACCAGGTATTCATGATCAGGTCGGTAAAATGGAGTTTCCCGCCCGCATAGTTCAGCAACAGCAATACCTGCGCACCATACGGCAGTATGCCCTGTACAATACAACAGAAAATATCCATTACGGTTGCTGTTTTACGGGAACTCAAATGGTATTCGTCATTAATCTCCCTGGCGATATTCCCGGTAATCACTATCGATACCGTATTGTTCGCAATCGCAAGATTGGTAAAGCTCACCAAAGCACCAATTCCCATTTGTGCGGATCGCTTGCTTTTAATCCTGGCTTTTATTTTGTGCAGCACATAATCGATTCCGCCGGCTTTTGCCACCAATGCCGCCAAACCGCCGGTTAACATGGACAGCAGGAAGATATCGATCATGCTGATAAATCCTTCATATATTTTCTGTGCGAAAACCAAAACCGAAAAATCATGACCAACCAATCCGATAAATCCGGCAGTCAATATCCCGATCAGTAAGGTTGCAAAAACGTTCACTCCCATCACCGCCAATCCGATTACTAAAAAATACGGCAGTATCGCTATAAATTCATAATTCCCTTTGTTGATGGCAACGGCACTGGTTTCGGTTGTTAAACCGAGGTACAACAAAATAATTACCGTTATAATGGAAGCCGGCAGAGCAATAAACAGGTTGACTTTAAATTTATCCCGCATTTCACAACCCAAAGACTGCGTCGCCGCAATAGTGGTATCGGAAATAATCGACAGATTATCCCCCAGCATCGCACCGCCTAACAGCGAACCGCAGATTAACGGTAAGGAAGCACCGCTTTTATCGGCCAGGCTTACCGCTATGGGGCCCAAAGCAACTATCGCTCCTACAGATGTTCCGGTAGCGGTAGATAAAAAGGAAGCCACCAGGAAAATTCCTAACGGGAAATATTCAATATTAATGTTGTTGATTCCGAGGTTTACAATCGATTCCACGGCTCCCATTGCCTGCGTTACACTGGCAAAACCGCCCGCCAACAGGTAAATAAGACACATGGTCATGATTTTACTGTCGCCACAGCCTTTAATTAAAGTATCAATCTTATCTTCTGTCGTATTTTTAAAAAAGATAAAGGCTGCAATAATCCCAATCACTACAGCTAACGGTGAAGGGAAAGCATAAAAATCATTCAGAATGATTCCGGCACCCAGAAAAGTAAAAATAAATACGAATAGTGGTAGCAAAGCTAAAGCATTGCCCTTTTTTTTAGATTTTTTCATCATCGATTGCTTATGAATTTAATTAAGCTCACGACGACAAGCAAAACTGGTCAAGAAAGTAGTGTGTGAAAACAACATTTTTTCCAACAGAATTGGCTTATCGTTTTAGCACCTTGCTCGTTGTTGCAGGTTGCTATCTCTTTTGCGAGATTCGTGATAACGGCGGCAAATATAATTCTTTTTTTGTCTTATTTTCACAACAAGTCGTTTTTTGATAAAAAAATAACAACATTTGACGCTAAAAGACGCAGCTCAGGATTTCGCATTATTCGTTTTTTTATTAATTTTATGGCAATATTCACACCAATGACAGCAATAGAAATATTAAATTCACTACTCAACGAAAATTTACTTTGGGAAAATGAAATCGTATTCCGGCGGAACGAATACCTTGCCAGTGAAGGCACCGTAAACACTTTTGTATACTTTGTGATTAGCGGAAGCCTTCGTATTTATACCCTGGACGGTAACGAAGAGAACACCATCCGTTTTGGGTATAAAGATTCCTTTATTACGGCAATTGACAGCTTTTTTACCGAAAGACCGACCGGTTTTTACATTCAGGCGCTAAAAAAGACCACTGTGAAAGTGATTTCCAAAAAAGTTTTACTGGAATTTATCGAAAGTGATGCCAGCCGGCTGAAATTATGGAACAGCATCCTTAGCCTTTTGATTGTACAGCAAATGGAACGGGAAAAAGATTTACTGATCTCCTCACCTGCCGAGCGGTATAAAAGCATCCTGAACAGAAGTCCGCAGCTGTTCCAGGAAATCCCGGACAAATACATCGCTTCCTATTTGCGGATGACGGCCGAAACTTTTTCACGAATCAAAAAGTCTTGACCTGAATCAATTTTTAATTCCTTGTTATCACTGAATTTTGCAGTAAACAATTGAATCATGAAAACAGACGCATTACTAGACGAACTTACGGCGGTAACCCTTAACAATATTGCGATTGCCAATCATTTTAAAACACTGGATACCGAAACGCTAAACTGGCGGCAGTTCACCAAAAGCTGGACCATACTGGAATGTATTGAGCATTTAAACCGTTATGGTGATTTTTACACCAAAGTGCTGTACAACGCCATCCGCAATACAAAATTTAAAAAACCGGAACCGGTGTACAAAAGCGGATTACTGGGCGGTTATTTTGTCCGGACAATCAAAGAAACCGGCACCAAGAAAATGAAAACATTCCGGGCTTACGATCCTTTAGGCATTTCTTTAAACGAAATTATTCTCGATATTTTTATTGCACAGCAGGAAGAACTGCTGCAATGTCTTGACAGTGCCAGACAGGTGAATGTCATGAAAAGTAAAACCGGGATCAGTATTTCCAAATGGATCAGGCTGCAACTGGGCGATACGTTCCAGTTTGTGATCTACCACAATGAAAGACATTTAAAACAGGCGGAAAGTATTTTAAAACAGTACAACCATCAGGAAGATCTATAAAAAAAGCCTTACAAAATTCGTAAGGCTTTTTTAGTATAATGAGATTAGAAAATTATCCTAATACTTCTTTTACTTTTTTACCGATTTCAGCTGGTGAATCTACCACGTGAATTCCGTTTTCTTTCATGATACGTTTTTTAGCTTCCGCTGTATCATCAGCACCACCAACAATTGCACCGGCATGTCCCATTGTTCTTCCTTTAGGAGCAGTTTCTCCGGCAATGAATCCAATTACAGGCTTACGGTTACCGTCAGCTTTGATCCAACGTGCAGCATCTGCTTCCAATTGTCCACCGATCTCACCGATCATGATGATACATTCTGTTTCCGGATCGTTCATTAATAATTCTACTGCTTCTTTAGTAGTTGTTCCGATAATCGGGTCACCACCAATACCGATAGCTGTAGTAATACCCAAACCTTGTTTTACAACCTGGTCTGCAGCTTCATACGTTAATGTTCCTGATTTAGAAACGATACCAACTGTTCCTTTTTTGAAAACGAAACCTGGCATGATACCAACTTTAGCTTCACCCGGAGTAATAACACCAGGACAGTTAGGTCCTACTAAACGACAATCTCTGTGTTTAATATAATCATAAGCTTTAATCATATCTGCAACCGGAATACCTTCTGTAATTGTGATAATTACTTTAATTCCAGCGTCAGCAGCTTCCATAATTGCATCAGCAGCAAATGCAGGCGGAACGAAGATAATTGTTGTATCGGCACCAGCCTGATCTACAGCGTCTTTAACGGTGTTAAAAACCGGACGATCTAAGTGAGTCGTTCCTCCTTTTCCCGGAGTTACTCCACCAACAACGTTACTTCCATATTCAATCATTTGAGTAGCATGGAAAGTCCCTTCACTACCTGTGAATCCTTGAACAATTATTTTAGAATCTTTATTTACTAAAACACTCATGATATTTTTTTTATATTATTTTTAAAAACTGTGTTGCAAAAATAGGGTTTTGAACGTAATAGATGAAAGTTTTTTCGAACTTTTATCTGCTATTTTTATTTTTTTAAAATGCTTAGGTTAATTGGCTCATCTGATAGACTCTGTAAAGCTGATTTTCCTTCAATTCACAGATTACCATGAAGTGGGCTAAAATCATTTCTTCATTCGGATTTTCAATGGGCGAAACATAATGGGTATAGTTAACCGAAACCACATTGTTCTCTTCCAGTATATGGCTGATCTCAATTCTTGATGCCACATACGACTTTCCTAACTCGGTAGCCAAAGCCTTTAAATCCTGCTTGTCTAATTGCAAAAAGCCTTTTGAACTGTGCCAGTTGAAAATAATTTCGTCATGAATAAACTGTTCCATTAAACTTTTATTTAATGGACCGTTTAACTGATAAAATTCCTGAACCCGTTCTTTAGCCGTCATTTTTATTTATTTGCGTTAATATCTGCGGAATTTTTTTCACGTAAGCCAATTGTTTCAGCTTTTCGCGTGATTCTTCTGCCGGATAACCAAAATACGTTTTACCGCCTTCCAGTGACTTGGAAACACCGGATTGTGCCAGAATTACCGCTTTTTCACCAATAGTGATACCGCTGGTAGTTCCAACCTGACCCCAAAGTGTTACTTCGTCTTCAATAATCACACAACCTGCAATTCCGGTTTGTGCCGCGATCAGGCATTTTTTCCCGATTACGGTGTCGTGACCGATATGCACCTGGTTGTCTATCTTGGAGCCTTCATTGATGGTTGTATCTCCGGTAACCCCTTTATCAATCGTACACAAAGCACCAATACCAACATTATCCTTTATCACCACACGGCCACAGGAAATCAGCTGGTCAAAACCTTCCGGACGTTTTTTGTAATAAAAGGCATCCGCTCCCAAAATACTTCCCGCATGAATGATAACGTTATCACCAATAACGGTATCGTCATACAAAATCACATTGGGATGAATCAGGCAGTTTTTACCGATAACCACATTGTTGCCGATAAAACAGTTTGGCTGAATAACCGTTCCTTCACCAATTTTTGCCGAAGGAGCAATTGCTGCATTGGCCGCCTGAAAAGGTTTAAAATGTTTGGATAACTTATTGAAATCACGAAAAGGATCGTCAGACAGTAAGAGTGCTTTTCCTTCCGGACAGTCCACTTCTTTATTGATCAGCACTATGGTAGCTGCAGATTGTAACGCTTTATCGTAATATTTGGGATGGTCCACAAAAACGATATCTCCCGGTTCTACAACATGAATTTCATTCATGCCCAGTACAGGAAAATCCGCATCACCAACAAATTTACAATCAATTATTTGGGCAATCTCACTTAAAGAATATGCTTTAGAAAATTTCATATGTATTTTAAATGATATGAAAAGGATAGTACCGCTTTAACAATACTATCCTCTGTATAAATAACTACTCTTTAACACGCTCGATATACGAACCGGAAGCAGTGTCAATTTTAATTTTGTCCCCTTCATTAATGAATAAAGGTACGTTAATCGAAGCGCCTGTTTCTACTTTTGCAGGCTTCGTAGCATTTGTTGCAGTATTACCTTTTACTCCTGGTTCTGCATAGGTAACTTCCAAAACAACAGAAGCAGGCATATCAACAGATAAAGGCGCTTCCGTTTCTGTATTGATCTGAACCATTACATTTTCTCCTTCTTTCAATAAATCCGGAGCATCTAAAATATCTTTATTTAATGCAATTTGCTCGTATGTTTCTACATTCATGAAATGAAAATCGTTTCCTTCTGCATATAAAAACTGAAATTTGTGTGTTTCTACACGCACCACATCAATTTTATGTCCTGCAGAAAAAGTATTGTCCAATACTTTACCATTGGTTACACTTTTCATTTTTGTTCTAACAAAAGCAGGTCCTTTTCCAGGTTTAACATGAAGGAACTCTACAATTTTGTAGATATCATTATTGTATTTAATACATAATCCGTTTCTAATATCAGCCGTACTCGCCATTTTGTTTATTTGTTTATTATATTTAAATCTGTTTGCTTCCTAGTAAATACCGGTATACCCTTTCATTACTCCTCTGGATGAGTTTCTGATGAAAAGAATGATCTCATCACGTTCCGGAGTCGCTTCCATTTCTGCTTCAATGATGCTCAATGCCTGCGTGGTATTGTAATTCTTTTGGTATAAAATTCGGTAAATATCCTGTATTTCTCTTATTTTTTCTGTAGAAAATCCTCTTCTTCTCAATCCTACGGAGTTGATCCCTACATAAGACAGCGGTTCTTTTGCTGCTTTTGTAAACGGAGGAACGTCTTTACGCAATAATGATCCACCGGATATCATGGCATGCTCACCAATGTTGATGAACTGGTGTACTGCAGAAAGTCCGCCAATGATGGCAAAATCACCAACCGTTACGTGACCTCCTAATAAAACACCGTTTACGATGATAACGTTATCACCTATATGACAATCGTGAGCAATGTGGGCAGCGGCCATTACCAGGCAGTTTTTACCAATTTTGGTTACTCCTGAAGCAACGGTACCTCTGTTTATCGTTACACATTCCCGCACTGTTGTATTATCGCCTATTATGGCAAGAGAGTCTTCTCCGCCAAATTTTAAATCCTGAGGAACCGCAGAAATAACCGCTCCGGGAAAAATGTTACAATTTTTACCGATTCGGGCACCTTCCATGATGGTTACATTGGAACCAATCCAGGTTCCTTCACCAATTTCAACATTGTTATGAATTGTTGTAAAAGGTTCGATAACCACATTCTTGGCAATTTTTGCTCCGGGATGAACGTATGCTAAAGGTTGATTCATACTTTTTTTGTTTAATTCTTTCTCACGATTTGCGCCATCAATTCGGCTTCTGTGACTAATTTACCATTAGCATATGCGCTTGCCTGCATATGGCATATTCCTCTGCGGATTGGTGATAATAAATCCAGTTTGAACACCAAGGTATCACCCGGCAGTACTTTATTTTTGAATTTCACATTATCAATTTTCATAAAGTAAGTCAGGTAATTTTCCGGATCCGGAACAGAACTCAAAATCAGGATTCCTCCGGTTTGGGCCATCGCTTCCACGATTAACACCCCCGGCATTACCGGTGCTCCCGGGAAATGCCCGATAAAGAAATCTTCATTCATCGTTACATTTTTCAAACCGACCACATGGGAATCAGACATTTCTAAAATTCTGTCAACCAATAGGAATGGCGGACGATGCGGCAACATCGACATGATTTTAGTAACATCCATCAACGGTTCTTTATGTAAATCATAAACAGGAACCTGATTGCGTTGCTCGTTTTTTATCACTTTAGACATTTTTTTGGCAAATTGCGTATTGACAAAATGTCCGGGTTTATTTGCGATTACTTTTCCTTTAATTCTCGTTCCGATCAAAGCCAGATCTCCAACAACGTCCAACAATTTGTGACGCGCCGCTTCATTAGGATAATGCAAGGTAAGATTATCCAGAATACCGTTTGGTTTTACTGAGATCTTTTCTTTATCAAAAGCAACTTTTAAACGCTCCATTGTTTCCTGTGAAATTTCCTTATCCACATATACAATAGCATTGTTCAGATCACCACCTTTAATCAAACCGTGCTCCAGTAAGCTTTCCAGTTCATGCAGGAAGCTGAAAGTTCTGCAATCGGCAATTTCTGCTTTAAATTCGCTTATGGATTTCATCGTAGCGTTCTGGGTTCCTAAAACCTTAGTTCCAAAATCAACCATAGCCGTTACCTGATAATCATCAGCCGGCATTACGATGATCTCACTTCCGGTAGCTTCATCGGTATATGAAATAACTTCTTTTACCACATATACATTTCGCTCCGCTTCCTGTTCCTGTACACCTGCTTCTTCAATTGCCTCTACAAAGTACTTGGAAGAACCATCCATGATGGGCGGTTCGGAAGCATTCAGCTCAATAATAACATTATCGATATCACATCCCACCAATGCCGCCAAAACGTGCTCTGATGTTTGAATCTTAACGCCTTTTTTCTCCAGATTTGTTCCGCGTTGTGTATTCACTACATAATTGGCATCGGCCTCAATGATGGGCTGACCTTCCAAATCCACACGTACAAATGTGTAACCATTATTAACAGGCGCAGGTTTAAAGGTCATGGTAACTTCCTGACCGGTATGTAATCCTACTCCTTTTAATGAAATCTCTTTTTTAATGGTTGTTTGCTTAACCATAATATTTAGTTTTGAATATTTGTTTGCTGTTATTTTCTTTTTTTCAAGTCGTCAATATCTCTGGCCATCTTCGGTAAATTTTTAAAATTCACATACGATTTGCTAAAGTCGCCATAACTAAATGCCGGACTGCCCTGAATTGTTTCATTATCTTTTACACTTCTGGAAACACCGGACTGTGCCTGGATTTTAACGCCATTACCGATAACGATATGCCCTACAATACCAACCTGTCCGCCAATCATACAGTTTTTACCGATTTTGGTTGACCCGGCTACTCCGGTTTGTGAAGCGATAACGGTGTTCTCCCCGATTTCCACATTGTGAGCAATCTGAATCTGGTTGTCCAGTTTCACACCTTTTTTAATAACGGTCGATCCTAATGTTGCCCGGTCAATAGTAGTGCACGAACCGATATCGACATTGTCTTCAATCACGACATTGCCAATTTGCGGTACCTTATTATAGATCCCTTCTTCATTCGGAACAAAACCGAATCCGTCCGAACCGATAATGGTTCCGGAATGGATCACACATTTTTTCCCGATTTCCGTTTCAGAATAAATACGTACACCGGCAAACAATATGGTATCGTCGCCAATAGTAACATTATCACCTACAAAACTGTTGGGATAAATCTTTACATTGTTTCCGATTTTTACATTGTTCCCAATATAGCAAAAACTTCCCAAATACAGGTTTTCCCCGTATTCAACGTTTTCCGATATTACCGAAGGCTGCTCAATTCCGGATTTCATCAACTTTACCTGGTTGTAATATTCCAGCAGTTTTGAAAAGGATTTGTAGGCATCTTCTACTTTAATAAGTGTAGTTCTTAATTCCTGTTCAGGCTCAAAAGTATTATTTACGATTGTTATCGTAGCCTGTGTTGTATATATATGATTCAGGTATTTCGGATTGGCCAGAAAAGTTAAAGAACCTTCCGAACCTTCTTCGATTTTAGCCAATTTATGGACTTCCGCTGCAGGATTACCAACAACTTCTCCTTCTAAAATACCTGCTATTTGTTCAGCTGTAAATTTCATCCCGACAAAAATATAAAATTTAATTTAATCTTAACTTTCTAAAAGCACTTTTGGAAAACAGATATAATATTTCGTCACCGGTTTGGACAGGGCTTTCAGATTCATCTGATCGGAAGCTTCCACTACGTCTTCAACCGTTTTGTCTTTCTTTAAAATACGGATAGGCTCTCCTGCTTTATTGTAAGCCTGGTTCTTGATTTTTCCTTTAAACACAAAATAATCCGCTTCTTTTTCCGACATGGGCTGTAATTCAATCAGCTTCTTTCTAAGCGCTTCCACGTCACCCTGCTCTACTTTTTCAGACACCATTCTGATTTTCAGCAAATCGCGGTTGATCAGCATTTTACTCAAAGAAGACAGTACAAAATCGTCATGGAACTGCCATGCTTTTATCGCACTCATGATGTCAAAGTCGTCTAACTGAGCGAATTTATCAAGTATTTTTTCATCAAAATCATCATGGGTAATTTTGTGAAGCATAAAAAATTGCAACGGCTCACTGCAATTTGGCAAATCGCCTTTGTGCGTAAGCTCTTTCGCTCTCTTTAATATTTTTGTCAATATTAATTCGGCAACCACACTGGTTTTATGCAAATAAGCCTGCCAGTACATCAACCGGCGCGCTCCTAAAAATTTTTCTACCGAATAAATTCCTTTTTCCTCGATAACCAGCAGGTCGTTTTCCACATTCATCATTTGGATCAAACGTTCCGAATTGATGTTTCCTTCGGCAACACCGCTGTAAAAACTATCTCTTTTCAGGTAATCCAGACGATCCATATCCAGCTGGCTTGAAATTAGCTGCAGCATGAATTTCCGGTGGTATTCGCCTTTAAAAACCTGAATGGCAAGATCGAGCTTCCCTTCAAATTCTGCATTGAGCCTGTTCATAAACAACATCGAAATTTCTTCATGATGCACCCCTTCCACGATACTGTGTTCCATGGCATGCGAAAAAGGACCATGCCCGATATCGTGCAATAAAATCGCAATATATAAAGCATTTTCTTCCTGCTCTGAAATTTTCACGTCTTTAAAACGCAATACCTGAACCGCTTTTTGCATAATGTGCATGCAGCCCAGCGCATGGTGAAAACGGGTATGATGTGCACCGGGATAAACCAGGTAAGACATTCCCATTTGCGAAATGCGGCGCAAACGCTGGAAATAAGGATGCTGAATTAAATCGTAAATAAGAGTATTAGGGATGGTTATAAAACCATAAATAGGGTCATTTAGAATTTTAAGCTTATTGATTTGGCTCACAGATATTTTTTTAGTGAAACAAATATAAAATAAAAAATATGAAACTATTTTCAATTTAAATCATATTTAGCATTTCTGCTTCCGCCCCGAATTATCAACTTCCCAAAGAAACAATTAAAAAAATCAAATAATGCGATTATTTTAATACAAAAACACACTTTTTGTATTGTTTTTTTCTTTAAATTAGTGGCAGTTATCCATAAAAATAGTTCAAAATGTGCATAAATTTAATAGAAATGACCAATTCCCCCTTATTGTCCAAATCTAACCAATACGATTATGAAACAAAACTTCCCTTTCGCCCTCCTATTAATGGCTGCTACAAGCGCCTACTCACAGATTGGTATTGGTACCACGAATCCAAAATCAACACTTGACATTGCCCTTTCCAATAGTCTTACCCCAAAAAATACTGACGGAATACTGATTCCCAGAATAAACAATTTTCCTTTAACGCCACCTACCGTTGCCGGATTACTGGTTTATCTGGATGATACCGATAATAACGACGCACAACCGGACGGATTTTATTTCTGGAATCAGACACAAACAAAATGGAATTATGTAACCGGCTGGAATTATTCCGGTAACGAAGCCACCTCTCCTTCCACCGCTGCCATCGGGGCAGCATTAAACGGTGACTTTTTAGGCACCAAGGACAATGCCGATTTTGTACTGGGCACCCAAAACCTGGAACGATTGCGAATAACAGCAAGCGGCAACATCGGTATCGGAAAAATCAACCCCACCAAACGACTGGAAGTAAATGCCAACAGCGACTACCTCAAATTTGAGAATTTAGCCACCAAGACCGTCAGTGCCAAAACCTACTATATGGTACGCGACAATTCAAACAGCGAAGTCGGCCTTTCTGAAGTTGAAAACGTGGCCGGACAAATTCTGAGAATAGGCCTTAATACCGCGGCTTACGACAATACCGAAAGAGCCATTCGCTTTAAAGACAACAACGATGCAACCGAAATGGGCGCTTCCAATTTTATCAACACCATTACCGGCTCTTCTTTTACCGAAGGCGGCAACCTTGCCACCGATAAAGACCTGATCAATCTGCCGGCCGGAACCTACAAGATAACGATGAAAGTTTCTTATGCTAACGGCAGCAGCGGATTATTGAGCCTTACCACTACAAATAACCTGATGTTTCGTCTTTATGTGAACGGAGTCGAATATTCCCGGCAATATTCCACCTTTAATGCCAGCGGCTTGCTCGGATTAGGAATTGCGGGCGACGCCGTTAAAAACGATTGCGTCTTCAGCGACTTTGTCACCTTAACCGGAACAACCCCGCTTTATTTTTCTACCATTACCGAAGGCAATATTCCTTATAATATTAACGGTAAAGTTTCTTCAAGTTATCGCTCTATCATCCTGGTAGAAAGACTCCGATAAATCATTCAACCCCTTTTTTGACATTCCTTTAGGTTCAAAAAACTTAAAGGAATGCTTATATATACATATTTTTCTTATAAAAAAAGACTAAAAATACCTTTTAGCATTAATTTGTGAAAATTATATCCGTAAAAACCAAAAAAGTAATTATTTTTGTTCTGTTATTAAAAAATGTGGAAAAACCGTAATTGTAATTCGTTTTTTATTATATAAGTAAACTAAATCTACTTATTAACAGAATAAAAAAAATGCACCCAAATTACTTAAAGAATAATTTTTTCTGTAATTATGGCATATTTTTTGACAAAATAGTTTAGGAACAGTTAATGAATTGATAATTATATAGAACCTGAAAAATGCAAGAGGGAAATATCCAAACCGCGAAAAGTATCTTAACGCGTGTTAAAAAGGTCTTTAAAATAAAAACAGACGCCCAGCTGGCTGAATTACTTAGTATTAAACCCAATACTATTTCAAGCTGGAAAAAAAGAAACACTCTTGATTATGAATCCATAATTGAACAGTGTAACAAAGCAAACATTGATTTGAATGAAATTTTTCTTGGAAACGAAAGTTTTAGCTTTAAGAAAAAAATCACGCCAATCATTACCAAGGAAATGTTATTTCAGTACACCACAGGCGAATTGAACCTGGAAAGAAGTGACATCCCTACCATCAACATCCCTTTTCTGCAGCAAAAAAACTCTATGGTTTTCCAGGTGAACACCTCAGAATTAGAGCCTTCTATCAAAGAGAACACGTTTGTTATCTGTGAAGAAGCAACTGCTAATGATATTACGAACGATTCTTTCGCCGTAATTATCAGCAAGGAAAAAGGATTATACATGTCCAAAGTGGCTCAAAACGAAAATGACGAATCGATCTTAAATCTTATTTCCCGAAAAGAATCTGTTTTTTCCGGTAAAAATGAGATCAAAAAGAGTAAAATAGATGAGATCTGGAAAATAAAAGGTGTTTTAGATATCTTTAGTTAAGATATAAAAAGGAGTTCCGTTTGGAACTCCTTTTTTAATTTGGATACGATCCGTATTTTATTTTTCTACGATAATAAAATCAGAACGCCGGTTTATGGCATGTTCTGCATCGGTACATTTTACACCGTTGCGGCATTTGTTTTTCAACCGGGTTTCGCCATAACCGATAGCACTTAGAATACGATCCGGAGCAATTCCGTTTTCCAGTATGTATTTTTCAGTCGCTTTCGCTCTGTTGTCTGACAATTTCAGATTGTACGAATCACTTCCTCTCGAATCGGTATGCGATTCTATTCTGATCTTTACTTTAGGGAAGGTCTTCATAACATACACTACCCTGTCCAGTTCCACAACTGCCTGCGGGGTAATATTCCATTTGTTGTATTCGAAATAAATCGGATTAATGTCAATTTTTTCATTGGCACCGTCTTTAACCGTAAAGTCTTCCAGTTTTGCCAATTCAAAGTCAACCACCTGTTTTTCTTCGTTTTTAGCCGTAGCCACCACTGGTTTTTCCTGGCTGGCAAAGTTTTCTTTTGCCGCTTCAAATTTATAGGTCGCTCCGCAGGGAACCGTAAGCTGATACCTGCCATCTTCGCCCGTTGTGGTTTCCGTTTTTAAATCGCCAAACGAATCATATACTTTTACAGTGGCACCGGCAATCGGTATTTTTGATTTGGAATTGGTTACCCTACCGGATACAAACTGGTTGCATTCTGCTTTTGCTTTGGTAAAATAGTAAATATCATCATCTCCTTTACCTGCATCCCTGTTTGAAGACACATAACCGTATTTCGATTCCAGATCAATAATATAGGAGAAATCATCTTTATTACTATTTACCGGCTGCCCGACGTTTTTAGGTTCCGAAAAGTTCAGCTTACCGGAATGCTTGCTTTCATAAACATCCAGTCCGCCATATCCGTAATGTCCGTCAGAAGAAAAATACAACACACCGTCATTGTAATACGGAAACATTTCCCTGCCAACGGTATTGATTACCGGTCCTAAATTTTGGGGCGAATTGATACTGCCGTCTGCAAAAACCTCAGCCACATAAATATCCGTTTCGCCATAACCACCCGGCATGTCGGAAACAAAAAACAACCATTTTCCATCCGGACTTAATGTCGGATGGCCAACGCTGTATTCCAGGCTGTTAAAGAATAATTTTTCGATATTGATCACTTTGCCGTTCTCTATCGTTCCTTTAAGAATCTGAAAGTTGTTTACTCCTTCTTTATCGTTCTTTAATCTATTCTTGTTTTTCCGGGTTGCATTGGTGGTAAAATAAATTGTTTTCAGATCCGGTGAAAAGGTTAAGGTTGCATCGTGATAATTTGAATTCACTTCGCTAAAAAACGGCTGTTCGTTAAACAAAGCTCCGGTTGCCGCATTTCTGTCGGCCACATAGAACGATAAAAACGGCTGTTCATTCCAGGAATAAAGCCTTTTTATCAGCTTTCCTCCTTTTTTACTGGACGAATAAACCAACTGGTTCCCGTAGAATGTCGATCCGAAATCGGAATACGAAGTATTGATCTCAAGCGGCACCACCTTATATAAAGACGGTTTTCCGGCCAGACTGTCCATATACTTTTGCTGCCGTGCAAAGCCTGCTATCTTATCCTGATCGCCTTTTCCTTTCAGGTATTCCTTGGTTATTTTATTCGCGTCATCATAATCCCTGACCCCTCTCAAAGCCTGGGTATACCGCAACAGGTATACATCATTCAGGTTCTGTCCCTGCACGCTGTATAATTTCTTATACCAGGTTACGGCTTTTCTCATATCGTTAAGATAATAGTAGGTATCTCCTACATTCATCAAAGTTTGTATCGAAGGATTTTGTTCTTTTTCCAGATATTCCTCATAGGCTTTTGCAGCATCCACATACGACATATCTTTAAAGAGCTTGTCTGCGTCTTTTAACTTCTGCTGAGCATAAGTAAAATTGATACAAATTAAAAAACTGAAAAATAGTAATTTCTTCATATGCTTTCGGTATTAGAAAAATCTAGGTGATTTAATGGCTGATGACTTGTGTGGCATTTGAAAACGCAATATAATTTCGTGCGTTCCGTCATTATATTTATTCAGTTTTGTTGTTGAATAATCAAATGCATACCCAATAAAGAAATTATCTAAGAACTGTAATCCCACAAGAGCACTTACGGAATCGTCCCAGCGATAGGACGCTCCCAGCGTTAGTTTCTCCTGCAAAAGAAAGTTGGCCGAAACATCCGCTGCCAGCGGTGATCCGCTTACCGCTTTTAACATTGCCGATGGTTTGAATTTCAAGCCTTCAGAAATATCAAAAACATAACCTCCGATAAGGTAATAGTGCAGTTTATCGGCAACCACCGATTCCTGAATGTCATCATAATAATCCTGCTTGATAAAATTGGGTACGGAAGCGCCAACATACCATTTTTCACCGTATAAATACGCTCCGGCTCCAATTAGCGGCATGATCCTGTTCGAAATATTGTTATTCAGCAAGACATCATTATTATCCAGATAGCGTCCTTTGGACCAGTCGACATTTAACATTCTTGCCCCGGCTTTTACTCCGAAGGCAAGTTTTGTTTTATATCCGAAATTCAGCGTATAGGAAAAATTTCCTGACGCCGAGGTTTCCGTTGACGGTCCGATCTTATCGGCTATAACATTAAGTCCCAAACCGATTTTATCGGATACCGGGGAATGAATCCCGAATGTTCCGGTTCTCGGAGCCCCGTCAATTCCCACCCATTGCGAGCGCAAAAGCAAGTTGGCTTCCAATACTCCCGGAGATCCCGTATATCCGGGATTCACAGTGATTGTATTGTACATGTACTGCGTATATTCCGGATTTTGCTGTGCCTTTACAGTAAGTGGAAATAGAATGGTTCCTCCTAAAAAGCACGTTACTAGTATATCTTTTATATTTATTCTCATGTTGTGTATTATTAAATTGATAAAAAACTTATGGAAGGGTATATCATGATTATCTCATGATATATACCCATCCGGTTTTAACAGTACCGGAATTATCTCCTGTATCAAAAACATAATAATAAGTTCCCGTTGGTAAAACAGTTCCGTCAAAAGTTCCGTTTACATTTGAAACGCCTTTCCAGTCGTTTTGATAGCCTCTGGTTTTGTATACCAGATTTCCATATCTGTTAAAGATTTCCAATGTGTTATTTGGGAAATGTTCGGCACATTTAATGGTGAAAACATCGTTAGAGCCATCCTCATTTGGAGTAAACTCGTTATAAACTACCAAACACATCGGTTCAACAGAGGCACTTGCCGTATTATTATTAACATCGGCATCTACCGGGTCGGAACTTGCTATCGTTACTGTATTTAAATAATCGCCTGAGAATAAAACTTTTACAGTGATCGCTAATGTTGCAGACTGATTTGGTCCTAAAGCCGGGATTGTCCAGATTCCGGTGTTGTTATTGTAGGTTCCGTTTGAAACGACCATACTCACAAAGGAATATCCGCTCGGAATCACTTCATTAACCACAACATTCTGGAACTGTGCCTGTCCTGTATTGGTTACCGTAATGGTAAATACAACATTATCGTCAATAAATGGTGCAGGATTGTCTACCGTTTTCGTAATGGTAATATCCGAACAGTTGGACACATTCAGATTCAGGGTTGCCAGACTAAGAACGGTACAGCCATTTGCATCGTTATAGCTAACATTAACCGAATTGGCTCCTACCTGCGACCAGACAACCGTGATTGTATTATCTGCGGTTCCGCCGCCACTCACAACCTGTCCGCCGTTACCAACCGTCCAAACATAGTTGGTCATACCGGCGTTTGTAGTGTAGGTCACCTGATCCTGAAGACATACGGTAGCCGAACCACCGCTCAAAGTTGCCTGTGATCCGCTGTAGAACTGAACCGCAACGGCTAAACGAATCGAACTTTCACAGCCCGAAACCGGATCCACTAAAACACCATAGTATGTTCCGGCAGCCGTTATAGGCGTATTTGATGCTAACGGCGTTCCGCCTGCAGGAACGTTATACCAGATCACTCCGGCTTCGTTTACCTGAATGGAAGCCACTGTAGGATTAGCCGTCGGACAGAATTCCTGTACCGCATCGTTAGTAGTTGGTGTTGGCGCATCATTAACCTGAACCGTAACATCCAGACGAACAGCACTTTCACAGCCGGTTACCGGATCTACAATTACTCCATAATAGGTCATACCACTGGTTAGTGCCGTAGCAGCCGTAACAACAGTACCTCCTGTTGGAGCAGTATACCAGATCACTCCGGTTTCATTCACCTGGATGGACGCTACTGTTGGATTGTTTACTTTACAGAAATCCTGAGTGGTGTCGTTCGTTGTTGGTGTTGGGGTATTGTTAATAGTCACCGTTACCGCCAGACGAATAGAACTTTCACATCCGGAAGCCGCATCCACCAATACACCGTAATAGGTTATTCCGCTAATTAACGGTGTGGTCGAAGCTAATGGCGTGCCACCGGTTGGTACATTGTACCAGATCACACCGGTTTCGTTTACCTGGATGGACGCTATTGTTGGATTACTTTGTGTACAAAAATCTTGTGTTGTATCATTTGTTGTTGGCGTTGGGGCATCGCTTACCTGAACCGCAACCGCTAAGCGTACTGAGCTTTCACAGCCGGAAGCCGCATCTACTAATGCTCCGTAATAGGTTCCGGTTACTAATGGTGTGGTCGAAGCCACTACACTGCCTCCTGTTGGTGCAGTATACCAGATCACTCCGGTTTCATTCACCTGAATGGACGCTACCGTTGGATTATTTACTTTACAGAAATCCTGAGTGGTGTCGTTTGTTGTTGGCGTTGGGGCATCATTTACCTGAACCACAACGACTAAACGTACCAAGCTTTCGCAGCCCGAAGCGGCATCTACTAATGCTCCATAATAGGTTCCCGTTACTAATGCCGTGGTAGAAGCCAATGGTGTTCCGCCGGTTGGTGCAGTATACCAGATCACACCGGTTTCATTTACCTGAATGGACGCTACCGTTGGATTGGTCGACTGACAGAAATCCTGGGTAGTATCGTTTGTTGTTGGCGTTGGGGCATCATTTACCTGAACCGTAACAGCCAGACGAATGGAACTTTCACAACCCGAAGCGGCATCTACCAATACGCCATAATAGGTTGTTCCGCTGATTAACGCCGTAGTCGAAGCTACAACACTACCTCCTGTTGGCGCAGTATACCAGATCACTCCGGTTTCATTCACCTGAATGGACGCTACTGTTGGATTTGCCGACTGACAGAAATCCTGAGTGGTATCGTTCGTAGTTGGCGTTGGCGCATCGTTTACCTGAACCGCAACCGCTAAGCGTACTGAGCTTTCACAGCCTGAAGCCGCATCTACCAATACACCATAATAGGTTCCCGTTACTAATGCAGTGGTAGAAGCCAATGGCGTTCCGCCGGTTGGTACAGTATACCAGATCACTCCGGTTTCATTTACCTGGATCGAAGCCACCGTTGGATTATTTACTTTACAGAAATCCTGAGTGGTATCGTTTGTTGTTGGCGTTGGCGCATCGTTTACCTGAACGGTAACCGCTAAGCGTACCGAGCTTTTACAGCCGGAAGCTGCATCTACCAATACGCCATAATAGGTTCCTGTTACCAATGCCGTGGTGGAAGCCAATGGCGTTCCGCCGGTTGGTACAGTATACCAGATCACTCCGGTTTCATTTACCTGGATCGAAGCCACCGTTGGATTATTTACTTTACAGAAATCCTGAGTCGTATCGTTCGTTGTTGGTGTTGGCGCATCGTTTACCTGAACGGCAACCGCCAAGCGTACCGAGCTTTCACAGCCCGAAACAGCATCGATTAATACACCGTAATAGGTTCCGGTTACCAATGGCGTTGTGGAAGCTAATGGCGTTCCACCTGTCGGCACATTGTACCAGATTACACCGGCTTCATTTACAATGATTGATTCCACTATCGGATTATTTGCTTTACAAAAATCCTGGGTCGTATCGTTTGTTGTTGGCGTTGGTGCATCGTTTACCTGTACGGCAACCGCTAAACGTACCGAGCTTTCACAACCGGAAGCAGCATCTACCAATACACCATAATAGGTACCGGTTACTAATGCTGTGGTCGAAGCTAACGGCGTGCCACCGGTTGGTACATTGTACCAGATCACGCCGGCTTCATTGACGATGATTGATTCTACAATCGGATTATTTACTTTACAGAAATCCTGTGTTGTATCGTTCGTTGTTGGCGTTGGCGCATCGTTTACCTGAACGGCAACCGCTAAGCGTACCGAGCTTTCACAACCCGAAACAGCATCTACCAGTACACCATAATAGGTTCCGGTTACTAATGCCGTGGTCGAAGCCAATGGCGTTCCGCCGGTTGGCACAGTATACCAGATCACACCGGCTTCATTGACGATGATTGATTCCACAATCGGATTATTTACTTTACAGAAATCCTGAGTGGTATCGTTTGTTGTTGGCGTTGGCGCATCGTTTACCTGAACCGCAACCGCTAAGCGTACCGAGCTTTCGCAACCAGAAACGGCATTCAGCAAGGCTCCGTAATAGGTTCCGGTTACCAATGGCGTTGTGGAAGCCAATGACGTTCCGCCTGTCGGTACACTATACCAGATTACGCCGGCTTCATTAACGATGATTGATTCTACTATCGGATTATCTACTTTACAAAAATCCTGAGTGGTATCATCGGTAGTTGGCGTTGGTGCATCGCCCATATTAACAACCACATCCTGTAAGGTTCCCGGTAAATTCGGGCAGGTAGTATTGCCCGACACCGCTACATAATAGGTATACGGGCTGTTTGTTGTGGTTAAACCGGTTACCGTCAGAGTACCGTTTGCCGCTATGGCATAGGTTACACCGCCAACGGTTCCGTTGGTTATTGGTTGCGTAATATCATTTGTAAAATACCAGGCAAAAACCGGATTGGTTAACGTCGTGGTTGGCTGAATGCTAACCGGATTCGGATTACTCATACAGGTCTGAACATCGCTCACGGTAATATCCGTAGCTACTGACGGCGGTAATATTACGAACGTAACCGAAATTCTGTCTGCCGGCAGCGTTTCACAAAACTGATCGGAGCTTACACCCACATAATAGGTGTGTGTTCCCGGAGTTAATCCTGTTAACGAAAGCGTACTGGTTGTTTGTCCCGGAATCAGGGTCTGAACCGTTCCGTTAAAACTATACCAGTAATAAACCGGATTGGTTACCGCCGGAGTACTGTTTAACTGTGCTGTTAAGGTAACCGCACCGCCTAGAGCGCACAATGTTGTGTTATTCCCGGAATTAATTAAAATACCGGTAATCGAAGTCTGTGGCGAGGTAGGTCCCACAATCAGTGTTATCGCCGTTCTGGCCATCACTTCACAACCGCTTCTCACAGGCTGCAGATAAAAGACATGCGTTCCCACAGCTAAACTGAAAGGCACCGTATAGGACGTTCCGCTGGTGATCAGATTGCCTCCTGTTGCCGCATCATACCAGTTAAATGTGGTACAATTCTGAGGAGCAATGCTCACAAGATCACCATAACATACTTCTATTATTCTGTCGCCGCCGCTGTCTACTACGTCAACAGCTGCTTCTCTTGTAACGGAATGTATCTGTAAACTATTCAATACGCTTGCCACACCGCCCATTCTGATACGAACGCGGTCGTATGCCGGCGACTGTGCATTGGTAATGATCACAGCTTCTGTTCCGCCGTTAAGCAGCTGTACCAACAGTACGGAACTGCTGGTATCCAACGCTCCTCCAACCGGGTTATTCCCCATATAACGCTGAATATTCAAACCGGATAAAAGCCCTGCATTCAATAAGGTTCCCGGTTTGGAAATTCTGATTTTGATAACATCATTTTCCTGTGACGGACTTCTGAATTTCACGGTCATCTCTGCCGCTGCCAAAACACCTACACCGCTGGACATCGTAGCAAATGTAGTTTCACTGTTATCAACGGCATTCCAGGCATTGGTTACTCCAACGGTACTCGTTAAAGCGCCGATACCCAAATCGATATTACCATAAAATACGTCTTCCACATCGCCCGGCTGACAAACCACCGGATTGGAAACTTTTGCATAATAGGCCTCATAAATACGGGCACTTTGCGCCACGCTCAATATAGAGCCGATAACAATTCGTATTCCGTCATACGCTTTTGGTCCGGTAGTATTGGACGGTACAAAAGTATATTCAAAACTGTTTTCTCCCGGTAATAAGTTCAGCAAGCTTGCCGAAAGCGGTTGCAGGGTTCCGATATCTACAGGATTGCCCAAACCGTCTTTTTTAGTACCGATAATCGTAATGGCTCCCAACAGCGTTAAGCCGCTGTATTCCGTACCCACTTTAATGGTAACCGGTGTACCTGCCGGAATAGTCGTATTCCATTGCAGATTCTGCCAGGTGGTCCCGATGCCCAAAAGTCCGATACCGGTAGTAATGGTTGAGAATGACTGCGGGTTCTGATCGATTGCCGAACCGCCATTCATAACACCACCTGTAATAATCGAACCGGAACTTTGTGTATTGGCATACACCCTATCCATAAACGGCGGACAGTTGGAAGGATCAATAACGTTAACCGTTACGGAGATATTAACCGCACACAGTCCGTTATTGGCCACAGCCGTAAAAGTATAATAACCGGCTGTTGTAAACGGTCCGGCTACGTTAGCCGCTAAAGCAACACCGTTTTGGTCAAACCAGGTTACGGTTGCATTGGATGTTGACAGTAAGGTTACCGAATCGCCAAGATTCACCGTATAGGTTAACGGCACTACCTGCAACTGCGGTAACGGATTTACCGTTACTACTACCGCTTTTCTTTCAGACGGGCAGGTACTACTCGCATTTAAAGCTTCAATATAATATGTCCCTCCTACCGTTATATTGGCTGCCTGATCCGGCGTTAAAGGGGTGTTCGTGCTATCGAAAAAAGAGTATGTTGTATTGCTGGTCGTATCAAAATTTACAATGGCATTTCTAAGGTTTACAAATCCGCAGCCGGAAATGGTCGTCTGAACATCAAGTGTTGTAACAGACAAACCAACCTGTACTTCCGCTAAAGTATTCGCTGCATTTTCACAGGCTCCGGCAAGTTCCACTGCTATAAAATAACTTCTGGGTGTATTGGTTGCGTTTAACCCGCTAACCGTTAAGGCGCCGGTAACAGGGTCTTTTAAATAGGTAATTCCCGCATGACCGGCAAAACCGGTTGTAATTTCCTGTGTTTTTAACTGATTTGTAAAATATTTGAATGTACCGCCAGACAAAGCTGTTGTGGGTGCTAAAACAGCAACACCCAGACAGGAAGCGGCTACATTTGCATTGATGGTTATATCTGTTGCTATCGGAAGGGACGAAACGGTTATCGTAATCGGAACCCTTTCTGAAACAGCGGTACAGCCTATTTGTCTTGCCGCAACATAATAGGTTGCTGTTGCAGACACGTTAGAAATCAGATAAGGTACGTTATAGGCCGTAGTCGCTACCGGAGCGGTACTGGTAAGACTGTTATACCAGAGCAATTGATTTGTGGAAGCGGTAGTAGCCGTTAAAGATACCGGCTGACCGCTGCAAATGGCCAGATTCTGGTTCGCAGAAGTTACATCAGGCTTAGCCGGAGAACGATATACATTAAATATTTTGACCGTTTTGGTCACGTTTAACTGTACCAGTGAGGAGATTGTCACCTTAACCCTGTCGAACGACTGTCCGGGAGAAAAAGAAACATTGGTTTTCTGTCCGGCACTGAGCAGTCCCAAAACATCTGCGTTGAGCAATGCACCTAATCCGGTCGAATAGACTACATTTTGCCCGAGCAGCGCTTCTATTTTTATACCGTCTGATACACCTAAATTCAATAATGAAGGATCATCCAGCTGCAGGGTTAAATGAAACTGGTCTGTAGTACTGGACGGCGTTGCAAAATAAATTGTCTGACTTATGGTTCCTGCAACGGTCAGCGCTCCCATACTTACCATGGAATAGCTGTTGTTATCCGTATCAATGGCATTTTTCGGATCTGCTACACCTGCACCGCCAACCCCTAAGATATCTACAGTACCTCCGGTACCGTCGAAAGAAGTGGTAAATGCCGGATTACAAACATCACTGCCTGAAAAATAGAACGCACTGTACACTCTCATGGTATTGATTGTACCCAGCAACAAGGTGTTCGTTAAATCCTCAATTTCAATACTGTTATAGCTCACATTGGGTGTTACTGCAATGTAATAATTACCATTGACATCATAAACAAGTCTTGCACTTTCATTGGCAAAACCATTAATCGAAGAAGCAGAAAATACCGGGGTCGCATTTCCTGTTTGTTTGACATTAACATTAAAGTAGTGATTTCCCAGGGCCAGTGTTCCTGTCAAATTAGCCAGAGCACCACCTAAACCACCTCCTAATAAGGTGTTTAAAAGGGTGTTATCGGTCTGGATTCTGATATAGGAAGTTGTTCCTGCCGGTACCGTAGACGGGAAACCCAGTTCTATTCTTCCGGTATAGGAACCTAAATTAATAGCAATACCACCATAAGATTCCAACGTGGCATAATCGGTAGTACTCACTGAAACCGCGTTACCGGGGGCAGCTACATGGCTATTATTAGCCAAAAGTTGATTGGCATACACATACGATACCTGTGCGCTGCTATCAACATGAACGAAGAGAAAAAACATTAAAAAAAGCAGGTAGAGCCTTTTAAAACATTTTTTCAGAGTAAAATTCCAATTCATAAGCAATAGATTTATAGGTTGTTTTTTTATACAGTATATTAAATAGCACTGTAAGCTCCCTTATACAAAGGCGCTAACTGCTGGTTAATCATTCATTTATGTTGTTTTTTTCAAGTGTTAAACCTAAACTTCACGAAACAGAAACGGCGATTACAATAATTACATGGATTTTCAAAAAGAATCAATTGTACTTTCACTGGGGCACTTCAAATACAATACATTTTGTACAATCAAAACAAATCTATTCTAACAAAATATTACAATAAATAAACAGAACTTTCTAACACTGATTAAATCAACTTTCAAAAAACATAAAAAACATATTATGCGAACATTTATTTACTTTTATAAATGTATTACACATTTTGAGAATATACAAGAAAAAAATACACATAAATTGCAAACTCCAAATAAACTCCTACAAAAACATCTAATTTCCTGTAAAGCAATACTGTTAAAAATAAAAAAAATTAAAAAATGCTTACAAAAATTACCTAAAAGCAAAAAACACAATATTCTCATATTGCGAATATTTATAAAAAAGAAGCCGGAAGCATCCGTTCAAACAAAATCGTCACTTCCCTCTTGCAGCGAGATTCATTGGAATTGTTTACATAAAGAAGTATTTTTATTACTTTAGCATCATGATTAAAGTAGCTATTATCGGATCGGGAAATGTGGCCCGGCACCTGATTTCCGTTTTTGAAAAAACAGAAGTCATAACTTTAGTGCAGGCATTTGCCCGAAAAGCTGAAAATTTATCCGATTTACTGCCGTTAACGAAGATTATTTCAGATTATTCGGAGCTAAAAGATGCCGACATATATATCATTGCCGTTTCCGACGATGCCATTGCCGCGGTATCCGAACAACTGAATTTTACGAATAAATTTGTAGTCCATACTTCCGGCAGCAGCGGACTGGATATTCTGAGTCCTAAAAACAGAAAAGGAGTGTTTTATCCGTTGCAGACTTTTTCAAAAACCAAAGCGGTCAATTTCAGGGAAGTTCCCTTTTGCCTGGAAAGTGAAAACGAAGCCGATTTTGCCATCATGGAGGCTGTTGCCAAAGCAATATCCGAGAAGGTTTATGCGGTTAATTCCCGGCAGCGCCAGAGCCTGCATATCGCAGCGGTCTTTTCCTGTAATTTTGTAAACCACCTGTACCAGATCGGAAATGAAATCTGCACCGAAAATGAAGTCCCATTTGAAATTTTATACCCGCTAATACAGGAAACCGCCGATAAAATCAAAACCCTGTCGCCAAAAGCAGCACAAACCGGTCCGGCAAAACGCAACGACCGCAACACAATTGAAAAGCAACTTTCGTTCCTGGAAAACCATCCGGACAGAACAGCAATATACCAACTACTAACAGAATCCATACAGAAAAACAATGTCTAAGAGTTACAAAGAATTAATGAACGACATCACTACTTTTATTTTTGATGTCGACGGGGTATTAACCGATGGTACCATTCACGTTACCCAAACCGGAGAAATGCTCCGCAACATGAACATCCGTGACGGCTATGCTATGAAAGCCGCTGTCGAAAACGGCTATACCGTTTGCATCATCTCCGGCGGAAGCAATGAAGGAGTGCGTGTCAGGCTGCGCAACTTAGGAATTACCGATATTTATTTAGGGGTACCGGATAAAGTGGAAACCTTTGATGAGTTTACCGACATCTACAATATAAAAGCCGATCAGGTACTTTATATGGGCGACGATATTCCGGATTACCACGTGATGAAACTGGTAGGACTGGCTACGTGTCCGCAGGATGCTTCACCCGAGATAAAAGAAATCTGCCAGTACATTTCCCATAAAAACGGTGGAAAAGGCGCTGTGCGTGATGTTATCGAACAGGTTATGAAAGTACAAGGGAAATGGATGGAGCATTTTGATGCCAAATACGACTAATTCACACTTATAAAACAACCCAAAGCAATTCATACCGCTCATGCTCAATTTCTTAAAACTAATCCGCTACCAAAACCTGATCATGATAGCCTTAATGCAACTGTTGTTTCGTTACGGCTTCTTAAAGCAACAATCCGGCATTGCACTGGCCTTATCCGATTTTCAATACCTGTTGCTGGTTCTGGCAACCGTTTGCATCGCTGCCGGCGGATTTGTGATTAACAACATCATGGATCAGGAAACCGACAGTATTTCGAAACCCGATGCGGTGGTTGTGGGCAGATCCATTTCGGAAACAATGGCCTATAATATCTATATTGCCGTTACCGTACTGGGTGTCGGCATTGGATTTTACCTGTCTAACGTTATTGGGAAAGCCAGTTTTTCGACCTTGTTCATTGTAATTGCGGCTACCTTATATTTATATGCCACCAGTTTAAAGCAGAGTCTTTTAATCGGCAATATCATTGTTGCATTGCTTTTGTCTGTAAGCGTGATCATCATTGGTGTTTTTGATTTATACCCGGCTATCAACGACGGGAATCAGGCGCAGATGAGTGTGCTTTTTCAGATACTGCTGGATTATGCTTTATTTGCTTTTATCTTCAATTTTATCCGTGAAATCGTAAAAGATCTGGAAGACATGGACGGCGACTATAATGCCGGAATGAGTACGCTTCCTATCGTATTGGGCAAAGCCAGAGCGACAAAAGTAGTTTTTGCACTTGCTTTTATTCCTGTGTTGGCCCTTATTTATTATATCAACAAAAACCTTCTGGGATTACAGTTTGTACTGTATTATGCCCTGCTGTGTATATTAGGACCACTACTCTATTTTATCATTAAAATATGGAGTGCCAAAACTAAAACCGAATTCCGTTTTTTAAGCAGTCTTCTTAAAATTATCCTGCTTTTCGGAATACTGTCCATCGTGGTCATTACCCTTAACATGAAATACAATGCTTAAAGAAATTTTTAAGAATCATACGATCATTCTGGCTTCCGGATCACCAAGACGTCAAAACTTTTTTAAAGAACTGGATCTGGATTTTGAAATCCGTCTTAAAGAAGTAGACGAAATATATCCCGATTCCCTGAAAGCCGAAGAGATCACGGATTTCTTAGCCGAATTAAAAGCCGATGCTTTTAACGGAACCCTTTCCGATAAGGATATCCTGGTAACCAGCGATACGATTGTCTGGCACGAAGGCAAAGCATTGGGTAAACCAAAAGATTATGACGATGCTTTCCGGACCTTACAGTCCTTATCCGGAAAAACCCACGAAGTAATCACATCGGTAAGCATCCGGAGCAATGCAAAAACCGATACTTTTCACGAAGTAACCAGAGTTACGTTTAACGAACTGCCGGATGCCTATATTAAATATTACCTGGACAACTACAGTCCTTTTGATAAAGCAGGTTCCTACGGCATTCAGGAATGGATCGGACTGGTTGCCATTGCACGAATTGACGGTTCCTATAATAATGTGGTCGGACTTCCGGTGGACAAAGTCTTCCAACATTTGCTTACATTTGTAGTATAAACAATGTTGAAATGATCAATAACGAGTACACTACCCAAATCATCAGCTCCGTCATTACGCTTCTTTTCTTTGCCATTATCCGTTATCTGGCTACAAAAATTGTGAAGCGGTTTACCCTGTTGTCCCACACTATGGAACGACGCAGTAATCTGGTTATAAAATACATCAGTATCCTTATAGGTTCCCTGACGGTGTTATCGCTAACCGTAATCTGGGGTGTTAAGGCTGATGATATTCTTCTTGTGGTTTCCTCTATGTTTGCCGTAATTGGCGTTGCCATGTTTGCCCAATGGTCCATACTAAGCAATATTACCGCCGGGGTTATCCTGTTTTTTTCTTTTCCGTTTAAAATTGGCGATATTATTAAAATTCACGATAAAGATTTTCCCATTGAAGCCGAGATTGAAGACATTACTACTTTTCACGCACTCTTAAAAACAAAAGAAGGCGAAAGAATCACCTATCCCAACAACCTGCTGCTTCAAAAAGCCATCTCGATAATCACCCTTCATCATGAAGAAAAGGAATTTACAGACTAATTTTTAAAAAACAACAAACCCTTGTTTTTAAAAGGGTTACAACACAAAAAAGCCTTTTTTCATTCTGCAAAATCACCGCTCAATATTTTTTGGCACAATACTTGGAAATGGTTAAACAACCCAAATAATTTGTTTAATCAAAAAACTAAGATCATGAAAGCTATAAAATTAGTATTGTTAGGGATTTTATTCTTTACAAGCAGTATGAATGCCCAGGTCTCTATAAATGTAAATATAGGGACACCTCCGGCCTGGGGACCTACCGGGTATACCGACATCCGTTATTATTATATACCGGATATTGAAATGTATTATGACATCAACACCGCGATGTTCATTTATTTCAGCAATGGCGGCTGGGTAAGAACGGCTTATCTGCCGCGCCCTTACAGACACTATGATTTGTACAGCGCTTATAAGGTTTGCTTACATGATTATGGTCCCAACCCATACGTTTACTATAAAAGACATAAAGTAAAATATTACAGAGGTTACAGAGGTACACCACAAGTAGCCATCAATCCAAGACCAAGAGATGTAGAATACCGCGTGATTAACGACTCCCGAAGAGATTACGAATACAGAGACGACAGAAGGGACAATAATTACAGAGAACGAAAACACAACGATTTCCGAACCGAATACAGAACTGCCGACAACGGTAACAGCCGTAACGATGGAAAAAGTTTTGACAACGGAAACGGACGCGGCAACGGACGTGACTACAACAGCGGCGACCGCGGAAACAACGGCAACGGACGTGAATATGGCGGCGGTGATCGTGGTGGTGACCGCGGAAACGGACACGGAAGAAGATAATTTAAAAGCAAAGGCGTTTTTTTAACGTCTTTGCTTTTATTATTTAACAGAAGGAATAGTATATTTGAAAAGCCAACCTTAATGAATATTATGACAAAAAAATTACCTTTCTATTTTATATTTTTTATCTTCCTTACCCAGCATACTTTTGCACAACAGCCTAAAAAACCAACTCCTTCTGAGATTTACAACCAGATAGAAAAATTAAACTTTTTAGGATCCGCACTTTATATTGCAGCCCATCCCGATGACGAAAACACCCGTCTTATTTCATTTTTAGCCAACAGCAAAAAAGCCCGTACCGGTTATCTTTCGCTTACACGCGGTGACGGCGGACAAAATCTTATCGGAACAGAACTACGCGAGCTTTTAGGCGTTATCCGTACTCAGGAATTAATCGAAGCCCGAAAAACAGACGGCGGTGAACAGTTTTTTTCCAGAGCAAACGATTTCGGCTATTCGAAAGTGCCCAATGAAACGCTGGAAATATGGGATAAGGAAAAAGTTATGAGCGACATGGCGTGGATTATCCGGAATTTTCAGCCGGACATTATCATCAATCGTTTCGACCACCGCTCTCCGGGCACAACACACGGACATCACACCTCTTCGGCCATGCTTTCGCAGGAGCTTTTCACGTTAGCGGCAGATGCTTCATTTGAGCCTTCACAACTGAAATTTGTAAAACCATGGCAGCCCAAACGTTTATTCTTTAATGTTTCCTGGTGGTTTTTTGGCGGAAAAGACAAATTTGAAAAAGCAGACAAATCAAAATATGTCAACTTAAGAACCGGTGTTTATTATCCTTCACTGGGGAAATCCAATCAGGAAGTTGCCGCTTTGAGCCGCAGTAAGCACCAATCGCAGGGATTTGGTACTACCGGTGCCCGCGGGGAAGACATGGAATACCTGGAACTGATTAAAGGAAGTCCGTTAACGGATCAGCAAAATTTATTTGAAGGCATTGATACCTCCTGGAATCGCGTTAAAGGCGGTGCCCGCATTGGAGAAACCATCGATTTTATCTTAAAATGCTTTGACTTTAAAAATCCTTCCGCTTCGGTATATGACCTGGTAAAAGTGTACCAGCAGATTCAGAATTTAGAAGACAACCATTGGAAAACCATCAAACTGGAGGAAGTAAAAGCCATTATAGCCGAATGTTCCGGTTTATATCTGGAAGCAGTAGCCGAAAATCAATCGGTTACCCCGGGAAGCAATCTGAAAGTAAAATGGGAAGCCATTAACCGAAGTACGGTTGAAATGAAGCTGTTAAGCCTGGTTATACAGCCGGACAAGCAAACCATTGAGCAAAGTTTTCCGTTAAAGAACAACCTGTTTGAAAGCGAAACCATCAGCATTTCGATACCTAAAGATACTCCTTACACCTCGCCCTACTGGCTGAATGAAAAGGGAACCACCGGAATGTACTCTGTGAACGACCAGCAAAAAATAGGGATTCCGGACATTATCCGTAAAATTGCCATTACCTTCTCCATACTGGTGGAAGGCACCGAAATTCCGTTTACGAAAGAAATTATCTATAAATACAACGATCCTGTAAAAGGAGAAGTGTACCGTCCACTGGATGTAGTGCCGGAAGTTACTACCGAAATTTTAAACAAAGTACAGCTGTTTAAAGACCGGAAAAAACAATTGGTAGCGGTAAAAGTAAAAGCCGGAAAAGACAATTGCAACGGTACTTTACAACTGGAACTTCCTGCCGACTGGAAAGTGGTTCCCGAAACCATTCCGTTCCAGTTATCCCGGAAAGGAAGTGAAAAAACAGTAACTTTTGAAGTAACACCGCCCAATTATGCATCGGAAGCTGTAGCCAAAAGCATTGCAGTTGTTAATGGCGAACGTTTTGACAAACAGCAGATCCTGATCGATTATCCGCACATTGCCTTACAACAGGTTTTATTGCCTGCCGAAGCGAAGTTTACCAAAGCCGATGTGGAGATCAAAGGAAAAAACATTGCCTATATTATGGGCGCCGGCGACCAGGTTCCGCAGAGCCTGCAGCAAATGGGTTATACGGTGACTATTGTAAAACCGGAAAAAATAACCAGTAGTTTACTGGAAACTTTTGATGCGGTAGTGGTAGGCATCCGTGCTTATAATGTTGTGGAAGCCTTACAGTTCAAACAGCCTTTATTGTTCGAATATGTTCGCAACGGCGGTACGATGGTAGTCCAGTACAATACAACCGGAAGCCTGATAACACAGGATATTGCACCCTACCCGCTTGAAATTTCGTCCGATCGTGTAACGGAAGAAAATGCCACGGTTACCTTTTTAGATCCAAAACACAAAGTCCTTAATTTCCCGAACAAAATAACCGCTGATGATTTTAAAGGCTGGGTTCAGGAACAGGGCTTATACTATCCGGACAAATGGGGCAGTGAATTTACACCTGTACTGGAAGCTAATGATAAAGGAGAAACCCCTAAAAAAGGAGCTTTATTAGTAGCCAAATACGGCAAAGGATATTATGTCTATACAGGACTGAGCTTTTTCAGAGAACTGCCGGAAGGCGTTTCGGGAGCTTTCCGTCTTATGGCAAACATCATTGCTGTAGGGAAATAGTGTTAATAATCGAAATAGCGTAAATCTTTTTCGTATTTTCGAAACCAAGTATCGTAATACCGGATGCGCAGAAATCCGGTATTAAATTCAAAACAACATGACTGAAAAACCGAATTCCTGGAAAAAAAGCTACACTTTGGTATTAATACTAAATGCTTTCTATATACTGTTGTTTTATTTTTTAATGCAAATGTACGCCTAAACCATGCAGAGTATTGACTGGATAGTATTATCAGCAACCCTTTTATTCATTGTAATTTACGGTTCTTTAAAAACCAAAGGAAGTAAAAATGTCGAAGAGTTTATTCTCGGCAATAACGAAACACCCTGGTGGACCGTTGGTCTTTCCGTAATGGCCACCCAGGCCAGTGCGATTACCTTCCTCTCTACTCCCGGACAGGCTTATCATGACGGAATGGGATTTGTACAGTTCTATTTCGGTTTACCCATCGCGATGATCGTGATCTGTATCACCTTTATTCCGATATACCACCGTTTAAAAGTTTTTACGGCTTATGAATTCCTGGAACAGCGTTTTGATGTCAAAACCCGTTCGCTGGCTGCTTTTCTATTCCTTTTTCAGCGTGGATTGGGAACCGGACTAACCATTTATGCTCCGGCTATTATTTTATCCTCCCTGCTGGGCTGGAACCTTACTTTAATGAATATCATTATCGGTTTACTGATTATTGTCTATACTTTTTCCGGTGGAACGAAAGCGGTGAATGTCACGCAAAAACAGCAAATGTTTGTGATCATGACCGGAATGTTCATCACCTTTGTGCTCATTTTAAGCTATTTACCGGACGAGCTTAGTTTTAGTAATGCGCTGGGTATAGCCGGTGCCAACGGGAAAATGAATATTGTTGATTTTTCTTTTGATCCGGAAACCCGATATACGTTCTGGAGCGGTATTACCGGCGGTTTTTTCCTGGCACTTTCCTATTTTGGTACCGACCAGTCACAGGTTGGACGTTACCTTACCGGAAAATCCATTAAAGAAAGTCAGATGGGCTTAATCATGAACGGGTTGCTAAAAGTCCCGATGCAGTTTTTCATACTGTTAACCGGAGTTATGGTTTTTGTATTCTTCCAGTTTCACTCGGCTCCGCTGCACTTTAACCCGAATAACATCAAGATAGTAGAGCATTCCCCATACAAAGCGGCATATAAAAAACTGGAAGCACAGCTCGACCAGGTACAGGAAGAGAAAAAAGAGATCAGCATGCTGTATGTGGGGCAATTGCAGCAGGATTTTGACAATCCTATCTTACAGCAGAAAATGGTTTCCTTATCCAGTAAAGAAAAAGACCTGCGGGAAGATGCCAAAGAACTGATTAAAAAAGCGGATGTTAAAACCGAAACAAACGATAAGGATTATGTATTTATCCACTTTATCCTGAACTACCTTCCAAAAGGGCTTATAGGCTTGCTATTGGCCGTAATCCTGTCGGCAGCAATGTCTTCTTCCGCTTCGGGATTAAATGCATTAGCTTCCACGACAACGATTGACCTGTACAAAAGGAATTTAAAAACGGAGAAATCCGAAAAGCATTTTGTAAACGCTACCCAGCTTTTTACGCTTTTCTGGGGTTTAATTGCCATCCTGTTTGCCTGTGTGGGTACTTTATTTGAAAACCTGATCCAGCTGGTAAATATTGTTGGTTCCATCTTTTACGGAACCGTATTGGGTATTTTCCTGATTGCGTTTTATATCAAGTTTATTAAGGCAAAAGCCGTTTTTTGGGCGGCTATGACCAGTCAGCTGCTTATTTTTTACATCTATTATCTGGATGTGGTGAGTTTCCTGTGGCTGAACATTATCGGTGCTTTCCTGACGATCGTGCTGTCTTCCATATTACAGGGTTATCTGAATATGATTAAGAAAACCCCGGAAAACGTATAAGATTTTCTAAGACTGTAACGACTGTAGGAATCGGATCACCGGTTCCAGTGTCTGCTCCGGATTTTCTTTGTGCGGCGAATGGCCAACAGCCGGAATAAGGCATTGCTGTGCCCTGCCGCTCACCTGTTCTGCTATGGCACTCACTTGTTTTGTGCTGCCAAATTCATCGTTTTCGCCCTGAAGCACCAGTACCGGGCAGGTAATATTGGGTAAATATTTTTCAATGTTCCAGCTTCTGAACCGGTCCGAGAGCCAGGTTTCCGTCCATGCGCGGAACAGTCCGTCCACGTTATCGCCATGGTATTTGAACAGTTTTTCTTTCAGATTGGTGGTTGCATACGCTTCCACAGCTGCCCTGATGCCGTTTAGCGTAATATCTTCTACAAACACGTGAGCTCCTTCGGTAATCACCGCTTTAATCCGTTCAGGAAACATTGCCGCCGTTAGCAAAGCTATCGAACCGCCATCGCTATGCCCGAACAGGATTGCTACATCAATAGCCAGCATTGCCAGAAGACTGTCCAGCGTTTGGGCTTCTTTTTCAAGATAGTCGTTATGGCGTTCAATGATTGTAAAAGCATCCGATTCGCCATAACCCTGACGGTCATAGACCATCACATTGCACTGCGCTGCCTGTGCCAGTATATCCGGAAAGTTGCGCCATAGGGTGATGCAACCCAGGGAATCGTGTAGAAAAACGATATACGGTTTCGTATGGTCAATAGTGGCCGTGTACACGTTTAAGCGTACCCCGTCAACAAGTATGTGTCTTTTCATTTTCTGAATTTATTCCGGTATACCGCCTGTAAGCTTACGACCATACCCGTTTTGAATATTGAAAAACAGTTATCTTTTCAGCGTAAAATGGCCTTTTACTTCTCTTCCGTCCTGCAAATAAACCACATACCAGTAATCGGTTGCCGGAAGCGGCTGGTTGTTGTAAATACCGTTCCAGCCTTCGGAAGCTTTCATCTGTCTTAATAATTTACCGTAACGGTCAAAAATATTGACAATACTGTTTTTATACAGACTATTTGCAGCGCCTTTAATACGCCATAAATCGTTGTAACCGTCTCCGTTTGGCGTAAAGTATTTCGGAATGCCCAATACGGCCACCTGTTTTGCAATCGTACCGCAGCCGTTAAAATCCCGGATATAAACGGTATGGATACCGGTAGCAACATTGTCAAAGAAGTTGCTGTCCTGGAAAGGTCCGTCCGGTGCATCCATTCCATAAACATAATGGTTACTGCTTCCCGTTACATAAACCGTTATGGTATTATTTTCTGTTAAGTCTTCTACTTCTATAGCCGTTACCGTAGCCACATTGGACGGTTCTACCGTTAATGTCCTGATAGCCGAGCAGCCATAAACATTGGTCACCGCAACCGTATAGACACCCGGCGTGATCACACTGATCGTTGGAGTTGTCGCTCCGGTTGACCACAAAAACTGATAACCGTTAGCCGAGGCAATACCGCTTGTTAATATTAGCGGGGTTACCGGCTGGTCTGTACATAATTTTGGTGAAGCATCAACAGCCAGTGCCGGCAATCTTCGTATGTATAATTTTATTTCATGCACGCCTTCACAATCGTTATTACTCTCAACGCGGGCATAAACCGTCTGGAAGCCAACGGTTGTATTGGTAAAGGCTGTATTCAGTTCGTTTTGCTCCAGCAGAGCATCCGTAACCGAGCTGTAATATTTAACGGTATTGGTACTGGTTTCCAGTCCTAAACCTGTCAGGTTAAAAGTATAATAGCCATTATCCGAACAGCCATTCATAACCAGTTCCTGTGTAGCTATCGTATTCACGTGCAGCGAAAGCGTTGTAATGCTGTAGCAGCCGGTTTGGGTATCGGTAACTCTTACTGATATTTGCTGCGGATTGGAAATATTGGTATAAACCGGATTTAAAGGAGCCGTATTCGCTACTGCATCAGCATTGTTTAAAAAGAAGGTTGTTATCCGGTTAGCATTTCCGTTCGTCAGTACGGCATCGGCTTCATTCAGATTAAAAGTGGTAAACCCGTCCGGATTTAATCCGAAATCACATTGTACCAAGGTAGCCGGTGACACGACCGGAGGTGTATTGACCTTTAAAAAGAAGCTTTTGGTATTATAGCAATTGGTATTAGTGGTATTTTCTATCCGCACATAAATTTCCTGGCTGTTTGCATTGGTATTTGTAAACAGATACGGCAGTGCATTCGATCCGGCATCGGCATCGGCCTGTGTTGCATGAAAACTAATGGCGTGATCTGCGACATTCTGGGCTCCTAAAATTCCTGCGATTTTTGTCTGCAAATCAAATGTTTCAAAACCATTACTGCTGCTGTCGTCACAAAGGGCATAATCGGTTAGTACTGTGACAACCGGTTTTGGTGTTACCGTAACCTGGAAAGAAGTCACAGCAAAACAAGCGGAATTACTTCTATTCTGTACCCGGGCATAAAGCGTAAACGACGGCACCGTATTGGTAAAATTCGTCGGGTCTATTACATTCTGATTACTGGCAGCATCTGCCGGAGACAGAAAATACAGTACTTCAAAAACCGTTGGTGACTGCGTTCCTAAAATACTGCCGGTTTGCTGCTGTAAATTGATTTGGGTCAGGCCGTCGCTGTCGGAATCACAAAGCTGCAGGTTTCCAACCGGATTTGCCACCGGAACCTCATAGATGGTAATCGTTTCGGAATTGGTTACCGCATTACCATTGATCACTACGGTCACCGAAACCGGATAATCTCCGGGTGCCGCATACACATGCGTGGACGCTACGGCATTTGAAACCGGTGAAGCATCTCCAAAATTCCATTCGATACTGGTATAGGCCTGATTGGTTAGTGAGGCCGGCATAGTGAAAGTTGTCGTATCGCCAAAACAGGTATTGGCAACCTGAAAACTCGGATAAAATACCGAGGTTATAAAAGGCGGCAGCCCTAATGTTGCCAGTCCGCTGCTTAACGTAATGGCATTCATAACAAAACCGGCAAGACTACCCGTCTCTTCCGGATTGTTGATAACGCTCAGGTGTATGGTTGCGGAATTGGTAAAGTATATTTTTTTATCCGGTCCCAGCTGCAACGCTCCTGTAGCCGTAGTATTCGAAATATTCAATATCGAACCCGGAATATTAGCGCTTTCCAGATCAAACTGGGCAATACTATTAACATTGCTTTCTCTAATACTGGCGTATAGTTTTTTAGTTTCTGCCGAAAATTCAATTCCATACGCATTAACGGAATTAATCAGGGCAACAGGATTTGAAACTATTCCGGTATTTTTATCAAAATCGTATAAATAAACCGATCCGTCATTAGTTGTCTCCCCTGTTTCCGTACCGTTTTGAGAATGGGCTATGGCTAATTTCTGACCATTGGGCGATGCTTTTAAATACCCGATAGCGTTTCTCCTGTAACCGCTTAGTGTAATATACGGATCAACTGTCGAGACCACCGGTGTTTGTGAAACTCCGGTACTGGTAACTCTGAAAGCATAAAAACGGTTTATGAAATGGGTAATAACCCAATAACCGCCGGAAGCGTCTTTTACTGCCGTAATTTTTTCGGAGCATTTGTATTTTATTTCATCACCATTAGGATTGGTATCATAAGTAATAAGATGCTTGTTCCGGTTGGTAATATTACCAATACTTCCGTTACTTCCCGTTAACTGCAGGTTAACCGTGGAATAATTGAATCCGTTATTGTAGCCATCGTCCTGGCTTTCTGTAAATCCCGTATTACGGGCCGGATAGGTGGCAGCATTATCATGATGCGGCTCATCGACCGTAAAAATATAGTAGGTATTCGGGTCATTCGGTTTGGGAACAATTATCCCCGATTGTGTACTGGACGGGTCGCCAAATAAACCTTTACCACCAAAGTAGTCCCCGTTTGGCATAATCACGTGATTTCTGTCCCAGACAGTACGGCCATCGGTATAAAAAAGTAAATCGCCGTTTGCGTTAGAAATGGAACTGCATCCTTCGTTGGTCTGAATCTGTCCGTTCGTGAGAGAGGTTACCACTCCATTGGCATCAAAATGTATTCCGGCTCCGGCTCCAAAAAACCAGTTGTTGGCTTCTCCCTGGGCAAATAAGCCTGATGTATATAAAAATAGTATCAGAAAGTATTTTTTTATCATATAATTATAGAAAGGGATCAAATATAAAGTATTATCTGTTATTGTCTGCCGGTATACTCAATATTCACTAAAACATTAAAAACAAACAATTTGTAGTATAAATTGTTATTATTCTCTGCTTTTCATGAAAAATTAATAGCTAATCCATAAAAAAAAGGGGATTTTTCCCCTGTTTTGTCTTTTAGTGATCCACTATTTTTGTTCTAATAAAAATCGAATTTACAATGAAATCAAGAGGACTAACGGTTGTATACTTTTTAATGGCTATCTATTCGTTTACGCAGCTTTATTTTTATTTTGATAATCTGGATTTTACGACAGAATTATTCAATACATTAATCATACTGCTGACGATCATTATTACGCTGATTATTGTAGCTTCCAATATTACTGTTTTCATCATCCGTAAAAAACGATATCTTAACCGGAAATAAAGACGCTGCTTGTTTCCCAGCCGGTTTTACCCTGGTTATACCAAAGCTGGCCGTCAACTACTTCTAACGGGCATTCAAAATTATTCGTATATAGAGCACCAGTACCTAATCCTTGCGGCATCGGATTTTGTAACGTAAACGTCCACTGGGCAATAGCATTCAGCCCGATATTGCTTTCCAGTGCCGAGGTTATCCACCAGCCGATATTATGCTTTTCCGCAAGGTCTATCCATTCCTTTGAACCGCGGAAACCGCCAACCAGACTCGGTTTTAAAATAATATACTGCGGTTTTATCTGTACCAACAAAGCTTCTTTATCTTCCGGTTTAAAAATACCTATCAACTCCTCATCCAGCGCAATCGGAAAAGGAGTTTCCCGGCACAATTGTGCCATTACGGCAACATTGCCCTGCTTAACCGGCTGTTCGATACTGTGCAGTTCAAATTCGGACAGTTGTTGTAATTTCTCCAATGCCTTATCGTTAGAAAAAGCACCGTTAGCATCTACCCGGATCTCAACCGTTCCGGCATCAAAGTTATTCCGGATAAAAGCCAGCAGATCCAGTTCTTTCTGAAAATCAATAGCACCAATTTTCAGCTTGATACAATGGAATCCCTGGGCCAGTTTTTCTTCGATCTGCGTTTTCATAAAGGATTCTTCCCCCATCCAGACCAGACCGTTTATCAGGATGCTTTTCCGGGATCCGGTAAAATCAGACGGGAATAATAAAAAAGGATCCTGAGCGGCTAACGACCGGAATGCCATTTCCACTCCAAACTGAATGGACGGAAATTCCTGCAATGATTGCCAGAGTTTATCTTCTCCCAAATGGATGTTCCCGCAAACCCAACGCAGTTTTTCTTCATAGTCCGGCCGGTCATCCACACTGAGCGTTCGCAATATGCCACACTCGCCTATTCCTTTTTTACCGTCTTTTTCAAGCAGGATAAACCAGGTTTCTTTTTCAGTCAGTATACCGCGGGATGTCCCGGATGGTCTTTTGAATTGCAGGGTGTATTTTTGATAAGATGCTTTCATGGGGAAGATATACGATATATGATTTATGAGGGATGATATACGAAGTTTGATTTACGATATATGATTTGTGAGGTTTGATTTACGATATACGATATATGAAGTTAGGATACTTACTTCTAACCTCATATATCAAATATCAAACTCTATTAATGATACTTCTAACTTCTAATATCATAAATCAATTGAAGCCCCTATTTCCAGCAGCATCAAATCTTTTCCTTTATTGAAAAACTTGCGGATGGATTCTTCGTGGTTGATTTCGATATAGCCAAACGTATCAAAATGATAGCCTAAAACCTTATCGCATTCCAGGAAATCGGAAGCAATAATGGCATCTTCCACATCCATCGTAAAGTTACTGCCAATCGGTAAGATTGCCAGATCCAGTTTGGTGCGCATCGGGATCAGTTTCATGTCCATTGTCAATGCGGTATCGCCGGCAATATAGATGTTTTTATGTTCGCCTTCAATCACAAATCCGCCCGGTTGTCCGCCGTAACTGCCGTCCGGGAAGGAACTGGTGTGTAAGGCAATTACATATTTTACGGTACCAAAATCAAATTTCCAGCTTCCGCCGTGATTCATCGGGTGATACGAAAATCCTTTATTGCCAAAATGGCTGGCGATTTCATAGTTCGATACAATTACCGCATTCGTTCTTTTAGCAATGGCTTCCACGTCCAGGATATGATCGCTATGGGCATGTGTCAGCAGGATGTAATCCGCCTGAAGTGTATTAATATCAATATGTGCCGCTTTCGGGTTTCCGGTAATAAACGGGTCAACAAGAAGGTGTTTACCGCTAATCTCGATTCCTAAACAAGCGTGTCCGTAAAAAGTAATTTTCATAGTCGTGAGGTTAAAAGGTTAATACTACAGATAATAAAACCGCAAAAAGAAAGGTGCTTAAAGCGACCTTTTTAAGTTCCGGATCCAATGCTCCGGGTTCTTTATTGGCGGCTACTGTTTTTAAATGTTTCAATAAGGGAATATAGGACAGTACAAACAGGTATTGTTTCCACTCAAAACCGGAAAGGTAGGCAAACAGCAATCCTAAAATCATGGCCGTTACCACTATAAACAGGTGGTAATTTTTGGCATTTTGAGCACCAATTTTAACCACCAGTGTATTTTTACCTGCTTTTATATCGGATTCCCGGTCTCTCATATTGTTCAGGTTTAGAACGGCAACACTCAACAGGCCAATCGCAACAGCCGGCAGCAAAAGCTTATAATCAACCGCCTGTTCAAAAAGGAAATTGGTTCCTAAAACACTTACCAGTCCGAAGAAGATAAAAACAAACAAATCGCCCAATCCTCTGTATCCGTAAGCCGATTTTCCAACGGTATATTTGATCGCCGCCGTGATCGCCGCTAATCCCAATACAAAAAAGAAAAGTGAAAAGCCAAAGTTATCTTTTCCGAAAGAAGCATAAATCAGCGCTACAGCAATAATCAGCGTAGCAACAGAAACGATTATGATTCCTTTTTTCATCTGTTCCGGCGTGATCGCTCCGCTCTGTATCGCACGCTGCGGTCCTACTCTGTCCTTGTTATCGGTACCTTTTACCCCGTCGCCATAGTCATTTGCAAAATTTGACAGCACCTGTAAGCCCAAAGTAGTTAAAAATGCCAATCCGAAAATCAGCCAGTAATTCGTGTTATCCGAATATTGTTTGTAAGCATAAAAAGTGCCCACTAATATTCCTGAAATGGAAAGCGGTAATGTTCTTAATCGTGCGGCTTCAAGCCATATTTTTGCATTCATTTTTTATTTTTTACAACTTATAATTTCTTTTTATTTACATCCAGTTTTTATCTGATGCTTCCACCTGGTACAGCCAGAGATTAACCAGCTCTTTAATATGGGTATAATTTCCCAGATGGAACGACACATTACCACCGGCGGTATGCAGCGTAACGCTTCCGATATTCACACTTTTATGCCAAAATAGCTGACTGGTACTGATGGCCTGTATTTTGTGCGGTTCGATAATCTGATGTTCTATGTCCCAGGCGCCCTGCTGACTGATTATAAAATTTTCTGTCACAAACAGGCGACTGTTTCTAAAGCTGAAATACAGCAATATTCCCGTAAACGTAATGTATAGCGGTACAAAAATAAGATATTCCTGAATTGGTAGTATGGTATACCGGTCTAAGAAAAACAAAACCGTTAGCGGTAGTATAATATAAAGAACCACAGCCACTACCAATCGTCTGTAATTGGGCAGTAATGCCACTCCTTTTTGGGGAATTTCCCGGAACAGCAAGGTTAGTATTTCATCGCGTTCCCGTTCATTACATCCCGGTATTTCAATTGCCGATTTGTCTTTTTCGTCATGCGCATCGGCATTACCGGAAGCCTGACGGATTTTTATGTTCAGTACATTCATTTTCTTTTGCAGAAAATTTCTGCTGGTGGTAACCAACTGTACTTTTTCCGGCCGGATGATGGTGTTTTTTGTATTCAGCAATCCGTAAGACAATAAAAGCGAGCGTCCCTGTTTGGCCATTTTAAAGTCAAAATACTTGATGATGGTTCTGCCAAGGTTGATAACCAGTAGTAATCCAAGCAGCATGACAATAAAAATAGTTGCCGAATACATCGCTAAACTTTCATCAATATAGTTATTGATCTGGTCGCCTTCTATTTCGTTGCTTTTGGTGAAGTTCTGAATGTTTTCATAAACCGTTCCGAAGAAGGCAATCAGTAATGCCAGGCTTCTAACGTAATTAGACGTCAGTCCTATTTTGACAAGGCTTAAAAAACTGATACTGATAAAAGGTTCCTTTTCCGGCAAAACAGTGGTTTCCTCACTTTCCTGTACCGTTTTTGCAGCGGTTTGTTCTCCTTTGAGCAATCTTGCTTTTAATGCCTGTGCCAGTTCTTCCGAAACCGCTTTTATGACTGCTTCTTTTTTGGCACTTCCGGCAGTATCCACATCCAGCGCATGCACGCCTATTATTTTTTGTATAAAGGACTGGTTAATATTGACCTGCTGGATTTTGTTGAGCTGGATGGCAATCTTTGTTTTATTCAGTACGCCTTTATTGATGATAAACTCTTCGTTTTCTTCATCAATATGAAAGGTAAAGTTCCGGTATTGCAGGTAGGCAAAAACACCGATCACCGCTATAATCCCAACAATACCCAGCACCACATATACTTTGTTTACCTCGTTAAATTTAAAAAGCCAGACAAGCAGTATCGGCCATAAACCCCTGATTATTTTTTGGAACGAATCGGTAAACATGACCAACACGCCAATAAGTGACTGTCTTTGCGGTTGGTTAAAGTTCATCTTCAGACGGCGTTATGGCAGTTGTTTCTTTAGTGGTATGATTCAGTTTTGTCATCAGCAGTTGCTTGATGTTTTCGGCATGTTCTTTTTCAATTCCGGGAATATTAATGTCGCTGTCTCCGCCACCGGCAGTAAAGATCTCAATAGCGGCCAGTCCCAGTTTTCCGGAAACGAATCCCTGATGCAAGGCAACGTGCTGCACTCTGCTGTAAGGAATGATGATTGTTTTGGTGGCAATAACCCCGCTTCGGAACAATACATCATGCTGGCGGAAAGCAAATCCTTTTTTACGGAAGCTCAACAGGGAAAAGAAGGTCACAATTGCTCCGAAAACCGCTATTCCGATTCCTGTTCCCAGCAATAATTCCCGGGAAGCCAATTCCGGATTCACCACCAGCAATATCCCGGCTATCGCTACTAAAACGAGTATAAAAACGGCAATATGCAGTATGATGACCTTTTTATAATCCGGATGTAAAGCGGTAAACGGTACGGTTTCAAACCTGGGCAGTGTGGTGGTATCGATAGGGGTATTGGTAAATTGCTCCATTCTTGGGTCTGTATTTGTTATAAAACAATTGGCTTATGAAAATTCACAAGCCAATTCTAATGTTATTGCTTTTCACGCTGTTAAGGCAGCCATTTCTTTTCAAAGTTTGGCTTACGTTTTTCTAAGAACGCATCTCTTCCTTCTTTAGCTTCGTCTGTCATATAGGCCAAACGGGTCGCTTCACCGGCAAAAACCTGCTGTCCTACCATACCGTCATCGGTTAAGTTCATCGCAAATTTCAGCATTTTTATAGAGGTCGGCGATTTGGCTAAAATTTCCTGTGCCCATTCATAAGCGGTATCTTCCAGTTCGGCATGCGGGATTACCGCATTGACCATTCCCATTTCGAAAGCTTCCTGTGCCGAATAGTTGCGGCCTAAAAAGAAGATCTCACGGGCTTTTTTCTGACCAACCATTTTGGCAAGATATGCAGAACCGTAACCACCGTCAAAGCTGGTTACATCGGCATCCGTTTGTTTGAAAATAGCGTGTTCCTTACTGGCTAACGTTAAGTCGCAAACCACATGCAGACTGTGTCCGCCGCCAACAGCCCAACCCGGAACCACCGCGATAACGGCTTTCGGCATAAAACGGATTAAGCGTTGTACTTCTAATATATTTAAACGGTGCATGCCGTCATCGCCAACATATCCCTGATGACCTCTTGCTTTCTGGTCACCGCCGCTGCAAAACGAGTAAACACCGTCTTTAGAAGATGGCCCTTCTGCAGAAAGCAGCACTACTCCGATGGAAGTATCTTCCTGGGCATCATAAAATGCCTGGTATAATTCACTGGTTGTTTTAGGACGAAAAGCATTACGGACATCCGGACGATTAAAAGCGATACGCGCTACTCCATTGCATTTTTTATAGGTTATATCTTCGAATTCCCGAACTGTCTGCCAGTTTATTGTATTCATATTTTTAAATTTTACCGTAAAAATAAATCATTTTTTGCATTATCTTGCACTTCCAAAAAATTATAATGTAATGAAAAAAATTTTTGTTTCAGTAGCGTTCTTAGGGTTGATTTTTTCAGCACAGGCTCAAAAATATGAATTCCAAACAGTTACTAACTTAGAAGCTTTACCGGTAATCAGTCAGGGCAATAGCGGAACCTGCTGGAGTTTTTCGGCTTCGTCTTTTTTAGAGTCGGAAGTAATCCGTTTGACCGGAAAGAAAATTGACCTTTCGGAAATGTACCAGGTGCGCAACACCTATCCGAAAAAAGCGGAAAACTATGTAATGCGCCAGGGAAAAGCACAATTTGGAGAAGGCGGTTTAGCACATGATGTGATTAACAGTGTTGCCGAATACGGAATTGTTCCGAATGAGGCATTTACCGGATTAAACGGTACGTCAGACACCTATAATCACGCCGAAATGGTTGCCGTTATCGAAAGCATGCTAAAAACCTACGTTGACAATCCGGAAAAAAAACTTTCCCCAAACTGGAAAAAAGCCATCAGTGCCGTTTTAGACATCTATATAGGTAAGAATGTAACCGAGTTTACTTATGAAGGTAAAAAATATACGCCGAAGAGCTTTTTGGCAATGACCAAAATCAATCCTAAAGAGTATGTTACCATCACTTCTTTTACCCATGTACCCAATTACAGTACGTTTATTTTAAATGTGCCAGATAACTTTTCTAACGGAAGTTTTTACAACATGCCGCTGGATGAATTTATCAGCAATATCGACAATGCACTGGCAACAGGTTATACCGTTGAATTGGATTGTGACGTAAGTGAGCCTACCTTTTCCGGAAAATACGGTGTTGCCGTGATCCCGGAAAACAGCGAGGATAACAAAACGATCTTAACAGAGATCAAACCGGAAAAAGCAATCACTCCGGAATTCCGTCAGGCAGAATTTGAAAACCTTTCTACCCAGGACGACCATTTAATGCACATTGTTGGAAAAGTAAAGGATCAGAAAGGAACTGTTTACTATAAAGTAAAAAATTCCTGGGGAACCGATGCCAGCAGAGTTGCCAATGGCGGTTATGTGTATATGAGCGTTCCTTATATGAAACTTAAAGCGATATCGGTAATGGTTCATAAAGATGCGCTTTTAAAAGACACTAAAAAGAAATTAGCCTTATAACAATAAATTGTTTCAAATGAGTCGTCCTAAAATAGGTTGACAGATTTTAGAATAAAAATATATTAACCAGTCAGGCTTACCTGGCTGGTTTTTTCATGTATAAAATTAGGTGTTTTCATCATTAAACTC
>NZ_MKTM01000031.1:0-322891 GCF_001898245.1 Flavobacterium sp. 40-81
AAACTACAGCTAATTAAAAGCCATATTATAATCCTTTTGAGTACGCTTAACTCGCGTTGTTGTTGTGTCTTTCATAATAAGTCGATTTTGTGTCAACTTATTTCAGGACGGGACATATTTCATAAAAAAAGCGGTTCGTATGAACCGCCTTTTTCACAGGATTATGTTTAATTCTTAACGATCTTTTCTACAAAAACACCCTCACTGGTTTCTATTTGTGCAAAATAAATACCCGGCTTCAGCGCAGTAACATCCAGCTGCTGCAAACCTGCTTTGCTATCCAATACTTTAGACACCTGAGCGATGCCGTTAAAATCGTAAACGCGGATGCTAACAAGCTTGCCGTCTTCTACAGAAAGTACACTCAACGTAGTGGTAACCGGAATTGGGTACAGGCTGTATTTACCTTTTTTATTAGTTCTGTTCTGATCGTTAGGATCGGTAATTGCCATTTCGTTTGTAGCGGCCGTTTTCCCGAATGCCGGCTCAAATGGTCCCGGATCCGGCTGTAATACATTCATACAGTTTTTAAAGGTTTTGGTCCAGGTATAATTGGTCCATCCGTAACTGCCGCTTGGTATTACATATACGGTTGCTCCGCTCTTGTAGACCAATTGGATCGTATAGGCCGTATTGGCAGCACAATCATAGAAGCTCATTCCCGGTCCAACCGTAGCCGTTGCGGAACCGGACGTATTTAAATAGGTTAACGGATAATCTGCTGTCGGACAGGCAGAAGCCGTATTCGTTACTCTTAAATATAACTTGGAAGCATTGGCATAATTCCCGGAAACATTAAATCCGATATAACCGCTGTATACCTGCGGATTCGAATGGGCTACATATTTACAATAAGGAGCAAACGATAGGTTTACAGCAGGTGTCGCCTCTTTTGTTACCGTTATATTAATGTTTAACGTTGCTTTTAGTATTGACGGCAGATCCGGTGCTCCATTGGCACAATACACACGCATCACATAGCTGTTTGTTCCAACCGGCATGTTTCCCGGCACGATGCTAACCGAATTACTGTTACTGGAATTGGCAACGAATGCTCCGGTACTTTTATTCAGGGTGATGTATTTAAAATACCCCTGTCCGCAAGTATAAGTGCTGGCATAAGTTAAACTGAATGTCCCGGTAAGATCGGTTGCATAAAAAGGAATTACAACATTATAGTTATAGGCTCCTCCGGAAATAGTTGGTCCCGACACACTAACGGCATTAGTAGTCCCCAGACTAAGGGTTTGTGCATTCACTGCAAAGGCAGAAATTAAAAACAGACAGCAAAAAGCAACTCTTGTTTTTAGATTAAAAATAATTTTTTTCATGTTATGTGTTTTTTAAGTTAACAACACAAAACTATTTTTATTCCCATCAGAACCACCAATAAAATCGCAGTTTGTGACGAAATAACTTAAAAAAGTGACAAATCAAAAAACTATTTTATCCAGTTCATCAAGATAGGTTTCCCCGACAGGAATTTCCTGCTGATTCACAAATACCGCTTTTTTATTTTTTTGTGCAACCTGGTCGATTCTGACAATATACGACCGGTGTACTCTTAAAAATTCCAAAGGATCCGGTACCTTGGTTATAAACTCTCCTATTTTACACCGTATCGTATAGGACCTTTCCCGGGTGATAACATCAATATAGTTTCCGGATGATTTGACATACAGTATCGTATCGGTCTTGATCCGGATTTCTTTACCCTGTTCCCGGAAAGTAAAATACTTTTCTTTCTTTTTTATTTTTCGCACCCACAGTCGTAACAATTCCCGGATTATATCCTGGTTATAGGTTAGTATCCTAATCTTAAAAAAAGCATAGATCAGCGCAGCGGTTAAGAATATAACAAGACAGATAAACCAGCTTCTTTTCCAAAACGGCTCGCTGATATGTATCGGTAAAATGATCTTTTCATCCGAAAACAGGCGGTTATCCTCCAAAATCTGAACGATAAATTCATAATCTCCCGGTGGTAAGAATTCATACGAAACTTTCCTGTCCTTAGTGTAATTCCATTTGTCATGCAGTCCTTTTAATTTGTAACGGTACACCTGTTCTTTATTTTTAAAGGACACGGATTCAATCCAGAAATCGAGCTGGTTTTCATTATAGGATAAGTCCAGTAATTTTTGAGGTGTTACCTGCTTGACCGCATTTATGGCGATGGTCTTTAAGCGCAAAAAATAATTCCGCTTCGAAAAGATCTGTTCAAAATCTGCTTTGGACAAACTGCACAATCCGTTGGTGGTCGCGATATGAATCACTTCATCAATAATTTCCACATCCCGTATCTGGTTTTCAGGCAAACCGTCGGCTGCAGTTAAATACTGTATTGTATAACTGCCGTTTTCCTGAAACCGTATCCTGTTCAAACCGTAATTCGTACACGCCCAGATGGTATTTTTGTCTTCTATATACACTTCTGTAACCAGATTATTGGATAGTCCGTCCGACTTATCAATCGTGATTACTTTTTCGGTTTTAGGATTATAAACCAGAACGCCGGCTCCCATACTGGCCAGGTAAAAAAGCTGTTTCCCGGGTTCATAATCCACATCGTCTATCCGGTAATCTGCTAATTTGCCTTTCTTATCCACAAGCCGGCCCTTATCGACAATTTTGAGTCCTTTTAAAGTGGCTATATAGTATTTTCCGTTGACTTCCGAAATGTCCTGAATCCTTACGTTAAGCGTATCGGCAAACAATTCTTTCTCATTTTCGAAAACATTATAAACCCCGAACCGGGAAGCAATGATCTTTTTGGTATCGTCCGAAACTTTTAGTACCCCGCAGTATTCCAGGCGGTTTCCAAATGACGTGAAAAGAACATTATCCGTAGCATAATACACCTGGTTTTCGGCAGGATTAAACTGCACAATTGCCGGTTTGTTTACCAATCCGGTGTGTACCCTCGCCAGATCGCCTTTAGCTGAAATTTTATAAATGTCACCGTTAAAACAGCCGGTGTATAAATTTCCGTCGTTATCCTTTGTCAGGGAATTGACATAAATCCCTTTTAAAAGATTGCTGTTGATCTGTTCTTTTTTCAGAAAAAAGACTCCGGAATCTATAGTCGAAAACCATAATCCGCCAAAGCTGTCTTCATAAATTTTGGTTACGGAATGTTTTTCCAGATACTTCTTTTTTAGCGTTCCCTTATAGTCATACACATACATTCCTTTACCGCGATACCCGATCCAGAAATGATGCTCGTCATAAATTCCGCCTTCTATCGGTTCAAAATTAGGGTAGGTAATCGTGGTGATTGCTCCCTGACGATTTTGTATAAACACCGATCCGTCGGTCATTACAACCATATAATCATTTCCGGAACTTAAAATACGCCGGATCGCCCGCATTTCCCCGGTTCTGAGAAACGCTGTTGGCGTATTGGTAAAATAATTGATTTCCTGGTGCCTGTTGATCTTCTTTGACCGGAAGAATTTACCTAACCGCTCACTGGGTCTTTTTTTCGCATCAACATCAGCTTCGATAACCAGCCTGCCCTTCGCATCAATCGTGATATAATGCCCGTTCGTCATAAAAAGATGCAGCGTGTTATTGTGATCGACAGCCAGGTTTGCAATAAAAAAAGCCGTAAGCCTTCTTTCCTTAACAAACCGTTCGATAACGGCATTGTATTTATAGGGAATAAATTTTTCCGTCCCGTCCTGAATATAAAAAAGCTTATTATTGAGTGTAATGCACCAGATCTGGCCGTTATCCTGCTTAAAGAAATCAAATATGGTAATATCGGTCAGGCCGTCTTTAGGCTCAAACCGCTTGAATTCATTTCCGTTATAATGGGTCAGCCCTCTGTCTGTAGCAAACCACATAAAACCGTTTTTATCCTGAATAACGTCATAAACCTCATTACTGGACAAGCCGTCTTTTTGGGTAAAGTTTTTAAGCGTGTAATTTTGGGATGCAAGCTGCTGGCCAAACAGCACACAAAATAGCAATTGGCAGAAAAGAAATTTAAAGGGCATACATTTTTTATTCTACTGCATTGTTAATGATGCACTAAAATAAAAATAAAATCCCATAATTTTTAACAAGATTTTCAAATAAATGTCATTACGCGAAGTTTTGCGCTACCAGATAGCCGCCCGTCCATGCATTTTGAAAGTTAAACCCTCCGGTTATCGCATCAATATTCACGATTTCGCCTGCAAAATACAAATTGGGATGTACCTTGCTTTCCATAGTTTTGAAATTAATTTCCTTCAGATCGATTCCGCCGGCTGTAACGAATTCTTCTTTAAAGGTGCTTTTGCCGTTAACCTGGAAATGTCCGTCTGTTAATTGGTTTGCCAGATCATTCAGTTGTTTTTTAGACAAATCGGCCCATTTGGTTTCCGGTAAAATCCCGGAAGCAAAAGCCAGACTTTCCCATAAACGGTTTGGAAAATCAAACGGTGATTTTTTCACGACCAGCTTTTTAGCCTGTTCCAGTTTGAGCGTTTTCAGCAGTTCCAGTGTTGCTTCGGTATCCTGGTCATTAAGCCAGTTAACCTGTAAAACAAACTGGTAATTTTTAGCAAAAAGTTCTCTGGCGCCCCAGGCGGAAAGTCGTAAAATTCCCGGACCGCTCATTCCCCAATGGGTAATCAGCAACGGTCCCGCAGCGCTCAGTTTGGTTCCTTTAACCTTAACCGCAGCAAAAGCCGAAACACCCATTAAGTCTTTAATACGGGTATCTTTGATATTAAAGGTAAAAAGAGACGGAACCGGTTCTACAATTGAGTGCCCCATATTTTTGAGCACTTCCCATATTTTAGGATTGCTTCCGGTTGCCATGACTATTTTTGACGTTACAAACGTTTCCTGATTGGTTTCCACTTTCCAGAAATCGTCCGATTTAAAAAGCGACTGCACGCTTTGCCCGGTCAGCACCTGAATGCCCAGTTGCTTAACCGCTTTCTGGAAACAGTCGATAATGGTTTGCGAACTGTCGGTAACCGGAAACATTCTTCCGTCTTCCTCGATTTTCAGTTCCACGCCATGCCGTTCAAACCATTCAATCGTATCGCCGGAACAAAACTGATGAAACGGTCCTTTTAATTCCCGTTCGCCTCTGGGATAAAACTTAACCAGATCGTTCGGGATAAAACAGGCATGCGTTACATTACAGCGTCCGCCGCCGGAAACACGCACTTTCGAAAGTACTTCCTTTCCCCGCTCCAGGATCGCGATTTTTAATCGGGAATTGTTTTCAGCGATATTAATTGCCGTAAAAAAACCGGCAGCACCGCCACCTATTATAACTACATCAAAATTGGAATTCATAATCTATTGGGGAAATCGGAGATGATTCCGTCTACGCCATAAGCGATGACTCTGCGAATATCTTCCTCATTATTAACCGTCCAGGTCAAAACTTTATAGCCTTTTTCACGGGCTTCTTTACAATTATCTGCCGTTAGCAGTGAAAAATGCGGATGGATGGCTTTCGCCGATAACTGATGTGCCCATTCCAAAGCCTGTTCCACACTGGCCTGCGTGAGTACACCCAGATTTATTTCAGGGTTTAACGCTTTTACTTTTTTCAGCTCGTCTTTCTGAAAGCTGGAAACGATAAAATCTTCATAAGTCCAGCCTTTTTCAGCAACATATTTTTCGATCAGTTTTACGACCGGTCCGGCCGTTTCGTGACCTTTTAATTCTACATTTATCAAACATTTCCGGTCAATCAGGTCAAACACCTCTTCCAGTAACGGAATGCGGTACAGCGTTTCCACTTTCAGTTTTTTCAGTTCCGCTACCGTCATTTTATGGACTTCACCAAAACCGTTTGTCGTCCGGTCTACCGTAAAATCGTGAATCACCACAATGGCGCCGTCAGCAGTAACATGAACATCCAGCTCGATAGCTGTAGCTCCCAGATCCAGTGCCTTCCGGAACGATTCCAACGTGTTCTCTGCCAGCAATCCCTTTGCACCTCTATGTCCGATTTTTTGAATCATTGCTGATTTTGACTTTTATTTAACTACACAAAGATATAATAGAATTGGCTTGAAATTCGTTAATTTTATAGAACAGACTCAAGAAATACGATTATGAAAAAAATACTTTTGGTTTTCTTTATAGCGCTTTTTACGATGTGCGGCACTTCAAACGTGCAATACCGGGACGATTTCCGGGCGGCTTCCGATGCTCAGAAAAAGAAGTTCCTGAATGAGCTCAATGCAAACGGAGCCAATTATGCCGTGGTAGTACTCACAAAAGGTTTTAAAGGGGAATCCGTTACGGTTTTTAACGAAAAAGGCACCCTATATAAAGGCACGGTCATTACCAACCTTGGCAATGGCATTGCCCATACTTTACGGATAGACAACACGATAAACACCACGATTACCGATAAAATAAGCAGTAAAGAAGCCGTTATTGAAAGTAAAAAGGCAAAGCAATACAAATTCATCTATGTGATGAAGGACAATGCAGCAGCAAAAAATCCTTATAAAATCACCTATAGCAATACACTTCGCCCTATGTAACGGAACGAAAACCGGCATTACTTAAAAACAAAACGTTCCTCAAATCGGGTACAACATGATTTGAGGAACGCCAGTGGTTAAGCTCCCTTAAAAAGCAAAGGCATCCAGCGTGTCCAGTGCTTTAGGGAAAGCACTGTCCTGAAGTTCCGGCATCGCAATTCCTTCTACACGAAAAGTGGTAACGTCTGTTATACCAAGGAATCCAAGTGCCGCTCTCAAAAACGGATCGGAAAAATCATAGCCTTTTCGCGGTCCTTCCGAATAAACACCTCCGGAAGCGATTGCCAGATACACTTTTTTATTTACGACAAGTCCTTTCGGGAAACCGTCTTCATAACTAAACGTCACTCCGGCTCTGGCGATATGATCCACCCAGGCCTTTAATGTGGACGGAACACCAAAATTATAAAGCGGAACACCTATCACCACTATATCGGCTTCCATTAACTCCTGTATTGCCTGATTGGAATACTGAATCGCTTTTTGCTGCGTTTCCGTCTGTAATTCGTTTGGCGTAAAAAAAGCGCCCAGATGCGTTTCGTCCAGATGCGGCAGCGGGTTTACCGTTAAATCACGGGTATAAACACTGCTTCCCGGATAGGCAGCCGTCAGTTTTTCAAGAATCGCATTTGATAACCGGATGCTGAAAGAATCTTTTCCCTTTACACTTGAAGTAATCAGCAATATTTTTTTCATTGTTTCAGATATCTTTTTGTTTTACAATACAAACTTATCTACATTCGCTATCTAAAATATATTACTATCCGTTTGGATAGCGCTATCCAAACGGATAGTAATGAAAACAGTATGGAAACAACAGAAAAAATTCACACGCCACAGGAATGTACCGGCGCACTGCTTCCGGTTAGGGATGCCCTGGAAGTTTTAAACGGGAAATGGAAATTGCCGATATTGATCTCGCTATCATCCGGGCCGAAACGCTTTAAACAAATTTCAAGGGAGATAAACGGTATTACCGACAAAATGCTGTCGAAAGAATTAAAAGAGCTGGAAATGCACCAACTGGTTACCCGGACGGTTTATGATACTTTCCCGCCAACAGTAGAATATGCTTCAACCGAACACAGCAAGACACTGACCAAAGTAATCGAAGCGCTAAGAGAATGGGGATTGCTGCACCGTAAAAAAATTATCGGGAACTAATTTACAATGTAGGCCGGCGAAGCACTGCTCAGGTTTTGAAACAGAACCGCCGTTTCCGCAGAAAGGCAAACAGCAAGAATGTCATCATCGGTTACCGGATCGGGCACGTCATTTTCCTTTTCCATTAAAAACTTCGCCTGGTTGTAGTATATCGGGATGCCCGATTTTTCATAAAATGTGCGGACGTCTTTAGCACAAAAACCAACACACTCCAGATTTCTGCTGTTCAGGTTGGCAACAACTTCGTTTAATAGTCGTTTTGCATAACCTTTTCTTTCCTGTAAGGATATCAAACCCACCAATTCCGGAATCGTACAGGTAGTATTGGCAAACTGAACGGTAAAATTGCGGTTTATCCGGGTCAGGCAAACAATTTTTTGGGCATCATCGCGCAGTAAATGAAATTCGGAATGCCTGAATTGTTTCCTGAAACCGTCCGCATCCAGCTGCAGCCATTCGGAAACCGACCAGGCTTCCAAGATGCATTTTATCTCGGAAACTGTTAATTCGTCCGGTTTTTTAATCAGGTAATGTGCCATATTGTTACCAATGCTTCTCCTTCAAAGATACTTTATCTGAACGAAAACTACCGGATTTCTTTAAAAATCAAACAAATAGCAGTTCTAAAAATAAGGCAATAAAAAAAGCCTATCTACTTTTGAAGTAAATAGGCTTTTAAAGTGCGGGTGATAGGACTCGAACCTACACACCGTGAGGCACCAGATCCTAAGTCTGGCGTGTCTACCAATTTCACCACACCCGCGGCACAAATTGAAAGTGTTTCTTTCAGTATTACGGGTGCAAATATACGCATTAGTTCTTATCATCCAAGAAAAATCGAAAAAATTTTTTGTTTCTTTTTTTTGTACTTTTGGCTTTCATCATATTTAAATTATAATGGATAGTATAAAGCAATACGTTCAGGAAAATAAAGAACGTTTTATAAATGAATTAATTGATTTATTAAAGATTCCTTCTGTAAGTGCTGATAGTGCTTACTCTCAAGATGTTATAGACACTGCTAATGCGGTTAAGGTAAGTCTGGAAAAAGCCGGATGTGATTTTGTAGAGCTTTGCGAGACTCCCGGTTACCCGATTGTGTACGGAGAAAAAATGATTGATCCGAAATTACCTACTGTTTTAGTATACGGACATTATGACGTGCAACCGGCAGATCCGATCGAGTTGTGGACCTCTCCTCCATTTGAACCGGTAATCAAAACTACCGATATTCATCCGGAAGGAGCTATTTTTGCCCGTGGTGCCTGTGACGATAAAGGACAGATGTTTATGCATGTGAAAGCTTTGGAATATATGGTACAGACCAATACGCTTCCATGTAATGTTAAATTCATGATTGAAGGAGAAGAAGAAGTTGGTTCGGCAAGTTTGGGCTGGTTCGTGGAACGCAACCAGGAAAAACTGGCTAACGATGTTATTCTTATTTCCGATACGGGGATGATTTCCAATACCCAGCCTTCCATTACCACCGGATTGAGAGGTCTGAGCTATGTAGAAGTGGAAGTTACCGGACCTAACCGTGACCTGCATTCCGGATTATATGGCGGAGCTGTTGCGAACCCGATTAATATCCTGGCCAAAATGATTGCTTCGCTTCACGATGAAAACAATCATATTACCATTCCGGGATTTTATGATAAGGTAGAAGAGCTTTCTGCTGCAGAAAGAGCCGAAATGGCCAAAGCACCTTTCTCTTTGGAAAATTATAAAAAAGCGCTAAACATTGATGATGTTTACGGCGAAACCGGATATGTTACAAACGAAAGAAATTCCATTCGTCCAACACTGGATGTAAACGGAATCTGGGGCGGTTATACCGGCGAAGGTGCCAAAACCGTTATTGCCAGCAAAGCATTTGCAAAAATATCCATGCGTCTGGTTCCTAACCAGGACTGGAAAGAGATCACCGAATTATTCCAGAAACATTTCGAAAATATCGCTCCTAAATCTGTTAAAGTGGTTGTAAAACCGCATCATGGCGGACAGGGATACGTAACCCCGATTGACAGCATTGGCTATCAGGCTGCTGCCAAAGCATATCACGAAACTTTCGGCGTACAGCCCATTCCGGTTCGTTCCGGAGGTAGTATCCCGATCGTAGCCTTGTTTGAAAAAGAATTAAAAAGCAAGACTATTTTAATGGGATTCGGATTAGACAGTGATGCTATTCACTCGCCTAATGAGCATTTCGGAGTATTTAATTACCTTAAAGGAATCCAGACCATTCCTTTGTTTTACAAATACTTTACGGAACTGAATAAGTAATATTTTACAAAATTTGATTTGGATACAAAATTCATCTCAGAAGTCATAAAATCAGGAGGAACTATTGGTGCTTTGTCACCAAGTTCCTCTTTTTTGGCTAAAAAAATGCTGAAGCCCATTGACTTCAAATCGGCACAATGCATTGTTGAATTCGGTCCGGGAACCGGTGTTTTTACTGTAAAACTACTGGAAAAACTCAGCCCGAACGGAAAACTTATGGTTTTTGAAATCAATAAAGAGTTTTGTGAAGAGCTGAAAAAAATAAACGACAGCCGACTGATCATTATCAATGACGGTGCAGAAAAATTAGAAAAATACCTTATTGAATATAAGCTGGAAAAAGCCGATTATATCGTTTCTTCCTTACCGCTGGCCGTCCTGCCGGATGAACTGGTCAATGCCATACTGACCACTTCGAAGTGCTGCCTGGCTTTAAAAGGAAAGTATATTCAATTTCAATACTCGCTGAATGCCCTTAATAAATTAAAAGAAATCTTTTCGAGTGTAACCATTGAGTTCACTTTTTTAAATATTCCGCCCGCTTTTATCTTCACCTGCAAAAAATAAATTCACTTTTTTTATTTTTTTATCCCCTTTTTAATTTTTTATTCTACATTTGTAGAGTTAGTTCTAAAAACATAGAATATGAAATTTTCATCGGCTATAGTCCTGCTGCTGATAGGTTTGCTAATCGTGAGTTGTAAAACCAACCGGGTTGTCAAAAACGAACGGGTCGGTAAATGGATTTTTAAAGACACTTTTGGCGGAAAACATTACACCACAAAAGGGAACTACCGAAAAGGCCTGGAAACCGGAACATGGAAACAATTTTCCGGTAACAAACTAGTCAAAAAACAGCTGTACAACAAGCAAATCTGTTTTACGACGTTTTATAATGAGAACGGTACCGTAATGGCAAGAGGAAAATCCCGGATGGTCATAACCGACAAACTGGTACACTGGTTTTACTATGACGACTGGAAATATTATGACGGAGAAGGAAATCTGGAAAGCATCCGCACTTACGAGAACGGAGAAGAAGTGAACGAATTAATCATTAAATAAAAAGAAATGCAATTATCAAAAACCGAAGAACAACTTATGGAATATCTGTGGAAAAAGGAAAAGGCTTTTATGAAAGACCTGCTGGAAGCCTATCCTGAGCCGAAACCGGCAACGACCACGATTGCAACACTTTTAAAACGAATGTCCGACAAAGGCTTTGTGGCTTACAAGGAATACGGAAAATCAAGGGAATATTATCCGTTAGTAAAAAAAACGGATTATTTCTCCAAACATGTCAACAACATCATTAAGGATTTCTTCAACAATTCGGCCGCTCAGTTTGCTTCTTTTTTCACAAAAGAAACCAATATGACGGAAAAAGAATTGGAAGAACTAAAGAAAATCGTAGATCAGGAACTTCAAAAAAAGAAAAAATGACACCGCATTTCATCAAATCCGGCCTGTGCCTGTGCTGTTTATTAGTTGTTTATCATTTTCTGTTAAGCAAAGAAAAGATGTATCACTTTAACCGTTTCTACCTGTTAACAGCTATTGTATTCAGCCTTTTAATCCCTTTCAATACCCTGACGGAAACCGTTTCGGCTGCAGCCAAAACACCGGTAGTCACAGCGGCATTATATGCCAGAGCGATAGCCGATGATTCTTTCCTGAATTTAGAAAACGGACTTATAGCGGTTTACCTGTTTGTATCGGGCTTACTGTTCTTTCGCTTTACGATGAACCTCAACTCCTTATTCCGAAAAATACGATCCGGCGAACAGATCAAACAGGATTCCCGGACACTGGTCCTGATTCCGGATAAAGTGCTGCCATTCACTTTTTTGCATTATATTTTTATCAATAAAAAGCAAATCCGTAAAAACAAGATTGAACCGGAATTACTGCTTCATGAAACAGCACATGCCAGACAAATGCACAGCCTGGATATTCTTTTTATCGAGCTGCTTCAGATCTTTTTATGGTTCCAGCCATTATTGTATTTCTATAAAAAAGCCATCCGCTTAAATCATGAGTTCCTGGCAGATGAAGCGGTAACGCAAAAGCATACCGAAGTAACCGATTATCAGAATTTAATTCTTTCCAAGGTTGCTACCGAAAAGCCTATGGCACTCACCAGTAATTTAGCCTATTTAGTAACCAAAAAACGTTTCATTATGATGACCAAAACATCGCCCCCGCTCCGGCTGACCCTTATCAAGTTATGCATGATTCCGTTAATGTCCGGAATGGTATTCCTTTTCAGCACTAAAGTTGTGGCTCAGGAGAAACCAGCTGCCAAGACCACAAAAAACAATGGCAGCAAACCTTTACCACCGCCTACGCCACCTACACCGCCGCCAGCCCCACAGTTGCCGCCACCGCCGCCACCTGTTGAAGCAAGGCCCAAAAAAGCAGCATCGAAAAACGGTAAAGCAGAACTGCCACCACCGCCACCGCCACGGGAAAGTTCTAAAAAGACGACCTCAAACAACGGCAAAGACAAACTATTACCGCCACCTCCGCCACCAGCAGAACCAAGGCCTAAAAAGACGGCATTAAACGAGTTCCCGTCACCACCGGCTCCCGGAACAACAATTCCGGAGTTTGCAGGCGGCATGAATGCCTGGAATGTATATGTGCAAAAGAATCTTAAAATACCGGAAAACTTTCCAAAAAGTGATACTCCGCAACGTATCGCTGTTCGGTTTGTGGTCGAAAAAGATGGCAGTACTTCCAATGTTGCGATTGTTAAAGACCCGACCAATATAATGAAAGAATCGATTACCGCCCTTATTGAAAGCAGTCCGAAATGGGTGCCCGGAAAATCAGAAGGGAAAGCGATAAGAAGTGAATTCTATCTGCCGTTAATGGTGCTACATAAATAAGAGAACAGGCCGGTTTGTCGTAACACAGGTTGCGATGAACAGTATGATCCGCTTCGATTGAAGCGGATTTTCTTTTTTGTAACCTAAAATAAATCAGCTTTTTACAACAATCTATACTTTTTGGCGTTAAATTTGCACAATCATCATCAATCAAAATCATCAATCATGTTAAAACGTTTTTTTATCCTGTGCTCCGGTGCAGACAAAAATCTCATTGCTACCTGTAGCGATGGCGAACAAAACAAGTATGCCGGAATAGGCGCTACGGTATTCTTCACCGCAGTAATGGCCGTTATTGCCAGCAGTTATGCCCTTTACACTGTTTTCGACAACATTTACACGGCCACTTTCTTTGGATTGGTCTGGGGATTGCTGATTTTTAACCTGGATCGTTTTATTGTGTCGACCATCAGGAAAAGAGATCGTTTCTGGAGCGAATTTTTGCAGGCAACACCCCGAATTATCCTGGCAATGATCATTGCTATTGTTATTTCAAAACCATTGGAGATCAAGATATTTGAGAAGGAGATCAATACGGTTTTACTTAAGGAAAAGAATGCAATGGCATTGGCCAATAAAAAAGAGGTTGCTAATTATTATCAGACAGATGTAGCCAAAAACCAGGCGGGAATTGACAGTTTAAAGTCGGAAATACTTAACAAAGAAAAAGAGGTAAATGCGCTTTATGCTACCTATATCACGGAAGCCGAAGGTACAAAAGGCACTATGAAATTGGGCAAAGGTCCTGTTTATAAAGAGAAAAGGGAGAAACATGATGCCGCTTTAAAGGCATTGGACGACTTGCGTAAAGGTAATCTGGCCAAGATTGCCGAAAAGGAAGCAAAAGCCAAAACGCTGCAGGCGGATCTGGATAAAAAAGTAACCGAAACACAGCCTATAATTGACGGCTTTGACGGTTTAATGGCTCGTATCAATGCGTTGAACAAACTGCCAAGCCTTCCTTCTTTATTTATCATGTTATTGTTTTTAGCCATCGAAACCTCTCCTATTATCGCCAAACTATTATCCCCTAAAGGTGAATATGATTTTAAACTGGAAGACGACGAAACGGCTTTAAAAACGCATATCGAGCAAAACAACTACCAACGCAGTCTGCAAAAACAGACGGATGCTTCCATTTATGACAAGGTTTATGCCGATATTAAAGATGAGAAAGGCATCTACGATTATAAAAAGAAACGGGCTTTGGAACTTTTAGAGTTACAGGCCGACACCTATGTTGAAAAACAGAAAAAAGTAATGTAAATAAAAAAGCTCCTTTAATAAGGAGCTTTTTTATTATTATATCAGATCAGGCCGATTCGATCCGTATGGACATCCAGGATGCTTCCAGTATCAGGTTATCCCCTACATAAGCTTTTCCGGATTGTTTGATGATCTTTTCACTCATTCGCTGTATCGCAATGGTATATTTTACCTGCTCGCCATACTGCACACCTTTGTAAAACTGCGCACTCTCGATCTGTGCTAATGCAAAAACACCTTTCGAAACACCTAATAATCGTACACCCGCTCCGCCACATTGTGCCATTGACTCAATAAGAATCGTTGCCGGAATATAGGGCATTGCAGGAAAACTTCCTTTGAGAAAAGCATTCATCTCTTCTTTAAAGGTATACACTCCGGTAATTTCCTTTTCGTTTGCCGAAAGGATCTCGTCTACAAATAAAAACGGAGCCCGGTGCGGTATCAGTTCTTCGACGTTCTTAGGTTTTTCCATAACATACAGTTTACAGATAGGTTAAAATCTCTTTTTTAAAAGCATCATATTCTCCCTGAAGGATCAATCCGTTATCCAATAGTTTCTTATAGTTTTGCAGCTTTTCGAAAAGCTCTTCTTTGGACAATTCACTCAGTTTTTTATCACCGGATGCCGCTGGCGCAGGTACCGGTTCTGCTACAGGTTCCTGGAACGTAACCGGAGCTACCGGCATTATTTCGGCAAAGCTGGTTACTTCTTCTGCTTCTATTTCTTCCACTTCTTCTTCCTGTACCGGTTCAATGATAACCGCATCTTCCACTATTGGTGCCGTTGGGGCAACCGATTGGGCATTTACAGTATTCATTTTTAAAGCATCCAATTGCTCTTTGGCAAAAGTATACAGTTTGCGTGCCTGGTTTTTCGGAATATAATCAATCGAAATGGTCAGTTCGCTTTTGGTTGCAAACGAGAATTCCGACCCCAGGATATTTTCTTTTACAAATGTTCCGGTTATATCGTCCCAGTCATAATCTACAAAATCCATGGATAATCCTAAATTTTTAGGACGGCACATAATAATCCGTTTATTCGTTACCACGATACTATCCGGAAATACCGTTATGGCCGGTTTTTTCTGTACTCCTATATATCCTACTTCTTCATTTTTCATCAACAAATCCTGTAATTTGGAGGTGATTTTCTCTATCGCTTTAGGATCCTGATCTTCGTTTAAAAATTTTTTAATTTGATCTTTCATATAATCGTTACTTTTTAATCTTGTGCTGTCTGCCCTTTCAGGCAATTTGTTCTGAATTCATTTTCAGGCTGTAAAGTTGCAAAGTCCTTTTGAAATTATCTAATTTTCAGCCTGATTAATTTCACTTTGAATTTTCTTTGTCAGACTGTTAAATACCAAATCATAGGAATGTGCAATTAATTCCCTTACAAACTTATCGGTTAGTTCCTTATTGACGGCAACCGTATTCCAATGCACTTTACTCATGTGAAAACCCGGTTTGATGTCGTCATATTGTCCCCGCAATTCTTGTGCCCTTTCCGGATCACATTTTAAATTTATGGACGGATTTCCGTTTTCCCACTCTTTTAACGAGGCAAGCGCAAACATTTTGCCGCCTACTTTAAATACCAAAGTGTCTTCATCAAAAGGAAAATGTTCGGTTACTCCTTTTTTTGACAGACAATACTCATAATACGCCTGAATATCCATTTTATTGTGTTTTATCCTTTCCTATTATTCCTAAATGTGTTTTTGAGAATCCTTCGTTATATTTTAAACCATATCCTAAAGCCCTGTCCAGGCAGGAATGACTGAATAGTATGATTCCGGCTAATTTCAGTTCTTCATTCAGCGTGTACATGCCGCAGAGATACACTAAAACCGCTACGCCTTTATGATGAAACAGGTTGTAAGCATAAGCACCCGCTTTGTTCCCGAAGGCATATCCCAGCATTGAAAAATCGGGCGTAAAAAGCAGTAACGGAAACCACCACCAGGCATAATCCGTTTGCAGGAACAGCAACAAGCCTGCCAGAAATTGTATTACTTCTTCCAGTTTGAGTACTGTTTTCATTGTATGCTGTATAAAACCGGTTTACTCGGAGAGGCATCGTTTTCAAAAGAGGCGATCTGAATGTTCAGGAAATAGCTTCCGTCAATTACCGTATCCGGTACAAAGATCATTTCGGTTATGGTGGCATTCATCCGCGCATCTGCATTTAGCTGGTTCACATCTTTAACGTTCCAGAATGCTTTGTGTGCGCGTAATTTTCCTTCGTCGTGTTCTTTATCCACACTTGGCAAGTCGATTAACAGGTGGTCGATACCCGTTTCCCGGATCCATACTGCTGCCGCTTCATCTAAATACGGCGGATTGGTATTCGAGTAGTTTGTGGATTGTTTTACCGTATCGTTGGGCAGTGTCCGGATAACAACCGCTTCCGGTTTTTTCCCATGCAGTGCTTTTTCCAGCTGTTCTTTGGTAATCACCAGGTCTTCATCCTGCTGGTGTGGTTTTATACTAACCAGTTCGGCAGTGAAAAAGAACTGTTTTAACGCCTGGTTGATGCTGTAAAACTCCCGGGTAATATGCCCCAGACATTCGGTATGTGTACCGTGTCCATGCGGGTTGAAGAAAATATTATTAAAGTTTGTCGACGATTTCCCTTCGCTTACTTTACCAATCCAGTCGCCAAACCGTACCGGCTCAATAACCGGTTTTTCGATATACCAGGCTATCGGGTTACTGTCGGTATTGGTTAACGGGATGGAGATATCAATCGGTTTTGATAAATCAATTTCGAAATTTTGCTGTTTGTGACTGATGCTTGTTTTCATTCGTACTGAAATTTCCGGCATCTCCTACTATTGAAATGCTTTTATACATCCAAATATAAATCTTTTAATTCAGGATATGGCAGTTTTCTTAAATTCTACGACTGTAATTTAAGCTGTTTTTTGAAGATTTCCGGATTAGTTCAGGATAAACAAATCACTGGCAATACCATCGCTGAAAAACTTTCCTTTCCGGGTAGTCCGCAACACATGCTCCGATACTTCCAGTTTACCATTATCCAGGTATTGCTGTGCCTGCTGTAGCAGTGCTTTCTGGTAATCTTCGCCAAATTCATTCCGGATCCTGTCCAGCGATACGCCCCAGACGGTTCGCAGTCCGGTCATGATGTATTCGTTATAACGGTCGGTTTTGGAAAGGGTTTCCTCCTCACTTGGAAGGCTTTCGTTTTCCAGTGATTTAAGATAAAGGCTGTTGTTCGCAATATTCCAGCTCCGGTGTACTCCGTCATAGCTGTGTGCCGATGGTCCGATACCGATATATTTTTTCCCCAGCCAATAGGCCGAGTTATTCCGGGAGAAATAGTTTTCTTTTCCAAAGTTGGAAAGCTCGTAGTGAATAAATCCGTTGGCTTCCAGCGCATCCACCAGCATTAAGAATTGCTCGTGTGCCACCTCATCGTCCGGTTGCGGGATAACGCCCTGCGTGATAAATTTTTGCAAAGCCGTTTTCGGCTCGACCGTTAAAGCATAACTGGAAATATGTGGTATGTTCAGTTCCAAAGCAGTCCGGATATTTTCGAGCCACCGGTTATTGTCCATGCCCGGAGTTCCATAAATCAGATCAATGGAAATATTATCAAAATACTGCCTTGCTATTTGCAGGCACTTTTTGGCTTCTGCCGCGTTATGCGCACGGTTCATCAGTTTCAGGTCTTCCTCAAAAAACGACTGGATCCCGATACTCAAACGGTTGATGTTATGCTGATGCAGTTCCACAATCCGCTTTTCGGATAAATCGTCCGGATTGGCTTCAACGGTAATTTCCGGATTATCGGCAACCTTGTAGTTTTGGTAAACCGTATCGATTAACAGGCGAATGTCTTCAACCGCTAAGATGCTGGGTGTTCCGCCTCCAAAGTAGATCGTTTCAACGGTTTCCTGCTCAAATTCATGTTTCCGCAGCCGGATTTCTTTGGCTAAGGCCAAAACCATCCCGTCTTTTTTCTTCAGTGACGTCGAAAAATGAAAATCGCAGTAATGACAAGCCTGCTTGCAAAATGGGATATGAATATAAATTCCTGCCAACGTGTGTGGTTTATTTTTTTACTCGGTCTTCGTTTTGTTTTACAAAGGCATCCCAACCGGTATAGCTTTTACCGATGGTTATTTTACCGGAATTAAAGTAATGGCAAACTGCCGCGGCAAGTCCGTCTGTACTATCCAGGTTTTTAGGCAGTTCTTTCAGTCCTAACAATTGCTGCAGCATTTTGGCAACCTGCTCTTTGCTCGCATTACCATTTCCGGTAATGGCCATTTTTATTTTTTTGGGCTCATATTCCGTAATGGGAATCTGGCGCGACAAACCGGCCGCCATGGCAACACCCTGTGCTCTTCCCAATTTCAGCATGGACTGGACATTTTTTCCAAAGAAAGGTGCCTCAATCGCAATTTCATCGGGATGATGTGTTTCGATTAATTCAATGGTGCGCTCAAAAATGATTCTCAGTTTGGTATAATGGTCATCATATTTGGATAGCTGCAATTCGTTTAACTGCAAAAATTCCATTTTTTTATTGATGACTTTTATCAATCCGAAACCCATGATGGTCGTTCCCGGGTCAATTCCTAATATGATGCGTTCGTTTGCCAATTTTAATTTGTTATTTTGCAGCGATGATTTCTGTACCCCACAAAGCTAAACAATTCCTCGTTCTTGTAATCAAACTTTTGATTGTGGGAGGCGCTTTTTATTTTATTTACAACCAACTGATGCATAATGACCAGCTGGATTGGGAAAAATTCATAGCATTGGTAAAAAGCAAACAGTCTTTTGGCGCTTTTGCCTTTATTTTATTCCTGTCTTTCCTGAACCGGTTTTTAGAGATCCTGAAATGGCAGAATTTAGTGAGCGTTATTGCTAAAATTACGGTAGGAGCCGCTTCAAAACAGGTTTTGGGAGCGTTAACCGCAGCCATATTTACTCCAAATGGAATTGGCGAATATGCCGGGAAAGCTTTGTTTTTTGAAAAATCGCAAACGAAAAAAATTGTCTTCCTGAACCTGATCTGCAATGGCATTCAAATGGTGCTGGCCGTTGTATTCGGAATTTTCGGGCTGCTTTATTTTAATACGGTCTATAATGTGATAACCTCCCAAACGGTGCTGATACTGTTCGGACTGCTGTTATTGCTTTTCGGCATACTGTTCTCTGTTAAGAAAATTACGATTAAAGGTTATTCGATTGAAAAGCTGATTCATAAAATTAACGAAATCCCTAAAAAAGTACACCGGAAAAACATACTGCTGGCGGTAGCGCGTTACCTGGTTTTTTCACATCAGTATTATTTTTTATTCCTTCTTTTTGATGTTGATTTATCCTATTTCCTGTTAATAGCAACCATAACAAGCGTTTATTTTCTGGCGTCTTCCCTGCCTACTTTCCAGTTCCTGGATTTTGCGGTAAAAGGCAGTGTAGCCGTCTATTTTTTCGGATTATTGGGTGTAAACGAATGGATTGTCGTTTTTATTAGTACTTTAATGTGGTTTTTAAATGTGGTGCTCCCTGTGATCATCGGCAGCTATTTTGTTTTAAATTTTAAATCGCAATGGAAATCCTGATCTTATTTTTCTGTCTGGTTTTTATAGACTATACTCTTTTTATCGGTTTGCTTGTTTATGGTTTTTCGAAAGTACAATCGTTTCAAAAAAAGGAGCTGCCTGTCCGGACTACATTTTCAATAGTGGTTCCTTTCCGGAATGAGGCCGGAAATTTACCGGATTTATTACATTCGCTAACGGCTTTAAATTATCCGGAAGCGCTGTTCGAAATTATTTTTGTCGATGATGCTTCCGAAGATGAATCGGTGCGCATTATCAACAACTGGCGTATGGAACATACGGCTTTTCACGTTACGATCCTGGATAACGTACGCACCACCAATGCACCTAAAAAGGATGCGATCACCCGTGCTGTTTCCGTTACTAAAAAAGACTGGATCATTACTACCGATGCAGACTGCATACTTCCCGCGGAATGGCTCAGTACTTTTGACAATTGCATTCAGCAAAATAATGCCGAACTGATAGTCGGTGCCGTTACTTTTCAGAAAAAATCCGGATTGCTGTCCCATTTCCAGCAAATGGATATGCTCAGCCTTCAGGGTGCTACCATTGGGAGTTTCGGATTGGACGAAGCGTTTATGTGCAACGGGGCTAATCTTGCCTATTCCAAAAAACTGTTTTACGATCTAAAAGGATTTGAAGGCAATACTGCCCTGGCAAGCGGCGATGATGTTTTTTTATTGCAAAAAGCTATCCGTGCCGTTCCTGAAAAAGTGTGTTATTTAAAATCGGAAGCAGCCATTGTTACAACCAAACCTTTACGAAGCTGGTGGGCATTATTTTTTCAGCGGGTACGCTGGGCTTCCAAGTCGGCGGCCTATCAGACCGATTTTCCAAAAGGACTTGCCTTAGTTGTTTTCCTGACCAATCTGTGCTTAGTACTTTCCTTATGGCTTGTTATCTGCCATTGGATGGACTGGCGCTATTTACTTGCTTTTTACCTGTTAAAGTTCACCGTCGATTTTATCCTGATGTTCCAGACCAACCGGTTTCTTAAAATGGCTATGATTTCCGTGATTATCAGCAGTATTCTTTATCCTTTCTTTTGTGTAAAAGTAGCGCTCTATTCGCTAATAGGGAGGTATTCGTGGAAAGGGAGAACGTTTAAAGCGTAACGATTCTTTTTATTCCACATTAATGATCACCGGCAGTACAAATTGTGTTTTTACCGGGATGCCTCTTTTGATGGCAGGATTAATTTTAGGAAAGTCAACCAGACGGCTGTGCAGGATGCTGTCAATTTTTACTTTGTCGTAAGCAACACTGTCTTTGGGGAACTGCGGTTCAAATTTAATGCTGGCATCGGGAAATACAGTCACCTTTACTTCGATGGTATCGATTTCCGGATATAAAATGGAAAGTGTGTCTACATTCAGTTTTTCCTGGATTGTCTGGGTAAGGTATTCAAAAAAGCATTGCTTGCGCTGGGTTTCATCTGTAATTACTTCACAGGCATCAACCGTAGGAAAGGCATCTACTTTTTTCCAGTCTATCTTTTTAAGTTCTTTTTGCAGTAACTCTTCTTCCGACTGTACTTTCTTATCAAACAGCTGACAAGAGGTCACCGCAACAAGTAAAAAGAGTGATAGCAAATATTTTTTCATTATTTATTGTTCTTATGTCCGGAACTTTAACATCCTGTTGTTCCTTTCGTTGATTACATAAATGATAAATCGTAACTTTAAGTCGTCAAAAGTACTAAAAAAATTATGGAATACTTTTTATTGATAATCGGTTTTATTTGTATGCTTGTGGGCATATTGGGTAGTTTTCTTCCCATTTTGCCCGGTCCGCCCATTAGCTGGGTCGGATTACTGCTGTTATACCTTACCAAAGGAATTCCTTTTAGCTACTGGATATTGGGCATTACATTACTCATTGCCTTAGCGGTCGCTATTCTGGATTATATCATTCCAGCAAAAGGTACAAAAAAATTTGGCGGCAGTCAATACGGTATCTGGGGCACCAATATCGGTTTGATAGTGGGGCTGATCGCTCCTGTTCCATTCGGTTTTATCATTGGTCCTTTTGTAGGTGCCCTGGTCGGCGAGCTTATTTATGATAGCAAAGATCACCACCGGGCTGTAAAAGCGGCTACCGGTTCTTTTATCGGCTTCCTGGCTTCTACCTTTATCAAATTCCTGGTTTGTATAATCTACTTAGGACTTTTTATCGTCACGGTATGGCAGTACCGTGCTATCTGGTTTTAGGTTCCCTGCTTTTTGTAGAAGGTAATCCCGATTCCGATCAGGATGATAAGACCGCCAACAACCATTTGAACCGTAATTTTTTCATCCAAAAGCAGCCACGCTAAAAAAGAGGTAAAGATCACCTGACTCAACAGGCTCAAGGAAACCCTGTTTGCTTCCATTTTTTGGGTGGCAAAACTAATGAGCGACCAGGCGATTAGCTGGCATAAAATTCCCTGAACAAACAATACCCCCCAAACGGTATTGGAAAAACCCTGAAACGGTTGGTCCAGCAACAGGCATATAATCCCCAGGAAAACACTGGAAACCGCCATACTGTACACCATAAAACTAATCGGTGCCATCTGGTTCAGTACATATTTGCTCATCAGTATATAGGCGGCATAAAACAATCCTGAAAGCATCGCAAATCCAAATCCGATATCGAACGACAGGTTGTAAAACGTATCAAAACCTACCAGGATAACCATGCCGAGTATCGCAAAAAAGGCTCCTATCCAGAAATTGCGGGTGGGTTTATCCGGCATAAAAAGATACATCGCCAAGCCGACCCAGACCGGAGCTAAATTTGCCAGTAAGGTTGCCTGTGTTGCGGTTGATTTCTGGATGGAAATATTCCAGACCGCGATATCGGAACCGAAACAGATCCCGCACAATAAAATTACCCAAAGTGTTTTCGTATCCGGTTTTTCCAGTTTTTTACGGAGCAATACATACGGCAATGCCAATGCCGTAGCGATTGCCATTCTATAAAAAGCCGATGACAGCCCTGAAACCGGAGTCCATTTTACTAAAATCGGGAAAATAGAGATACAGATTATACCTGTCAGTAAGGCAATGCGGGGATTTTTCATGACTCTCAGATTAAGGGCAAATATATCATTAATACCCCTATTTTAAAATGCTTTTGCTTTTATTGAGAATCCTCCGTTAAATACCCGGATACCCTTTTGATCGCATCCTGTTTGACCGCTAATCTTTTACAATTCCTTAGTTTTTTATGATCTTTCGAATCAGTATCCCTTTATCGGTATAAATCCTGACAATATAAACAGCCACCGGCAATGCCGTTATGTCTATCAGCGATGCCGGCTGAGGCGTCCACACCTTTTTACCGGTCGTATCATACACTTCTATTTTATTTACCACAATATGCTCCGGCAATGCAATCCTGATTTTGCCGCCGGACGGATTCGGGTATAGTTTTACGGCTACTAATTCCCGTTCGGCAGCACTCAAAGTATTTGTCTGATTGATATATAATTTTGTAAGCGTCCCCAAGGGGCTGTTTTGCCCGGTTATCAGCACATCCATATCGGCATCATTATCCACATCGGCAAATTCAAAAGCACTATTGGACATGCCTATAAAAGGCATATCTGCCGCCGGGGTAAACCCCAGACTGCCATTATTCATATACAGGTCTGCCCGCATATTCGGATTCCGATACCCGGTGATCAGCACATCCTTAAAGCCATCATTATTCACATCGGCTAATTTTACACTGCCGTATTGCGCTCCGATAAAAGGGGTATCGGCTACCGGTGTAAAAGCACCGGTTCCGTCGTTTGTATAGAGTTTAGCGACTTTGGCATATACCGGATCGGCCCCCACCATCAGCAAATCAATATCGCCGTCATTATCGATATCGCCAAAAACTGCTCCTCCGGTAAAGATCGGTTCAATTCCGGGGTTGTTTACTTTGGTAAACGTTCCGGAACCTCCGTTTTTATACAATCCCATTTTTATCTGATAATCCGTATGGTCAATTCCGGACAGTAACAGGTCCTTATCGCCATCGTTGTCAATATCGGCCAGTGCAATTGCCGGATGGGCTATGTTTATCAGTCCGTTTATATTGGCATTTGCCAAAGCAAAACTTCCGGCTCCGTTATTCAGATACAGGTTTGTGGTGCTGTTCCCGCCTTTGAATCCTGCTATAATCAAATCTTTATCGCCGTCGTTATCCACATCTTCAAACACCATGGCGCTATTGCTGAAAGCTTCTATTCCGTGATCCTGTATTTCGGTAAAAATCCCGGTTCCGTCATTGCGGTACAGTTTCGTTCTGTTACCATACGATCCGCTGGGTGTGATTACTTCCGTAATTCCGGTGATCAGCAAATCCTGGTCACCATCATTATCAATATCGGCAAAAGCCGCAGCCCCTTCCCGGATTACCAACAGGTTCGGATTATTGGAAAGTGTAAAATTTCCGTGACCGTCATTAAAATACAAATTGGACCGGAGGTTATAACCACCATCCGCTCCGGCTACCAGAACATCGGCAAATCCATCGCCGTTGACATCTGCAAAGGCAACGGAACTGTACTGAACATTGATAACGGAAGGTGTTTCCTTAATAATGAATTCCTGAGCCTGCAGGGTATTGATTATAAAAGGAAGTGACAGTAAATAGTATTTTTTTTGCCATACGTCTGGTTTTCGGTCTTTGCGATTATCGTATAAAAATAATCATTTTAAAATACTAAAAAACAAAGTCTTAACTATTTCACAGAACAGTTTTTTATTCCGGAAAAAAGTAACGTATTGTTACTATTACAAACAACGGCTGTTGCTGCTACCCTTCATCGAAAGAAATGTTTATCTTTTTCCGGATCCTGTATATCCTGGCTTCTACAGAACGAACGGTAACATTTGTAATCAATGCTATTTCCTTTATCTGGAATCCGAGCCTCAAAAAGGCGCATACTTTCTGGTCTTCCAGATTTAAAGCCGGTATGGATGCCGTAATTTTTTCATAGAAATCGAAATGCAGGACCGAAAACTGAAATAAAAAGCTGTCGTCATTATTCTGGGCAAGCCTGATAACGTTTTCCAGGCAAACCGGCTCCATCTTTTTGGCTTTTTCAAGCAGTTTTTCTTTGCTTTTCAAGCGGTCTTTCTGTTTGTCTATTTCCTGTCTTTCTTCTTCTGCTCTTCTGTAAAACCGGACAACCCTTGCCAGCAGCAACACCGCCAGAACAATAAATGAAATGGTGCTGATAAGTGCTCCCTGGCTATACTGCTGGAATTTCTGCGTGGTATTCCGCACCAGTTCTTTCGTTGGTTTTTCCAGGCCTTTCTTTTGGGATTGTTTTACAATACTGTTTTCGGAGATCAGTTTTTGAAAATGATAATCTGCTTTTTCCTTATCTCCCAGTTTGTCATAAATCTTAGACAGGTTGGAATGCATCGTCGACATTAACGCATTCCTCTGGAACTTATTGGCTATAGCCAGCGCATAATTGTACTGTACTATCGCTTCCTGCATATTGTCCCTTGCCAGTTCAAGATTGCCCATATTAAATGACGCCAGCAGCTGTGCTTTATCGCATTGTGTTATTTCGGCAAGCCGCACCGCATTTTCAATATAAATGGCTGCCGAATCATATTGCTTTCCGGCGATAAAACAGGCTCCGATATTGGCATTAACCAGCGAAAGGTTTCTTCTTTTGATGCGGTCATCCTCCATTTTGCTAAAAGCATAAGCACTTCGCCTGTAGTAGGCTTTTACCGAATCGGTGTTTTTTTTATTCTGGCTGAGACAATCAGCCATATCACTAAAAATATAGCCTTCCTGCCGGAAACGATCATTGCTCGCTTCCATTTTGCCGGCCGCTTTCAGGGCTTTTCCAAATTCTTCAAACGCTATATCAAAAAAACTGAGGGTTTCATAACATTGTCCTTTTAACCGGAAGGCTTCCGACAGTAATTCATTGTTCTTTATGCCCACAGCGTTCTTTTCGGCTTTATTTGCAAATTCCAGCGCAATATCATATTGCCCCATCGTCAGGTAACTCTCCCCTATCACCAATGCGCTTTTAATCATTCCTTCTTTATAGTCTATTTTTTCAGCATAGGTATAACAGGTCTTACCTTTCATCAGTACTTTGCCCGGTATACTGTCATGCATGTTCACCAAAGTGGTGAGCATACTGTCAATTTTCGCTTTCGAGTATTGTTGTGCCGTGCATGTTATGGTTAATGACAATGCAAAAAAGCGGGCAAAGAAGATCTTCTTCATCATATTATAATCTTGAAATCCATTCATATAGCTCCTTATCTTGTGGTATGTTTAGTTTCTTTCGTATTCTGTATTTTTTCGACTCGACTGCCCGCAGTGTACTTTTGGTATATTCGGCAATCTCCGATGTTGTCAGATTCAGTTTTAGCATCGCGCAGAATTTTAGTTCATTGCCAATAATACCCGGGGATATTTCAATGATCCGCGGACAGAAATCGGGATATGTTTCTTTAAATTCAGAAAGAAACGCCGGATTTCCGGTAGCGACGAGCTGCAATAGTTTTTGGGTTCGGTCTCTGGAATAGCTGCTTCCTTTTTTCAGTTGCCGGAGCAGTTCGCTTTGCCGTTGCAGGTAACGATTTATCGCTTCTTTTTCCTTTTGGGCTTTGTGCCATTTCCTTCGGTACACTTTTGTATAGCGATACACCAGCACCATCAGCAAAAAGCTGATGCCAATAATTAAAAGTTGTTTTTCCAGTTTTAGCAGTGATTCACTGCATTCCTCTTCTACAAAAAGATTGAGCGATGTATTTATAGCTTTTTTGTAAAGGCCGTTCAGGCTGTCGTTTAGTACGATATATTGCGCTCTGTAATAGCGGGAACTGTCCGGAAGGCGCTGTGCTTCGTATGTTTTAAAAAGGCTGTAATACAAATCCTTTTTATAGAAAATCCTTCCGTTCGCATTACTCAGCAATAAGGCTTTTAAAAACTGCTTTTTTGCGGCTTCAAAGTTCCCTTTGCAATAGGATAAGGTTCCCTGGGAATAGTCCTGCTCAATCGTTAAATAGTTCAGGTGAAGCCGCTGTGATGCCGCAATTGACTCGTCCAGATAAAAACGGGCTTTATCCAGCCGGTTTCCCCGAATATGAAAAGCAGCCCAGTTCAGATAGGCAAAGGCCATACAGCGCTTTTTATGAACATCAGTCACATCCATACTGCTAAAACTGGCATCGCTTTTCTGCAAATAATCAGCGACCAGATCTTTCGATCCGCCATTATCGTCATGGTTGATCGCGATGTTGGCATAAATAAAGCCGAGGCTTCTGTATTTATTATTCTTGTCTTTGATTTTATTGGCAAAATAGAGCGCTTTATTTAAAAGGTTTTCCGCCTCTTTATAAAACCCCAGCCGTGCCAGGCTGATTCCTTTTAAGCGAAGTGCCTTGGACTTATAGTAACTATCGGAAGCCCGACAGTTTTTATCTGCCTTTACTGCATAAAAAAGTGCCTCGCCATCATCTTTACTCCTTCTATAGCTTTCACTAATAAAAAGACTGCCAACAACAATTCCTTTTTTATACCCTAATCCGGCAGACAGTGTAATTCCTTTTAACGCTTCACGGATAGCCAGTTCCGGTGTTTCTTCCCCAATACTTACCGCATGCCGCAACAAGCTGTCAATTTTATTTCTCTTGTTCTGAGAAATCCCACTTGTAAATACGAACAGCAGGATGAAAAGCTGCGTTCTTTTCATAGCAATTAATATTTAATAGGTTTTTTTAGTAGTCACAATATGACTGTTCAGGATTGCAGGCAATCCAGTAATCATACCGGCATTTAGGGAAGATGTCGATATATCATTTTTATTATACCTCTCGTTTGAAAACGGAAGCTATAAATGACAAAAAAAGGGAAGGGTAAAAAATATAGTTATTCTTCAGGATGTTCTCCATCCGGAATGAATAATTCAAATCTGTTTAACAACCATTAAAATGCACATTTGTTAAAAAGACCGCTATATTATTCTCAACTGTTCAAAAATAAATTATTTTATCTGTTTTCAAAATTTTATTCTTTAAAATTTTAAGAAATAAAATACTGTTATCACAAAAAAAATACCATAGCAGATTTGAAAAATCGTTTTTTACCAAAAAATCACGCTTATTCCATACTATAGCTGCCTGGATAACTGGCAGATAGAGATTTATGTTGTTAAAAAATGCCAAGGGTGTCATACAGCATTATTCAACTGTTGTGATTTTTTCATTCAGGCAGATTATCAATTTTGTTTCGCCGGAATTCAGGTTCCCTGTTCATCAAGCAGTTTCTTGATGGCCTTGTTGAGACCGTTATACTCTTTTCGCAATAAATCTGCGGTTATACTGTTGCGGTCACCCCGCAAACATTGCCGAATATAATAGCCTGTAAACCCATATTTTTCAACGAGTTTATTAATTACAAGCGTGTTATACTTGTTTTGCTTATTTTTTTCCATATTTTTGTTTGTTGCTCCGTTTGTTTCGGAACACAAAACAAATATATAAACTTTATTCTAAAATTAAAACAATATTCTAAATATCCATGAACATTGTTTATAATTTTAACACCTTTTTCAGTTATGAAGCCAATAGAACGTGTCAAGGAAATAATCAAGTTTTACAACTTATCCATCAGTGCTTTTGAAAAAAGAACACAGATGTCAAACAACTCCATTCAGACTGCCATCAAAAGAGTCGCCAATTTGAAAGACGACACTTTAAACAACATTCTAAAAGCTTTCCCGGATATTTCTGCCGAATGGCTATTAACCGGAAAAGGGACCATGTTCCGAAAAGAGACACCTTATCAAAATACCAATCCGGATGATGTTGCCAGTGACAATCCAACCGGAAACAGCGAGAGCAAAAAACAGTATTATGACGGAATGTTTATCCGAAATGCCGAATTGATTCCGCTGGTTCCGGAAGAGGCTTTCGCAAGAATAAAATACCGCGGCATCATTTCCATGGATCATGAAATTGAGAAATACCACGTGCCTTTATTCAAGGGAGCGGAATTTCTGATCAGCATCAAAGGAAACGCCATGATTCCCAAATATAGCAATGGTGATTTGGTAGCCTGTAAAAGAGTGCCTCTTGATTCTTTCCTGCAATGGAATAATGTATATGTGCTGAGCACTACACAAGGTTCCCTGATTAGAAGAGTCCGCGAAGGCAAAGACGACAACCACATTCTTATTGTTTCTGAGAATCCGGAATTTGAACCGTTCCAACTAAACAAAAGTGAACTAAACGCCATTGCCATAATTGTGGGTGTCATCCACAACGAATAATAAAAAGTCCAGATACCGGAAAGTATTTCCTAAAGTGTTATCCTGCAGATACTCACTTTACCGCTATGCTATTCCCTTATTTTAGCAGTATTATACGAATTCCTGTCTGACCTATTAAAGCGCACTAATATGGAACCATCACACAAAATACGCGTCTGTGTAGCCGGCGCAACCGGCTGGGCCGCTTCCGAATTATCAAAAGGCATTGCCGCCACAACCGATCTTGAGTTGGTTGCTGCCGTGGCCCGGAAAACCGCCGGAAAAAACCTGAATACGGTTCTGGGTTTTACATCCGAAAAAAATATCCCGATTTTCAGCACACTGGAAGAAGCCCTGCAAATCCCCTGTGACGTCCTGATCGATTATACCGCTCCGGAAATCGCCAGGCACCACATTCTCACCGCGCTTCACAAAGGAGTAGCTGTAGTGGTAGGCACTTCGGGTTTATCCGATGCCGATTATGACGAAATAGGCAGGCTCGCAACCGAAAAGCACCGACCGGTACTTGCCGTGGGCAATTTCGCAATCAGCGTTGTACTGCTAAACAAATTTGCAGAAATGGCCTCCCAATACATGCCGCACTGGGAAATTATCGATTATGCGAGCGATACCAAGGTTGATGCTCCAAGCGGAAGCGCCCTGGAACTTGCCAATCGTTTATCGAAACAACAAGCGGTCATTACAATTCCTACCGAAGCCGTACAGGGTGAAAAAGCAACCCGCGGAGCCAATATAGGCGGAACGCAGGTACACGCTGTCAGGCTGCCGGGTTATGTTATTTCCCTGGAAGCCATTTTCGGAATGGAGAGTGAAAAGCTGATCCTGAAGCACGAAGCCGGCGACAGCGCCAAACCTTATGTAAAAGGCGCCTTGTTAGCCATCCGGAAGGTAAACACCTTTACCGGGTTAAAAAGAGGTCTTGACCAGGTTATGGATTTTTAAATTTTAAACAGTCCCCAAAAATAATGTCATTCAAACAAAAGTTTTCCCTGCCGCCCATACCGGCAGTCTTATTATCCATGCTGAGCATACAGATGGGCGCTTCGCTTGCGAAACAGTTATTTCCTTCTTTGGGAATTGGCGGTACCGCAACCTTACGCGTGGGTATCTCGGCTATATTGCTCTATTTGTTTTTCAAACCCGATTTCCGGAAGTTCAGCCGCCGGCAATGGCTGGCCGGTCTTGCCTATGGTGCCTGTCTGGGCGCTATGAATCTGGTGTTTTATTTTGCCATCAAGCGAATCCCGTTAGGTTTAGGCGTTACACTCGAATTTATCGGTCCGCTGGTACTTGCTCTGTTAGGTTCCCGAAAGATCAGCGATCTTTTATGGGTGGCATTAGCCGGTTTAGGGATCTTCCTGATCGCCCCGCTTCATGGCAACCATATCGATTTATTCGGTATGTTTTTAGCGGTTCTGGCCGGAGCTTTCTGGGCGGGATATATTGTATTGGGCGGAAAAGTTTCAAAAATAATGAAAAAAGGAGAGGCGGTTACGATCGGTATGGTCTTCGCTACCCTGTTCATCATGCCGTTTGGCTTTTTTAGCGGCGATTTGCTGGCTCTAAACGGACACCTGCTCCTTCTGGGCACCGCCGTGTCTTTATTGACCAGCGCAATCCCCTTTACACTCGACATGGGTGCTTTAAAACATTTACCAGCCAAGACATTCAGTATCCTGATGAGCCTGCATCCGGCTTTTGCCGCTCTTTCCGGGTTGTTATTCCTAAAAGAGCAGTTAAGCCTGCTGCAATGCCTTTCCATTGGCTGTGTGATCACAGCAAGTATAGGCGCCACCCTTTTTTCAAAAAAGTAACGATATTACGAATCACCATAACCGTATAAGAAGGTTATTACCAATAATCAGAAAATAAAAAAGCTTCCCGATATGAGAGGCTTCCTTTTTACTGGCGGTCTGGACGGGACCCGAACCCGTCTCGTCCCGAAGACGAGATGACAGGCATATATCCTAACCCTGTAATAATCGTTTAATCGAAGTACGGTTTAATTTCTTTAAACGTTTCTCTTCTATCAAGGCTTCTTTTTTAGTTTCAAATGCTTTACTGTAAACCAACTTCCAATCGGATGCGCGTGAAGTGAACTCACTGCCTCCTTCTAAATGGCACTTCAAACGTTCATCCGGATTCATCGTAAATCCTTTACAATAAAACATCCAGGTGATCCGAATAAATGATATAAACATAATACATCAAATAAAGGTACAAAAAAAGCCTCTCGATATGAGAGGCTTCCTTTTTACTGGCGGTCTGGACGGGACTCGAACCCGTCTCGTCCCGAAGACGAGATGACAGGCATGTATCCTAACCCTGCAACAATAGTTTAATCGAAGAACGGTTTAATTTCTTTAAACGTTTCTCTTCTATCAAGGCTTCTTTTTTAGTTTCAAATGCTTTACTGTAAACCAACTTCCAATCGGATGCGCGTGAAGTGAACTCACTGCCTCCTTCTAAATGGCACTTCAAACGTTCATCCGGATTCATCGTAAATCCTTTACAATAAAACATCCAGGTGATCCGAATAAATGATATAAACATAATACATCAAATAAAGGTACAAAAAAAGCCTCCCGATATGAGAGGCTTCCTTTTTACTGGCGGTCTGGACGGGACTCGAACCCGCGACCCCATGCGTGACAGGCATGTATTCTAACCAACTGAACTACCAAACCAGTGCTTTATTGCGAGTGCAAATGTAGAACTTTTTTATTCATTTGCAAACATTTTTCAGTAAAAAAAGTAAGTTTTTTGTTAAGCTTCTGACTGCCAATATTTCCGATATTCAGAAACATGTAAATCAAAAAAGCCCTCCGGATTCTGAACATTCAGAAACATTGGAAAGCTTTTCATTGGTCTAACTACTAAACCTGGTACTTACGTACCTAAACAACACAACTAATTTTAAATATTTTAAGAGGGCAAAAAAGCCTTTCTCTTCGAAAGGCTTCCTCTTTACTGGCGGTCTGGACGGGACTCGAACCCGCGACCCCATGCGTGACAGGCATGTATTCTAACCAACTGAACTACCAAACCAGTGCTTTATTGCGGTTGCAAATATACAACCCTTTTCCATTTCTCCAAATGTTTTTATAAAAAAAATCCGTTTTTATTTTCCTTAATCAGCCAAACTTTTGTTTTTCAGCCAAGTATGTCATTAAAATTTTTTCAAATTTTTCATCTACAGAAACAGGAATATACCTGATTTTATACAAAGCACAGGTGTTTGCCACTTTATCAAAGTAGTCCTGCACCAGCTTTTCATAGTCGTTTTTAATATTTTCCGCAAAAAGATTGACCTGTTCACCGGTTTCCATGTCAATAAATTTTCTCGGAGCGTTGTCAAAATCAAACTGAAATTCCGTTTTCCGGTCAATAACATGAAAAAGGACCACTTTATGTTTGTTGTGTTTGAGATGCTGCAAGGCTTTAAACAAGCGTTCGTCATCTTCTCCCTGAAACATATCGGTAAACAAAATCACCATGGAACGTCTGTGGATCTTTTCGGCTATCTGATGTAAAAAGGTAATGGTATCCGTATTTTTAGACTGCTGCGATGCCTGCAATACGTTTTCAAGCACATTGAGCAGCATCCGGTGATGGCGCTCGCTGCCTTTTTCGGGTGCATAGTATTCGTATGTATCGGAATAAACACTCAGTCCTACCGCATCCCTTTGCTTTTTAAGCAGGTTCATCAGTACCGCCGAGGCCAGCACGGAAAATCCTATTTTATTTTCATAGAAAAGCTGTCCGCCTGCCAGTTTCGGATAATGCATTGAGGAAGAGTTATCAATAATCAGATGGCATCTTAAATTGGTTTCTTCTTCAAAACGCTTGGTGTATAACCGGTCGGTTTTTGCAAAAAGCTTCCAGTCGATGTGTTTGGTGCTTTCTCCGGTATTGTAAACCTTATGTTCGGCAAACTCGGCAGAAAAGCCATGAAAGGGACTTTTGTGCATTCCGGATACAAATCCTTCCACAATCTGGTTTGCCAGCAGTTCCAGATGCTGAAAACTGGATATTTTTGCTATTTGATCGTCAATCTTCATAGTCTCAAAGATAATGAGATAATTTGATGATTTTAAAATTTTACAGGTCTTAAAATATAAAAAGCCCGGCATAGCCGGGCTTTTTATATTGATATAATCGTATTCCGATTATAGTAATGCGTCAATTGCATCGGTATATGTTTGCTTTGGAGCAACACCTACCTGACGTCCTACCACTTCTCCGTTTTGGAATACCAAAACAGTAGGAATGTTACGAACACCATATTTTGCAGCAAATTCCTGATTAGCATCTACATCAACTTTACCAATCACGGCTTTCCCAGCATATTCTTCACTGATTTGATCAATGATAGGAGCTACCATTCTACAAGGACCACACCATGCTGCCCAAAAGTCAACCAAAACCGGTTTGTCTGATTTCAATACTACCTCATCGAAAGTAGCATCTGTTATTGCTTGTGCCATTTTATTTTCTTTTATAATTATGATACAAAAATAGACTTTTATTTTAATTATTGAAGTGTCTTGAAATCAGTTTTGATTATGCCTCAATTGTTAAAATTGATTTATGTTCTTTTTAACATTTTGCAATCAAATTACTAATTATCAATACCTTAATTTAATTTAAAGTTAATCTGCATCTTTTCCAGCTCCTGTAACAAATCTGTAGAAATATTTACTTTTAATTTCCGGCTTGGCATACTGAGCTTGGTTACCACTCTTAATTCTTCTTTTTCTTCCGGGATTTCCATTTCCGTTTCTTCTGCGATATCGTCACCCGCAGCGGCTTCATCATCTGCCGGCGAAAGGGCAATTTCAAGCGCTTTTTTGACTCTTTCAATTTCCATTACTTCAAAAGTAACGCTGTGTTCCCCGCGGTTGGACTGGAATATTTCATGCAGTGCTGCAATCATATTCTGCTGCAGTTCGGCAATGTTCATCTGGATAATCAGTTTTTTTGCAAACGTTGACAGTACATCCTGCAGCGGTTTGACATCCAGGAACTGAATTCTCGGTTCCGTACGTTTTCCGTCTTTATTTACCCAGCCTTCCTTAATATTAATCTTAAAGTACATAAAGTAGTTTGCAACCAAAAAGTGACGGTATTTCAGATAGTCCTCCCTAAACATCGAAAAACGGTAGCTTTCGTCATATCCTTCAAGATTAAAACTGGCAAATCCCATTCCGTTTTTAGCCACACGGTGCTCCACTCCGGTTACTATCCCTCCGAAACTGAGGTTTTTCCCGAGGTGCTGTTCCATGTTTTTCAGCGCATCCAGACTGGCATTACAGAAGTATTTCATTTCAAATTTATAATCGTCCAGCGGATGTCCGGAAATATAAATCCCTACAACTTCTTTTTCTTTAGCCAGTTTTTCCATCGTACTCCACTCTTCACATGGCGGTACAACCGGCTCCGGAATCTGTACATCACTGCTTTCTCCGAAGAGACTTACCTGTGAGGAGTTTTCATTTTCCTGGAATTTGGAACCGTAACGGATTGCTTTTTCCAGAAACGTCAGGTTATCGCCGTCTGAATGGAAATACTGCCCTCTGTGTGTGGTTGCAAAACAGTCGAATCCTCCTGCCAGAGCAAGGTTTTCAAATGCTTTTTTATTAGCCGCACGCAAATCGATACGTTTTGCCAGGTCGAAGATGGATTTGTATTTACCGTCTTTACGGTTTTCTACGATGGTGTTCACCGCTCCGCCTCCAACTCCTTTAATAGCGCCCATACCAAAACGGACCGCATAATTTTCGTTTACGGTAAATTTATAAAAGGATTCATTTACATCCGGCCCCAATACAACCAGTCCCATTCTTTTGGATTCTTCCATAAAGAAGGATACCTGTTTAATATCGTTCATGTTATTGGACAGTACCGCTGCCATATATTCGGCCGGGTAATGTGCTTTCAGATAAGCTGTCTGATAGGCAATCCAGGCATAACAGGTCGAGTGGGATTTGTTAAAGGCGTAACTCGCAAAGGCTTCCCAGTCTTTCCATATCTTATCGAGTTTAACAGCATCATGTCCGTTTGCAACCGCCTGGTCGATAAACTTGGATTTCATTTTATCCAGTACGTCTTTTTGTTTTTTACCCATCGCTTTACGCAATACGTCGGCATCACCTTTAGAGAAGTTCGCCAGTTTTTGCGACAGCAACATTACCTGCTCCTGATAAACGGTAATTCCGTAGGTTTCCCCCAGATATTCCTCGCAGGCATCCAAATCGTACGTAATTGGTTCATCCCCGTTTTTTCTCCGGATAAAGGAAGGGATGTACTCCAAAGGTCCCGGACGGTACAAGGCATTCATCGCAATTAAATCGGCGAAAACCGTCGGTCGCAGTTCCTTCATGTATTTCTGCATTCCGGGTGACTCGTACTGGAAGATACCAACCGTTTCCCCTCTCTGGAATAATTCGTATGTTTTGACATCGTCAATCGGGAAATTCTCCGGATCCAGTTCGATGCCCAATCTGTATTTTACAAGTTTTACCGTGTCTTTGATCAGTGTAAGGGTCTTCAGACCCAGGAAGTCCATTTTCAGCAATCCGGCACTTTCGGCAACGGAGTTGTCAAACTGGGTTACATATAAATCGGAATCTTTTGCCGTGGTAACCGGAACGAAGTTCGTGATATCATCCGGTGTGATAATTACCCCACAGGCATGAATACCGGTATTTCGCAAAGAGCCTTCCAGCATTTTTGCCTGCTGAATGGTTTCTCCCGCCAGATCTTCTTCCCGCGCAATGGCAATCAGTTCCTTGACACGATCGTATTCATCTGACGATTTCAGTGCTTTTTTTACCAGATCTTCATCTTCCGAAAGAAAACGTGCCAGGTTCCATTTGGACGGCATCATCCCCGGAATTAATTTGGCAATCCTGTCGGCTTCAAATAACGGTAAATCCAATACACGGGCGGTATCACGAATTGCCGATTTGGTTGCCATTTTACCATAGGTAATAATCTGCGCTACCTGATTGGAACCATATTTATTGATTACATAGTCCATAACACGGCCACGGCCTTCATCGTCAAAGTCAATATCAATATCGGGCATGGATACACGATCCGGGTTCAGGAAACGCTCAAAAAGCAAATCGTACTTAATCGGGTCAATATTGGTAATCCCCAAACAGTAGGCAACGGCAGAACCCGCCGCCGATCCACGTCCGGGACCTACCGAAACATCCAGGTTCCGGGCTTCGGCAATAAAATCCTGTACGATCAAAAAGTATCCCGGGTATCCGGTTTTTTCAATCGTCTGCAATTCGAAGTCCAGTCGTTCGCGAATTGATTCTGTAATTTCCGTATAGCGCTTTGCCGCTCCCACATAGGTCAAATGGCGAAGGAATTTATTCTCTCCGCGTTTTCCACCATCTTCATCATCTTCCGGCACAACAAATTCTTCCGGAATATCAAACTTCGGAAGCAGTACATCACGATACAGCGAATAGGCTTCGACCTTATCGATAATTTCCTGAATGTTAACAATCGCTTCCGGTAAATCGGCAAAGATTTTTTTCATCTCTTCCACCGATTTGAAGTAGTATTCCTGGTTAGGCAATCCGTAACGGTATCCTCTACCTCTACCAATAGGGGTTGCCTGCTTTTCACCGTCTTTTACACAAAGTAAAATATCGTGGGCATTGGCATCTGCTTTGGTGGTATAATAAGTATTGTTTGTCGCTACGATTTTTACCCCGTGTTTTTTGGAAAAGGCAAGCAACGTCTGGTTTACCCGGTTTTCGTCTTCCTGATTGTGACGCATCACCTCAAGATAGAAGTCGGCACCAAACTGCTCTTTCCACCAGATCAAAGCTTCTTCCGCCTGATTTTCACCAATATTTAAAATCTTGCTCGGAATTTCCCCATAGAGGTTTCCGGACAGGACAATAATATCTTCTTTATATTGTTCGACAACCGTTTTATCAATTCTGGGTACATAGTAGAAACCATCGGTATAAGCGATGGAAGACATTTTTGCCAGATTGTGGTAGCCTTTTTTATTTTTAGCCAAAAGAACAACCTGATAACCGTTGTCTTTTTTGCTTTTATCTTTATGGTTTTCGCAAATGTTGAATTCACAGCCTACAATCGGGATCACTTCCGTTTCGGTTGGTTCTTCTCCATTTTCAATTGCTTCTTTGTTTTTAGCTGCTGCCGCCTTGTTGTGATTGAATACCGAGCTTACAAACTGGAAAGCTCCCATCATGTTTCCGGTATCGGTCATTGCAACTGCCGGCATTTTGTATTTTGCCGCTTCTTTTACCAGATCGTTTATTCCAATGGTAGATTGCAATACCGAAAATTGGGAATGGTTGTGAAGATGGGCAAAAGCCGCTTCTTTTAAATCTTTTCTGGCTTCTTCGGAAACGCTTGTCTGGTTATCTTCTTTTTGAATCTGCGCCAAACGGGCACGAATAACATCTGATGCCTGTTTAAGGTTAATATGCTTTAATCCGATCAACTGAATTTCCTGCGGATTCTGTTCTCTGAATTTATCGAAATAGTCTTCCGTTACATCCAGTTCTTCTTTTGTAAAGACTTCCCTTTTGATCAATTCCAGGAAACAGCGTGTTGTCGCTTCCACGTCGGCAGTAGCATTATGCGCTTCTGCAAACGGAACTCCGAAAAGATACTGGTGTAATTCTGTCAGTGTAGGAAGTTTGAATCTTCCGCCACGTCCTCCGGGTAGTTTTAACAGTTCTGCCGTTACTTCGGTACAGGTATCCAGAACGGGCATGCTAGCCATATCGGAAGCAACGTTCATTCGGTGGAATTCACATCCCATGATGTTGACGTCGAATCCTACATTCTGACCAACAATATATTTTGCTTTGGATAAAGCAATGTTGAATTTTTCCAATACTTCCTGCAGTGAAATTCCCTGCTCCATGGCCAGCTCGGTAGAAATACCGTGAATACGCTCTGCATCATAGGGAATATTGAAACCTTCAGGCTTAACAAGATAGTCCTGATGTTCTACCAGATTTCCCATTTCATCATGCAACTGCCATGCAATTTGAATACATCTGGGCCAGTTATCAGTATCGGTAATAGGAGCGGACCAACTTCGTGGCAAACCCGTTGTTTCGGTATCAAAAATCAAGTACATAGCTAAAAATCAGAATTTTAAAATCCGTAGAATTTCAAAAAAAGTAATTGTCAAATGTACTGCTTTTTAGAGAAAAAATTCAGCAGAAGTTGTTAACAAGCGCTAACTTCCCCAGACTCTGTTCTTAAAGATGTCGAAAGTTTGTTTCAGATGCCGGTTGATTAAAAGAAACCCTACTAAAAAAAGTAAGGCATACCCCACAACGGTAAAAATTTCCATATCCGAAAGCAAAACCGCCTGTCTGGAAACGGTATTGACGATTTGCTGTACCGATAATTTATGGGCTTCATCCACGGTATAGCCTTTGGCAATAAAACCCCGGGCAATTTTTTCCATCCGCGCCTGTGTTTCGGGACTTTCCGGTACTACAAACCGGCGCAGTTTGGTAAAATGGGTATTTTGCAGCAAAACCTGTGCATTTTGCATGATACAAAAACCGACGGTACTTCCCCAGAAACGCCCGGTAACGCCAATGGTTCCCGAAAAAGGAGCATAGTGTGCCGGAACAGACGAAACCGTGAACAACACTAACGGTACAAATAATATTCCCACCGCAACACCCTGCAATATATAGGGAATCATAATATCCGTCAATGCCACATCGGGTACAAAAAGAAAGGTAAACCACAGGTGATAGATTGCAAAAATGAGGAAGCCCAGCATAAAAATATAGCGCATTGCCACCGCTTTTGCCAGAAAGATCCCTGCCAGCACAAGTCCCGTGATATTGCCCAGCACATTGAGATACTGCACGTGTGCTACTCTGGACGGTTCCCAGTTCCATACTGTAAACATCGCGCTGTGACAAATATTCAGCGTTGCTCTTGCGATATAAAAAACCACAAACAGGAAAAATCCGGTTCGCAGGTTAGTGTATCGAAATACCTGCATGTCAAAGCAAGGGCGCTTTACCAATTGCTGCCGGACAATAAAAAGACCTCCGGTAATGAGCGTTACAATTAAAGCAATGATGATTTGCGGTGAATCGAACCAGTATTTCCGTTCGCCGTATATAAAGAAAAAGGAGCCGCTCAGTATGGCCGTCAGCACTAAGATAAAACTTGCCCAGTCCACCTGATACAGCGGGATTTTTTTATGAAAACGGTTGTTGTTAAACGTGAGCAGCACCAGTGCCACGCAAAGGATCTGGAATAATGCCGAGCCGTAAGCCATATAGGTCCAGTCGTAATTTTCCAGCAGCCAGACGGCTATATTCATGATAAAAGGGGAAGCCAGCAGCAGTGCGCCATAATTGCAGGTAAATCCTATGATCACCGCATTCTTAGATTTGAAACGGGTGATCAGCAATTGCCGAAGCGGAATCCACGGCAGCGCCATCAGGATTCCTTCGGCCATTCTGAGGATGATGAACAGGGAATAATTGTTTGTATAAGCCGACAGCATAAAGGTTAATGCTGCCAGACAGTAAATAACAATAAAATATTTTTTGGTTGGAAAAAATTTAAACAGCCTGCTTTCAATCATTATCGTCGCCAGAAAGGTGCCATAGGTCACACACAATGAAAATTGCAGGTCTTCCACATCCACATCTAAGAAACTTGCCGAATAGGTCACATTTGAGGTATAAACCCCTAACAGTACCATGGAATGCAGCATGCAGAATATCAGTATCACGATGACCGCCCAATTGGGCACCCAGGGTTTAAAAACGCTTACTCCGGACATGTTTACTGGTGTTCCGCTACTACAATAACGTTCATTCCGGCTCTTAAAAAGTCGGTCTGCGAATCGATGTCGACAAGTTTGATACGGATCGGGATTCGCTGTTCGATCTTAACAAAGTTTCCGGTAGCATTATCGGGCGGCAATAATGAAAAACGGGCTCCGCTTGCCGGCGACAAGGATTCGATAACTCCGCGAAAAACTCTTCCTTTTACAGCATCTGCTTTTAGCGTGACTTCCTGCCCGACTGCCAGATACTGCAGCTGGGTTTCTTTAAAGTTTGCCGTGATCCATTTTTCTTTGCTGACGATAGCAACCAATGCCTGCCCTTCTTTGACAAGCTGTCCCGGCTGAATTGTTTTTTTTCCGACCCAGCCATCATAAGGTGCCGTGATAACCGTATAGGATAAAAACAGTGAGGCATTATCAGCCTGTGCTTTTTTGGAGGCAATCACCGCTTCAGCCGTTGGTATTTTAGCGGAAGCTTCCGAAGTGCTTAAAGCAGCCGTTTGGATTGTTCCGGATATTTCCTCATAATGTGCTTTTGCCGATTCATAATCTGCTTTTACTCTTTCCAGCTGCTGCTCGGTGGCCGCTTCTTCTTTTAGTAATGCCGCATAACGAAGGTAATCCTGTCTGGTTTTCCAGACTTCCGTTTTTGCCGCTGCCAATTGCGATTTTCTAACCGTTTCGGCATTTGCTGTTGTGGCTACATTTTTTTCAAGTACATTGATGGTTCTTTTAGCGTTATCCATTTCGGCTGCTGCCATATCCAGATGTGCTTTATATTCCCTGTTGTCTATGATAACGAGCGTATCACCCCGGTTCACAAATTGATTTTCTTCATAACGGACTTCCTGCACATAACCGGTTATCCGCGCCATAACCGGTGTGACATACTGGTCTACCTGAGCATCATTGGTTTCTTCATGGTTGTTGTAGAAAATTAAAAACCAGATACCCAGAACGATGCCGCAAAAAACAATAATACCAGCCATTACGGTAATAAATGTGTGAAAAGAGCGATGTGCCTTTTGTGTTCCCATCTTATGAAACGTATTTAAGAATTGTGTGTTAAATCAGAAAATTATTCGTGAAGCATATCTGCCGTATGAAGCAATTCGTAGTATTTCATTGCCGCATCTATTCTTGTAGCGATTTTTTTAAATCTTGCTTCCAGCAAGGTATTATCCGCATCGATCATTTCGGTGATCAGCACCAGCTGGTTCAGGTATTTTAATTTTACGATGCGATAATTTTCCTCCGCCAGTTCGAGTGCTTTATCGGTCACCGGAAGCCGGTCCAGAATTTCATGATATTGGGTGTATTCCTTAAAAACCTTATCGGACATTTCGTTTTTAACGAGTGCTGCCGTTACTTTCTGTACTTCAACTTTTTTGTCGGCGATGTGCATCCGGGTCTTATTCTTGTAAAGGCCAGACAGGTTAAAAGTCGCCTCTACGCCTATCTGCCCGAGGGAGTACAAATAGGGATTGGGCGGAAAGAACATATAGTTGGGATACTTAAAGCTGTAGTTCCCAAAAAAGCTGACCGTGGGATAATAATTTGCTTTTACGATCTTTCTTTCAAGGTTCCCGATGGCGATTTCCTGCTGTGCGATTTTCATCTCTTCGTTGTGCAGCGCTCCTTTCAGGTAATGATCATAATTTTCAGCAGCCGGCAAAGCAGCGATAATATGCATCGTATCCAGTGCGATGGTTTCATCTTCCGGTAACTGCAACAGGGTTTTAAGATTATGAAGAGCAATCGCGGTATTTTTCTGATTGGTCAGTGCGTTAAGTTCCCGGTCCGATAACTGCAATTCGGCGCGCAATACTTCATTTTTAGTTACCGTACCGTGGGCTTTAAAGGACTTAACTTCTTTTAACCGCTCCTGCTCTTCCTGAATACTTTGGGTTATAATTTTTTGTAATTCCATCATTTTATAGACTCCTAAAAAGGAGGCTATAACACTTAATCTGACGTCATTCTCTGTTTTTTCGGCTTTCAGCAATGCTATTTCCGATTCGTGTCCGGCTTTTTTTACGGCATTATTGATTCTGTTACCGGCATACAGCGGCATGCGGAACGATGCAGAAACATCGTAAATTTCCGGTATGGTTTTCGTAACCTGTTTATCCTGCAGGAAGCCGCTCTTAAATTCCGTCAGATCCGTAATCCTGGAGTATAACGAATGAAATTCCACTTCCGGCAGGCGCAGTTCTTTTTTCTCACTGATTTCTTCCCTGGCAATTTGTGTTTCAAGCTGCTGTTTCTGAATCGCGATATTGTTTTCTTTTGCTACGCGCAAAGCGTCTGCCAGTGTTAGCTTGCTGCCGTGTTGTGCACTTGCGGTACCAACACTAAATAGAAGAAAAGAAATTAAAGATATGCTTCCGGAAAAGCTGCTCTTTATGTGGTTTCGATAAACCAACCTGTTAAGGTGCATAATTTCATCAATAAATATGAGGCAAAGTTGCGGTGTTTTCCCGATGTGTTAAAATTACATAAAGCCAAATATTTATTCATTTCAGCCATTTACTAAAAACAAAAAAACCACTCAAAATGAGTGGTTTAATTTTTTATTTGTGTTTTATCTAGTAAATCGGAATTCTGTAGAAAACCCCGTTTTGATAGGTTACAATACTGTCGTTAGCATTTTTTGCATTGAACTTGAATTTACCGGTCATTGTTCCGTCTTCAATTTTTTCAATTCTGATTTCTCCATCGCTACCATAAACATTCTCAACTTTGAATTTAGCGGTATTGTCACCACCATCAACCGTTACAATATCTCCCGGAAGGTATCCTGTACCTCTCAAAGTGATGATTACTTTAGTGATCACACCGGCAGCAACCGTAGTTCTAACCTGTAATCCGGAACCGGAACCACCGGATGTATGTGCCGAATTGGCAGCTGTATATCCTGTTCCACCGCTTTGCAGTGTTATTTTACTGGCAGGTCCTACAAAAACACCTGTTGTAAATACAGATTCTTCACCATCAAACGTAGAGATAAAACTAGCTCTGTTATTTTGATTTGTTGTTCCCAAAGCATAAACTCCGTTTTCAAAAGAAGATGTTCTTAAGATCACCTCTTCATCTGTCGTAATTCCTTCGATAGTTACCGAACCGTCCGGTCCGATAGTTGCATGTGCATCGGAAGCTCTCCATAAGTTATAGTTCTTTTCACCCTGAAGTGACGGATTATTAAACTTAACATCTTCTTCACAGGAAGAGAAAGCTGCCATAAGAACTATCAGAGAAAATATTTTTTTCATTTTCAATTCGCAATTAAATGTTTGGATACTTTATTTCTACAAAAATAGTTTTTTAAAGATAATAAGCTAATAAAATCATAAAAAATCACAAAAGACCTTTAATATTCCCATTTTCAAAACGATACCTATACTTTTTTATTGTGCAAAATTATTTTGTATGCCAAAGTTTACTATATTTGCACCCTTAATTAACAGAGGTCGAGAACCTCAAAATTTAATCACAAGATTATGTCAGTAAAAATTAGATTACAAAGACACGGTAAAAAAGGAAAACCTTTTTACTGGATCGTTGCGGCTGATGCCCGTTCAAAAAGAGATGGTAAATTCTTAGAGAAAATCGGAACTTACAATCCAAACACTAACCCTGCTACTATCGACTTAAACCTTGATAGCGCTGTACAATGGTTACACAATGGTGCTCAACCAACTGATACTGCAAGAGCGATCCTTTCTTACAAAGGTGCTTTATTGAAACACCACTTAGACGGAGGTATCCGTAAAGGTGCTTTAACACAAGAGCAAGCTGATGCTAAATTAGCTGCATGGTTAGAGGAGAAAGCAGTAAAAGTTAATGCTAAAAAAGACGGTTTAAGCAAAGTACAAGCTGATGCTAAAGCTAAAGCTTTCAAAGCAGAACAAGAAGTTAACGCTAAGCGTTTAGCTGCTGCTGAAGAAGCTGCTAAGGCTGCTGAAGCTGCAACTGAAGAAGTTGTTGAAGAGGCTACTGAAGAGGCTCCAGCTGTTGAAGAAAACAACGAAGAAACTCAAGCTTAATTCAGTTAGCGATTATTATGCGTAAAGAAGATTGTTTCTATTTAGGTAAAATCGCTAAAAAATTTAGTTTCAAAGGGGAAGTTCTGGCTTATTTAGACACGGACGAACCGGAGATGTATGAAGATATGGAATCGGTTTTTGTTGAATTCAACAAAAACCTGGTTCCATTTTTCATTGAAAGCAGTTCGCTGCACAAAAACGATTTCCTGCGTATCCGCTTTGAAGATATTAACAGCGAAGAAGAAGCAGACAAACTACTGGGCTGCGAATTATACCTTCCGTTAACCATGCTTCCGAAACTGGAAGGAAACAAGTTTTACTTTCATGAAGTAATCGGTTTTGATGTGGAAGACAGCCGTTTGGGCGTTATTGGTAAAATCGTATCGATCAATGACAGTACCGCACAGCCGCTTTTTGAAATCCTTAATGGCGAAACGGAGATTTTAGTACCAATGATTGATAATTTCATTGTTAAAATTGACCGTGAGAACAGTAAAGTAGTCATGGATATCCCTGAAGGTTTAGTCGATTTATATCTGAACAGCTAAACGTCACCCCTCATCTTATTATTATGTTCGAATTCAAGCAGTTCAAAATAGAACAGGACAGATGTGCTATGAAAGTAGGTACAGACGGTGTTTTATTAGGCGCCTGGACTCCCGTTGAACACCATCCTTTCAGCATACTCGATATTGGCGCCGGAACCGGCTTAATAGCTCTTATGCTTGCACAGCGTTCTTTTGCAGAACAGGTTGATGCCTTTGAAATTGATGAAGAAGCCTACGAACAGGCTGTTGAAAATTTTGAAAACAGTCCGTGGAACGATCGTTTATTCTGTTACCACGCTGCTTTGGATGAATTTGTTGCGGAAATTGAAGACGAATACGACTTAATTGTTTCCAATCCCCCTTTTTATACGGAAGATTATTACTCCCAGAACGAACAACGCGACACCGCTCGTTTTGAAGACGCAATGCCTTTTGAGGATCTGGTTGAAGCTGCCGCAGTGCTGCTTTCGGAAACCGGCATTTTTTCCGTGATCATTCCTTTTAAAGAAGAAGAACGTTTTATTGCCCTGGCAAAAGACTGTGACTTGCATCCTTTTAAAATTACCCGTGTTAAAGGCACACCGGCAACCGCTGTTAAACGAAGCCTGATTGCTTTTAGCAGAAATCCGGAAACAACCTTAAGCACTGACGAACTGGTTATTGAAATTTCCCGTCACAATTATACTCCGGAATACACCGAACTGACGAAAGCGTTTTACCTGAAAATGTAATTCCTTTTCAGCCTTGCTGCAACAGGCAACCATCACCCAAACATATCCAGCATACCGGTACTGCATTCGCGGCACTACTTATTATTGTGACAAATAACACAATAAATACCGATTATCACAAATACTGTTTTTTAAAACAACTTCTGTCAATTATTCCTTCGTTAAGAGTCTTAAATTTCGATTGAATATATAATTATAACAATACTGTCACTTGAATAGTTGATTTTGTTTCCTTACTTTTGTCAACCAAAATTATAAACAAAATGAGACCAGACTTATTTCAAGCTCCTGATTATTACCAATTAGACGATTTATTGACGGAGGAACATAAATTAGTTCGTGATGCAGCACGGGCATGGGTAAAACGTGATGTGACACCTATTATTGAAGAATATGCTCAAAAAGCAGAATTTCCGAAACAATTAATTAATGGTTTAGCAGAAATCGGAGGTTTTGGACCTTATATTCCTGTTGAATATGGTGGTGCCGGATTAGATCAGATTTCTTACGGTTTAATCATGCAGGAAATTGAAAGAGGTGATTCTGGTGTTCGTTCAACATCATCTGTTCAGTCTTCATTAGTAATGTATCCTATCTGGAAATACGGTAATGAAGAGCAACGCATGAAATATTTACCAAAATTAGCGACCGGTGAATTCATTGGCTGTTTCGGATTAACAGAGCCTGATCACGGTTCGAATCCGGGTGGTATGGTAACCAATTTTAAAGATATGGGTGACCATTATTTATTAAACGGTGCTAAAATGTGGATCTCTAATGCTCCTTTTGCTGATATTGCAGTAGTTTGGGCAAAAGATGAAACCGGAAGAATTCACGGATTAATCGTGGAAAGAGGAATGGAAGGTTTTACAACTCCTGAAACACATAACAAATGGTCTTTAAGAGCTTCTGCTACCGGAGAGTTAATTTTCGACAATGTAAAAGTTCCTAAAGAAAACTTATTACCCAATAAATCCGGATTAGGTGCTCCGCTAGGATGCCTTGATTCTGCACGTTACGGAATTGCCTGGGGTGCTATTGGTGCTGCTATGGATTGTTATGACACGGCATTGCGTTATGCAAAAGAGCGTGTTCAGTTTGACAAACCAATCGCTGCAACACAATTACAACAAAAGAAACTGGCTGAGATGATTACCGAAATCACAAAAGCACAATTATTAACCTGGAGATTAGGTGTATTGAGAAACGAAGGAAGAGCTACTTCTGCCCAAATCTCAATGGCCAAAAGAAATAATGTGGATATGGCTTTAACAATTGCACGTGATGCACGTCAGATGTTAGGTGGTATGGGTATTACCGGTGAATACTCTATCATGCGCCACATGATGAACTTAGAATCTGTTGTGACTTACGAAGGAACACATGACATCCACTTACTGATTACCGGTATGGATATTACCGGTCATGCTGCTTTCAAATAGTAGTCTTACAATGCTATAAAAAAAAGAGTTCTTTCCGGAACTCTTTTTTTATCCCCAAACTCTTCATAGCTTTGAATAAACAAAAAACAAATAGTTATGAATCTAAGCGAGTTTTTAATGCCTGAATTTCAGCATGAAATGGCCAGTACCCGAAAAATGCTGAGTGCCTTACCCGAAGCCGAACTGGATTTTAAACCACACGAAAAAGCAATGAGTCTGGCGGAATTAGCCAATCACCTTGCCGAAATACCAACATGGATTCCCATTACTTTACTGCAACCGGAACTGGATTTCTCGACGCTTAACTATACCCCGACCAACTACAGAACGGTGGCAGCGCTTTTAGAAGCTTTTGATGCCAATGTAGCGGAAGCCCAAAAACTACTCCAGGAAGCCCAAAATGAAACGTTTCAGGAACAGTGGACCATGCGAAACGGTGAAACGGTTTATTTCACCCTGCCCAAAATGTCTGTTTACCGGATGTTTGTCATGAACCACACCATTCACCACAGAGGGCAAATGTCGACCTACATCCGATCCGTTGGCGGCAAAGTACCCGGAATGTACGGACCCACAGCCGATGAAAACTAAGAATCACAATAGTTTATAGTTAAATTAATAAAATCAATGTTAAAAGCTTCCCCCAAAACGGGAAGCTTTTTTATTTTTGTAGCAAACTTTTACCATGAATATAAAATCTGTCAACAAAAAAATACAGCCACAAAGGGACATTTTATTGAGCCATCCTTTATACAGTCAGATCCAGAACATAGATGACTTACATTGTTTTCTTGAGGGTCATGTTTATGCTGTTTGGGATTTTATGTCATTGCTAAAGGCATTACAGTCCAAACTGACCTGTACGACCACACCCTGGTTTGCGACCAAAAATCCGGAGACCCGCTATCTGATCAACGAGATCGTTCTTGCTGAAGAATCGGATTTATCTCTGGACGGCAAAAGGCTGAGCCATTTTGAAATGTATCTCGATGCGATGCACGCCTGCAATGCAAACACCAGCCAGGTTAATGCTTTTCTGGACAATGTGATCCGTACGCAGAATATTTTTGTATCCATCAAACAAAGCGATCTGCATCCTGACATAAAGGCATTTCTCGATTTTACTTTCCGGGTTATCGAAGAAGGCAAGCCGCATGAAATTGCCGCTGCATTCACTTTCGGAAGAGAAGACCTGATCCCGGGAATGTTTACCGCTATATTGAAACATTTCCAGGCGAATTTCCCGACTACCGATCTTTCCAAACTGATTTATTATTTTGAAAGACATATTGAGCTGGATGCCGACGATCACGGTCCTATGGCTATGCAAATGATTACGGAACTATGCGGTGAAGACAATCAGAAATGGAAAGAAGTGGAAGCTGTTTCCATACTTGCACTGGAAAAACGCATCGGCTTATGGAACGCTATCGAAGCACACATACACCAGAAGCATCTTGCTACAACATAAAACAGAAAAACATCCCTTGGGGATGTTTTTTTTTATTTTGATTTCCATATAAATCCGTCCAGTACATAATGGGTAAACTGCGGAACGGCAAGCAGTGGTACCAATACAAAATGAGCCGCTGTAAAGTCCATTCCACGCATCGAGAACTGTTCGTTCCAGACCGCTATTTCCCATATATATTCTTCCAGAAAGGCAATTAAAAGCAGTATTCCCAAATAGAAAACAACGCCTTTAAATTTCGTGAGATACGACATCGCTCCCCATAAAGCAGTACCTTTTCCGTCAATCTCTTTCAAAAAAATCAATGCCATATATGGTATGCCGTGAGAAACCACATTGAGCATCGTAAAGATCAGATCGTTATTATAGTACACTATACCAAAATACCAGGATAAGGCAGTTCCGGCGATTATTGCATTTTTGGGGATATTAAAAAAACGGTTTTTCCATGCCTTATAACTTACACTGAGTACGTAAACGACTAGTATTAAAAAGTAGAACACCCGGAATATTTCCAGCAAACCTTCATTTTCAAACTGCAAAAACTCGTTTGGCATAAACCAGTTGAAATTTCTTTCCGGGGAAAAGAACCAATACAACATCGGGTAGCCTGTAACGGTATAGATTACCAGGCTGTCAAAATATTTGTTTCTCTTTAATCTGGGTTCATTACGGGAATATAGCCGCATAAATCCATACTGCTGCCTTATAAAATGAAAAACAGCCACATACGCCAATACCGACCAAAAAACCCGGCTGCCAAAGGAGAACAGGACAAGCCCTATACAAAAGCACAGCACCGGCAATCCTATCATCAGTTTTTTTCGCTTCTGAAATTCAGACGAAACAAAATATGTTTTAAATAATGTGGCATAAACATGGGCCACGTCAATAAAAACGATCAGAAAAAGCCAGATATAAAAAGAGTGCTTCGCTTCTATTTCCAGCAGCCATTGCTGACCTAAAACAATAATGCCCAAAACCAAAAAAGAGGGCGCTAAAATAAATATAGTATCTGTTTTAGCTCTATGTATCCAGGGCTGCATCATCTATGATTGTATTAACTACATTAATTCCCTGATGAAAAGCTTCTTCAAAAATTGAAATACCGGATAAATCCGAATGGGCAAAATAGATCTTATTTTCGATTGGCTGCTTTGCTGCCGCTTTGGCTTTGCCAAACAAAAATCCCGGAACCGGACTTATCATCCCATGTCCTAAAAGATGTATTTCCATTTCTTCAATATTATCTTCAATATCAGGATGGGCAATTTTTAAATCCTTAATAACCATTTGTTTCCAGAATTCTTTACTTTTCTTATACATTTCCCTTCTGCTTTTACCGGAATCGGAAGCAGAAAAACTGTAATAGTAGGTAATTACCTTTCTGGACTGTAATTGCTGTAATGACTGGTGCTGGTCATAGATATACCCCAATCCCTCAGCGCCATAAATCACATTATCCCAACACAGCGGATAGCTGTAATTATCTGAAAGTTCCCTGACAACGAGTGTCGCCAGCAGCCACGGCGCATAATGAAAAGCCTGCGCTATGGGTTTTCTGTCTTTCAGCAAATACTGGTTTACAAATTGGGGGGTGGCTAAAATAACTTTATCTGCCAGTATTTCTATTGTTTCTTTCGTTTCATCACTATACACCCTGGTTACAACTTTATCATTCTGAATCGTAATATTATGGGCCAGATGTCTTTTTAAGGTTTTTCCATCGACATATTGCTTTAAATGAGCTGCCAATCTTGCATTACCTTCGGCCCACGTTAGTACATTTTCGACTTTATCAGAAGTTGCATCGTGTTTTCTTGCGGCAAAATAGTGTATGCCGGCCCAGGCAGAAACAAATTCAATTCCATATCCGAAATCGTCTCTGCAGCAATAGTCTACATAATTTAATAACGGTCCGGCAGTAAATCCGTTTTCACCGAGCCACTGTTTCATCGTTATGTTATCAAAATCCTTAGCATATTTTTCATTGGAAGACTGCGCTAACGGAATATCAAAAAGGTATTTTCCATCCGATCCTTTTGCGGTTCTGAAAAAATCCATTTTCTCAAAAAACAACTGAAATGCTGTGTTCTCTCCGGCCGTGTTTCCTGATTTCGGAACAAGGCTTTCCTGCCAGCTGTTTTTATAATACAGCCGTTCCTGAGGCGAAAACGTTAATTGTTCTTCATCAAATACCGGATATCCCTTTTCATCATAACGGACAATAATCTGTGCTTCTTCCAGGAATGCCAACAATTCTTTATCACTGAAATTAGGTAGGGGCAGGTAATGTGCTCCCAACGGATATTTTGAGTATTTGTTCTCACCGTTTGACGAGTTTCCGCCTACATGATTTTCCAATTCAACGATTAAAAAATCTGTAATTCCTTTTTTAGCAAATTGCCGGGCAGCACTTAAGCCTGCTATTCCGCCGCCAATAATAAGATATGGTGTTGTAATCGTTCTTACCGGTTTTGGAAAATCATTAAGCCTTAGCCGGTGTCCTAAAATATGGTTTGTTCCGGAAAGGCGGATCATGAAGTTAATGACTTTCTCTTTACAGGATTGTAAAACGGAAACCAATAATACGGATGTCGCTATTCCTTTTATAAATGTTCTTCTTGAACTATAGTTTCCCCCACTCTTCATCGAAATAACGTACTAAAATCTGATTATCAAGACGATTGATCTCTACCGAATTTGCAATCATATCTTTTGAAAAATAATTCAATTTATGAAACTGATAGTTATAGAACCGCAATCCGTTTACTTTTCTGTTTACCTTATCAAAAGAGGTTGCAAAGCTATTTGCGGCTATCGTATAGCCCCATTCTCCGAAGGAAGGCACATAGGCATGGTAGGCATCCACCTGAGGAAAGATCTCTTTTACCGTTTTATTGATACACCAGAATGATTTGGGTGCAAAGTAAGGCGACGTTGTCTGTACTACAACGACCGCATCTTTTGAAAGTATATCGTGCAGTGATTTATAAAAGTTTAAGGAGTATAATTTGCCCAAACTATAGTTAGACGGATCCGGAAAGTCAATAATGGCCACATCAAACTTTTCTTTGCAGTTCTTTGTCCATATATAGGCATCCTGGTTAAACACTTTAACTTTTGCGTCTGTTAAGGAATGCTGATTGAAACCGGTCAGTATTTTATTGGTTTTAAAAAGTTTTGTCATCCCCTCGTCAAGATCGACCAGGGTAATGTTTTTCACGTCTTTATATTTTAGTATTTCCCTTACAGCCAGTCCGTCGCCACCGCCTAAAACGAGTACATTTTCCACTTTTTTTGCTGCAGCCATTACCGGATGCACGAGTGCTTCATGATAGCGGTATTCGTCGGCAGAGCTGAATTGCAGGTTGTTATTGAGGTATAATTTGTAATCGCTTTTGTTATGTGTCAATACGATACGCTGGTATGGGGTTGAACTGGTATAGACAATATTTTCACCGTATAATTTCCCTTCCGAAAAAGAAAGAATCGCTTCCGAAAAAAGAAATACCAGAAGCAGGAATACGAAAGAGCCTATCGCTTTTGCTTTAAGGAGATAAGGGCGTTTCAATTCGTTTTTTAAAACAAAACACAATACGATGGCAATACTAACATTGATCATTCCAAAAAACAGCGAGGTTCGCATTACACCAAGCTGCGGCACCAGAACCAGAGGGAATAATATCGAAGCGAGTAAAGCGCCTATATAATCGAATGTAAAAACATTAGACACCAAATCCCTGAAGGCTACCTTATCCTTCAGGATATTCATTAAAAGCGGTATTTCCAGACCAACCAGGCATCCTGTTACAAATACCAGAAGGTATAAGATAAACTGGAAGTAATCGACACTTTCAAATAATAAAAACAGGATTACCGAACTCAGTCCGCCAATTAATCCTACCAGGATCTCAATCTCTACAAAAGTATTGAGCAGGTCTTTCCGGATAAATTTTGAGAAGTAAGAGCCTATTCCCATTGAAAAAAGGTACACTCCAATGATGAACGAGAATTGTTTAACCGAATCCCCTAAAAGGTAACTGGCCAGTGTTCCTGCCACCAGCTCGTATACCAGGCCGCAAGTGGCAATTGTAAATACAGCCATTAGCAGCAGAAATTCAAATTTCAGGTACTTTTTACCCATGTATTGCTGCACTAATAATCATTGATATTCCAATTATAAATGCCGCAAAAACGATGGCAACGGCAATATTATTTTTCTGAACAATTTCTTTCCACGTGTTTTCCGGGGTTAATTTTTCAATGACAAAATAGGCTCCCAAAAGGATCAGTACTCCTAATAGTGAGAAAACAACAGAATTTAAAATCGGTTTTAATGTGATAAGATCCATATATTTTTATTTTTAAAACTATTTATGATAAAAACGTCCAACGTGTACCCTGCTTCCGTTACTGCTTCCGTATTTTTCTGTTGCAACACAGTCACAGATCCTGTTTCCGGAGAATATAAACTGTAAATACAGCAGATAAACGGCTAGTGCAACCAGCAAAGACCATTTATTATTTTTTATAAAGCTTACAATACTATCCATCTGAAATTAATCGTTTATATAAGGGGAATTCACACTTTCTGCCCATCGCTGTTTTTCAAAATACACGCTTAAATAATACACGATAACCAGAAAAACAATGATTGTTATTACAATTACCCAGACATTCCACATGGAGGCCTGATTCCAGACAGCGGTAACCCTCATATAGGTATTACTATTGTCTTCGGGTGCTTTTTGAGGCGTAATGGTCAAGTGATACTGTCCGGCACTAACGCCACAGATACTGAAATCCTCCGATTTATCTCCTTCAGACCAGTTTTCACCATCGGTATAGCCGTGATAATATTCCACATCTTTATTGGCGTAAATTTCTTCACTTGTTTTTTCATTCACCAAAGCTACCTGAACGTTAGCCCAGGAGTTATCTACTTCTGAAAAAACCGCAACCGTTAAAGGTGCTGCTCCTCCTTTTAAAGTAAAAGAAGGCGATATAAATTCTTTATTATTAAATTCACTAAAGTGAAGGTCCTTGCTCACAACAACATTTTCCTCCCTATCGTTATAAACAAACAGATGGGTTAACAGTATCAGCAGCATACAGGAACACAAAATAAGCGCCAGGTTCCGGATATTAAAAACAAATGGCTGTACGATTCCAATGCCAACAGTTGCAGGCACATAATCCGCTTTAAATGCCTTCTTTATTTTACTTTTTGAAATATGTTCGCCGGTGAATACGGTTTTTTCACTATTTATATTTTCTTTCGAAATAATATAAGGTGGCGCTATGTGCTCTGTCATTCTTATTGCCTTTACCGGCAATTCAAAATCAAAATAACCTTCTGCTGAGGCAATTGTAGCACTGGTACTTTCATACAGGCTATACGTAACATCATTATAGGTAATATGCTTCAGTTTCGTGCTTGCCAAATGCGCGTCTTCTGTTTCTTCCAGCAATATCCAGTGTCCGTTTGCTTCAGATAAATACCGGAAATTTCCGGCTGCATCCGTTAGTATATATTCCGTCCAAAAGAAATTTTCGGGTATGTTTTTTACAATAATACCCGTTATGGTATACTCGACATTCTTCAAGGTTCCTTTCTGCCCCACTTTCAGTCCGTCATATTCCCGCTTGTAGCTGTATTGTTTTCTAAAAACAAAGTCACCCTCTTTATTGGAAAGGTACACACTTTTACAGCCAGGACAGACAAACTGCACTACTTCAAAATTCACATCAATATCCGTAGCAGTATCACACTGATAACACGTTACTTTCATAAATTATCTGTTAATTTCAAAATCTTTAATAATATCCGCACGAAAGTAACTGATATAATCGTTAGCAATATCTTTAACTTTTCCGGAATTGTCCTGAAGATAATTACACAGGTAAATATCGATTGTCAGCTGATGGAACTCCGGCCAGGTATGAATGCAAATATGGGATTCTTTCAGACATACTGCAATTGTAAAACTATTATTTTCGAAAGAATGTGTTACCAGGCCTACTTTTTCCAGATTATAGGTTTCCAGAATTTTTTCGGTAAAATCGGCAAAACCCCGGGCATCTTTAAGGATACCGTCGTCCTGTACCGAAAGTGTGAGCAGTTTATGTAAACCGGGTGAATAGGAAGTTTGAATCATTAATTTAATCCCTAAAGGGAAATTTTATAAATACTGTAATTATACGGAGTACTTTATAAAATGTTACAAAAAAAAGCGAAGAAAAATCTTCGCTTTAATATTCCGGTGCTAATTCCACCGCTAATCCGTCTAAATCTTCGGTGATGTGAATCTGGCAACCCAGTCGGCTGTTTGGCTTCACATTAAATGCTTCCGACAGCATGGCTTCTTCGTCATCGCCCATTTCCGGGACCGCTACATCGTTTAAGATATAACACTGACAAGAGGCACACATTGCCATTCCACCGCAGATCCCGATAGTGCCTTCCGGTGCCAGCTCATAGGCTCTGACCAGTTCCATGATATTCATATTCATGTCTGTTGGTGCCTGAACCTCGTGCGTAGCGCCTTCTCTATCGGTAATTGTTATCGTTATATCCTGCGACATTTCTTTTCTGTTTACAAAACAGGCTACAGCCCGTTTATTTCTAATCTATCGATTTTACAACTGCTTTTTCAGCTTCTTTACGGGTACCGTCGAAACCGTCCACACCGCTAACCGTTGTATATTTTAACACATATTTTTTACCCGGATTCAGCTTGTTATATACACTCTGACACATCAGCGTAGCTTCGTGGAAACCGCATAAAATCAGCTTTAATTTTCCAGGATAAATATTGATATCGCCAATAGCGTAGATGCCTTCAATATTTGTCTGGTAATCCAGTGCATTGTTCACTTTAATCGCGTTTTTCTCGATTTCCAGTCCCCAGTTTGCAATTGCGCCTAATTTAGGTGTTAATCCAAACAGCGGAATAAAGTAATCCGTAACCACATTCATCCGGGCACCGTTAATTTCGATATCTACCGATTCAACTCGTTCCGAACCTTTAAATCCGACAACTTCTCCCGGTGTAACCAATTTGATTTTTCCCGCTTTTTTCAATTCCTGTACTTTTTCCACAGAATCCAGCGCACCTCTGAACTCGTTTCTTCTGTGAACCAAAGTCACTTCCGAAGCTACATCGGCCAGGAAAATACTCCAGTCCAATGCCGAATCGCCTCCTCCGGAAATAACCACTTTCTTGTTGCGGAATTTTTCCGGATCTTTTACAAAATATTCTACACCTCTGTCTTCCTGTTCGTAGAATTCCAAATCTTTCAGGATTGGTTTTCTCGGCTCAAAACTACCCAAACCTCCGGCAATCGCAACGGCTTTTGCATGATGCTGCGTTCCTTTATCGGTGGTAACGATAAACGTACCATCTTCCAGTTTTTCTATAGTTTCTGCTTTTTCATTCAGCGTAAAACCAGGCTGGAACTGTTTGATCTGTTCCATCAGGTTGTTCACTAAATCTCCCGCTAAAACGGACGGGTATCCGGGGATATCAAAGATTGGTTTTTTAGGATACAATTCTGTTAATTGTCCTCCGGGCTGCGGAAGACCGTCAATGATATGGCATTTTAATTTTAAAAGTCCTGCTTCAAAAACAGCGAAAAGTCCTGTGGGACCTGCGCCAATAATTAGTATATCTGTTTCAATCATTATTTAATGGATTTTTAAGGACACAAAAGTCCTTAGAATTATTTTCACATTCTATGACAAATATCAAGAAATCTAACAATGGAAAGCATTAAAAAACTATACAGGATAGGATCCTGAAAGCAAAAAGAGTCCCAATTTTCAATATTGTTATCGAAAATTGAGACTTAAATATCCTGAACTTATGCTACATTAACCACAGTCTCGATCTGTGGAGCATATTTTTTTATAGTTGTTTCAACTCCGGCACGCAAGGTCATCTGATTCACGCTACAAGCTGTACAAGCGCCTTCAAGGCGGACTTTCACATGCTTATCATCTTCGATGTCAATAAGTGTGATGTCACCTCCGTCTGAATTCAGGAAGGGACGAATCTCTTCCAGTGCTTTCTCAACGTTTAATTTGATTTCTTCTGTTGTCATTTTATTTCTTTTTTACAGCTGAACATCCAGCCATCGTGGTAATTTTTATTGCTTCTGTAGGAGGCAGACTTTCATTTCTGTCTACTACTTCCTGTACTACGGAACGCGCTAAGTCTTCAAATGCTTTTTCTACCGGAGAAGCGGTCTGTAAAGCCGCCGGACGACCGTAATCGCCTGCTTCCCTGATACTCTGAACAATTGGAATTTCTCCTAAAAACGGCACCTGTAAATCTTCTGCCAGGTTTCGCGCACCTTCTTTTCCGAAGATGTAGTATTTATTATCTGGTAATTCTTCCGGTGTAAAGTAGGCCATGTTTTCAATAATTCCTAAAACCGGAACATTGATGCTTTCTGCCTGGAACATTGCCACACCTTTTTTAGCATCGGCCAAAGCGACTGCCTGTGGCGTACTTACCACTACCGCTCCGGTAATAGGCAGTGACTGCATCAGGGATAAATGGATATCTCCGGTTCCCGGTGGTAAATCCAGTAACATAAAGTCTAATTCTCCCCAATCGGCATCAAAAATCATCTGGTTTAATGCTTTTGAAGCCATTGGTCCTCTCCAGATTACTGCCTGATCCGGATTTGTAAAAAATCCGATGGATAGTATTTCCACGCCATAACTCTGAATTGGTTTCATTTTTGATTTGCCATCCACTTCAACAGAAATAGGTCTGGCCTTTTCAACGTCAAACATGATAGGCATCGACGGTCCGTATACATCGGCATCCAGGACACCAACTTTAAAGCCCATATTAGCCAGTGTTACCGCTAAGTTAGCCGTTACAGTAGATTTTCCTACTCCCCCTTTTCCAGAAGAAACAGCAATAATATTACTGATTCCCGGAATTGATTTGCCTTTAATTTCCGGTTTTTCAGGGGCTTCAACTTTTATATTTACTTTTACTTTGGCTTTATCGTAAACCTGCTCATGAATTACTTTCATGATATCCACCTCAGCACGTTTTTTGATATGCAGTGCCGGCGTATGCAACAATAAATCGACTACAACCTCATCTCCAAAAGTGATTACATTTTGAACAGCACCACTTTCAACCATATTTTTACCTTCTCCAGCTATGGAAATGGACTCCAATGCTTTAAGAATTTCTTTTCTATCTAATTTCATTATATTATTTTCTTTAAGTCGTTTATTAAGACTGACTCTATCTTGCAAAGATAAGATGAAAAGTTCTTAAAATAAAGATAAAGAATTGTATTTGTTTATAGTGCGATAGAGTTGTTTCTCCCCGGTCATTATCCCTCCAAAACCACCGTAATTACAATAGTTACCAGCTGTTTCCCCATGCTCCTTTCCTGCTGAAAAGATTTTCAGGCAATTAAAATTCACTTAAAAGTTCACATTTTATCATCAAAACTGCCCTTTCTTTAAAAAAAATGCTGTGACTGAAAAAATCCAGTCACAGCAAAAGGTAGTTATAATAATAGCCAATACTATTCGTACTTCAGGTATCGCAATACATCCACCCGCGTAGCCTGATAGGCTTTCGAAAGGACGATCAGCAGTGTTAAAAACATCAGCACCAGGAATCCGATAATGAAAGGACTCACCGCGATCGTTATTCGGAACGCAAAGTTTTCCAGCCATTTATTGAGCAGATAGTACACCGGGAAAGTTGCTGCAACAAACCCGATTATTCCGAAAATAAGGTATTGCAAAGACAGTTCTTTCAGCAATGTTTTGGTTTCGGCACCCAATGTTTTGCGAATGGCAATTTCTTTCATTCTTCTTTCAATCGAATAGGATGCCAGTGCAAATAATCCGAATAACGCGATCAATATCACCACTCCGTTTAGCAAGGCAAACAGGTTTCGTTGTTTGACATAGGCGGCATAGGTTCTGGCAAATTCCTTGTTTACAAAATCATATTTAAACGGGTAATCCGTATCTACTTTTTTGGTCCAGAATTTTTCCAGTGCTGCTATGGTTTTTTCCATGTCCTCCGGTGACATTTTAACATACACCCGGCTCATGGTTTTACCCATCCATGGAATGGTTTTAATGTGGAAGAAGACCATAGGCGGGATTTTTTCGTGTAGTCCGAAAAGGTGGAAATCATCGGCAATTCCTACTATTTTAAGTTTGTTGCCATTCCATGAAATTTCTTTTCCTAACGGTTCTTTCTCGTTTAGCCTGTCCAGTGCTGTTTTATTAAGGATCACCGAATCAATCGTATCTGATGCAATACCCGGCGACAGGTTTCTACCTTCCAGCATTTTGATATCGAGCATTTTCAGCATTCCAAAATCGATTGCCATATTTTGTCCCTGGACCGCCACATCTTTATAGTTAAATCCGGATGTTGAGGTTGCTCCGCTGCCGCTGAAATTAAAAGTTCCTGCCGAAACGTCCTGCACGCCTTTAATTTTCATCAGCTCTTTTTTAATGGTGGCATAGCGTTCAAAATTCCCTTCGTTGCTGGTTCTTCTAAAAGAAATATCAATAACCTGATTTCCCTGAAAGCCCAGTTCTTTGTTCATCATGAAGTTCACCTGCTGGTAAACAATATAGGAACCTATTATAAAAAAAGTGGCTATCGTAAACTGAAGGATCAGCATTCCGTTTCGCAGCCATACTCCGTTCTTACTGCGTCCGAAATTTCCTTTCAGTACTTTCAGGGTTTCGAAATTGGATACATAAACTGCCGGAAAAATTCCGGCCACCAAAATAACAACCAGCACAATGCCCAGTAACTGTAAATAAAACTGGCTTCCTTCCAGCTCAAGCGATTTTTCTAAAAAGGAGTTGTAATACGGCAACGATAGTTCCACTAACATAAGCGACAACACCACGGCACAGCAGACCACTAAAATGGTTTCGAAAACAAATTGCTGTATAATTTGTTTTTTAGTAGCTCCGATAATTCTTCTGACGCCTACTTCTTTGGCTCTTTTGATGGCATTTGCCGTTGTCAGGTTTACATAATTAACGATGGACAATACTAAAATAAGTACCGATAAGCCGATCATGATTACCAAAAACTGGTAGTTTCCTTTTTTCTCCGGGAGAATACTGACATTCTCATTAAGCCTTGCCGTTTCTAACGAACTGAGCCCGGATTTGGTAGCACCATATCTTTTTACAAATTCCGGACCGCTCAATCCCTGCTCTTTAGCCATTTTTAAAGTGGTGTTCTCATAATATATCCTGTCTATTGTTTTGATCACCGCAGCTGTTTTTGCCGGATTTTTTAGTTTCAGCAACAGTCCATAATTATAGTTGCCCCACTGGTCGCTATTTTCCTGCAGGCTTGATGCGATCAGATTGGTAACAACTTCCGGTGCCAGTGACGATTTCCCGGGAATGCGGTACACGCCCCGGATCATAAAAATTCTTCCGGAGTATTCTACCTGTTTTCCTAACGGCTCTTCCTCTTTAAAGAGCAGCCTGGCCGTGCTTTCTGAAATCGCCATACTATTGCCATCCTGTATAGCCGTTTTCGGGCTTCCTTTGACAAATTCAAAAGGAAAAAAGGAAAAGAAGTTGCTCTGGGCATCAATAATTTTATTGATTAATTCTTTTTTGCCTTTGTAGCTTACAATTTCCTCATAATACCACGGATTGTAATAGCAATAGCTATCAATATCCTTAGACGTTTTGATTACTATCGGTCCGAGCGGAGCCGGATTGGAGGCCCAGATACCGGCATCGCCCATATCGTTAAACACTTCAAATATCTTTTCTTTTTCCGGATTCCAGGCATTGTACGAATGTTCCTCATTCCAGTACAGGATCGCAAAGATCAATCCCGAAATTCCGATACTCAGCCCCAATACATTCAGTATTGAGAACAGTTTGTTTTGTTTAAAATGATAAACAAATATTTTTAACCAGTTTAAAATCATAGTTTTATATTTTTAAGGAAGCACCTTATTGCTCAGCCATGTACTGCTTCACAAACCGGAATTTCTGTCCACAATTGCATTCCCGGGCAAAAGCATTCAGGGTGTTCAACAGTACTACAGCCATTGTTATTTTCAGTGTTCTCATTTTATCTTTTCTGAACCTTCCTATTCGGCTGAAATTTTACCCAAAGTTGCTTTTTGCTGGCTTATATTTTTAGGTGTTCCGTAATATTTAACAACAGCCGTTGAATTAGCCGATACATCCAGCGAATTCTTTACATTTACCGTAACCACTGCGGCACTTTCTGCCTTTACCACAGCATTTTGTACCACAAGGTCTTTTGCTTTACAAAACGAACTGCTGGCGGTTTCAAGTTTCATATTTTCGGCTTTGCCGGTCACTTTCAGAGTGGAGGCACCGGAAAGATTTGCGCCGAGATCTTTGGTTTCAATATTTCCTTTAAAAGTTGCCGCCGAATTGAGTTTCAATACCGCTTCTGTAGCTTTTATGTTTCCGGAAAATACCGCCCCGGAAGCCAGATCAACAACCGCTTTTTTAACCGTAATGGTGTTTTCTGACGAAAATCCGGCACCGGAATCAATTTTAAAAGACGATACATTGGGTGCCGTTACCGACACTTTTAATACCTGGAAATTGGTTGAGCCTTTTTTGGACTGCACACTGATTTTCAGTGTTTCACCTTTTACGGCCGTAACTATCTGCTTTAATTTATCTTCATTATCGGATTCCACTTTTACTGTCGTGGTATTCCCTTGTGTAAAAAACACCTGAACGCCTTTGGAAACTTCAATTTTGGTAAAACCGGCAATCGCTCTGTTTTCGGAAACCTGGGCATTACAAAGTAATCCTACAAGTCCTATCGTTGCTGTAATAATAAATCGTATCATGGTTGTGTCTGTTTAAGGTTAGTTTTCTTTTGCGTCAACAAAGACGTCTACATTTCTGGAATTGTTTTTTTCGGTAAGAATGGTGCCGTCTTTCATGTAAATTGTTTTCTGCGAGAAAGAAGCGTCATAATCCGAGTGGGTCACCATTAGTATCGTGGCTCCTTTTGCGTGCAAATCGGTCAGTAGCTCCATTACTTCATTTCCGTTTTTACTATCCAGGTTTCCGGTAGGTTCATCGGCAAGGATAATTTTAGGGTCGTTAATTAAAGCTCTGGCTACGGCTACACGCTGCTGCTGTCCGCCGGAAAGCTGCTGCGGATAATGTTTTAAACGGTGTGAAATGGACAGTCTTTGCGCTATTGCTTCAACTTTTTTCTTTCTTTCGGCAGCATTCACATTGTTATAAATCAGCGGCAGCGCTATGTTATCATACACCGAAAGCTCATCGATCAGGTTAAAATTCTGAAAAATAAACCCGATGTTTTGTTTTCTCACTTTGGCTTTCTCCACTTCTTTTAAGCCGTTGATTTCCTGATTCAGCATCAGGTAACTGCCGCCGGAAGCGCTGTCCAAAAGTCCTACAATGTTTAGCAATGTCGATTTCCCACAGCCGGAAGGTCCCATAATGGTCACAAAATCGCCTTCATTAACCTGTAAGGATATTCCGTTTAAGGCGGCTGTTTCGACTTCTTCCGTTCTAAAAACTTTTGAAAGATTTTCGATTTTTATCATAACTGTTCGTTTATTGATTGATGATTGATTTCTTAATTATTTTTTTAGCCTGTTCGTAAAACAGCACCGTTTGTTTTATTTTTTCCACATTGGGCATCCCTTGTCAGATTGCTTTTACCTGCTTTAAAGCGGCTGCTAAATGTATATGTTTTTTAGTCGTCACGACTGCAAAAGTTACGGCTTTATCTTTTATACAAGCTGCTTTTACTGGCGGTTTCTCTTTTAATGATGCTATTTTTCGAGATTTAATACGGTTACCTCCTGGTAATCTTTATAGGAAGAGGTAATCACTTTTTCCCCTGCTTTTAAGCCGTCCAGCACTTCAAAGTACAACGGGTTTTCCCTTCCCAGTGTTATCGATCTTCTTACGGCTTTATTTCCCTGAACCACGAAAACCCATTTCCCGGAAGTTTCCTGACTGAAATTGCCTTTGGGCAATACAATTTTCCTGGTGCTTTCGGAAAGGATCAGCTTTACGCCAAAACTTAATCCCTGCTGTAAATCCAGGTCTTTTTCACTTTCAAAGTTCATCTCAATCTGGAATTTGCCTTCTTTTACTTCCGGAATCACTTTTGAGATGATAACGTTCACCTGTTTGTCCTTATATTCTATCGTTCCTTTTTGTCCCGTAGCGACTCTTTCCAGATAAAACTCGTCTATTTTTGCCATTAGCTTGTATCCTTTCATCACGTCAATCTTACCGATACTTTCTCCTGCCTGATAGGTTTTCCCTAATATAGGTTCAAAAGAGGAAAGTCTGCCAGATAAAGGGGCGGTAACCAGGAAGTTTTTCTTATTGCTTCTTAAAATCTCGAGGCTTTTTTCCATTGTTGCAATCGACCGGTTGATCTGGCCGATCTGTACGCGGTTGGTTTGTTTTTCTTTTTGGATACTCTGCTGGATAATGTTTTTTCTTTCCTGCTGAAAACGAAAACTCTCCTTAGTGGTTTCCCAGTCGTTTTTAGCAATGATCTCTTTTCGGAACAGTCTTTCATTCAGATCATATAGTTGTTTGGCAGCATTGTAATCGTGCTCAATTGCAATAAGGTCTTTTGCCAGGTTCAGTTCCTGATTCCGGATATCCAGCCGTGCCTTGTTTAAATTATTGATCTGTTCAATAATGGAAGTTTCCTGCGTCAGGTAACTGAGTTCCGTATTCGGGTTGTACAATTTTGCCAAAGCCTGTCCTTTTTCAACATTATCACCGTTTCCTACAAAGATCTCCTGAACGGAACCCCCTTCAACAACATTTATCAGCATGGAATGCAACGGCTCCACTTTTGCCTGGAAGGCGATAAAATCTTCAAAGTATTCTTTTTCTACAGTTTTTACAATGATTTCACTTTGGCTGATATTCAGACTTCTTTCATTGGTAATCATTGCATAAGCAAAATAACCCGCCGCTAAAAAGAGCAAAATAAATCCGATACGATAGCTATTTTTTCTATTTTTACGGGTAATAACGGTGTCCATTTTTATTTGTTTTTGTTGTATTATCCATAGTCAATTTTGTGCCATAGATTTATAAATCAAAAACTTGCTAAAAATCAAGCCTTTCCCAATCAATCAAAATAAAGCAGTGTTCATTATCGGACACTTTTTGTACGAAATCGAACAGCCATGAAAAAAATGCAAGCCCAAATTTTAATCATCGATGACCAGGAAGACATTCTTTTGTCGGCAAAACTGCTGTTAAAAAAACATTTTGAAACCATCCTTACGGTAAGTTCTCCTAAAAAAATTGTGCAGTTGCTTGCCGATAATCCCATTGATGTTGTTTTACTGGACATGAATTACCGTATTGGTTTTGAAGATGGCCGCGAAGGAATTCACTGGCTGAAAGAGATCAAAACCCTTTCTCCCAATACGATCGTGATCTTAATGACGGCTTTTGGCAAGGTAGAAACGGCGGTGGAAGGCTTAAAAAGCGGTGCTTTTGACTACATCATGAAACCCTGGGACAACGAGCAGCTGATCTCGTTATTGCAAAATGCCGTTTTAAAGAGCCGGAAAGAAACTAAAAAGTCGGAGGCACTCCCTAAAAACAAAGTTATTTTTACCGGTAGTTCCGCCGCTATAAAACAGGCGTATGCCATTGCCGAAAAGGTAGCCCGAACGGATGCCAACGTGCTGGTACTGGGTGAAAACGGTACCGGAAAATATGTTTTTGCCGAATATATCCATCAAAATTCCAATCGTAAAGACAAGCCTTTTATTCATGTTGATCTGGGTTCCTTAAATGAGAATATTTTTGAAAGTGAGCTTTTCGGCTATGCCAAAGGGGCTTTTACCGATGCCAGGACCGATACCCCGGGGCGCTTTGAAGCGGCTCAGAACGGCACTATTTTTTTAGACGAAATCGGAAACATTCCCCTGCACCTGCAATCCAAATTACTGCAGATCATTCAGAATAAAACGGTTACCCGGCTTGGCGAAGCAAAACCAAGACCTTTGGATGTGCGCATCATTACCGCTACCAATCTGGATTTAAAACAGGAAGTTGCTTTTAAAAATTTCCGGGAAGATTTGTTTTACCGGATCAATACCATGGAAATCCTGTTACCGCCTTTGCGAAACCGGAAAGAAGACATTATTCCGCTGGCTGATTTTTTACTGACGCAAATGATTGCAAAGTACAACCGCGAGCGTATTACGTTTGCCGAAAAAGCACTTCAAAACATCGAAAAACACGCCTGGAACGGTAATATCCGCGAAATGGAAAACCGGATTGAACGCGCTGTTATTCTATGTGAAAACAGTACCATAACCGCAGCCGACCTGGATCTGACCGTTATTGTACCGGTGGAAACAGCTGCCGAGGAGATCCAGCTATCCGATATTGAAAAGGCTACCATAGAAAAAATACTGGCCAAACATCATAACAACATTAGCAAAACTGCGGAAGAGTTAGGGCTTTCCCGTGCGGCTTTATACCGGAGAATAGAGAAGTTTAAAATTGACGTAAAAGAATAAATCCCGTTTCGATGACCAAATCCTGGAGAGTTCATAATGCTTTGTTTTTGCGGCTGTTTGTCATTTTACTAACAACCGGGCTTGGCCTGTTTTTATTTCAGAAAGGGCTCACCTACAGCCTGTTTTGCTGTATCTGCCTGCTGGTACTGCTTTTGCTCGAGCTTTACTTTTTTTTCAAGAATGTATTTTCCTTTTACGACAAAACCATTTCGGCTATTTTACAGAATGATTTTTCGTCCAGTTATTCGAAAGAATACCAGTTCGGGAATTATAAAAAGCTATACGAACTGTATGACGTTTTAAAAACAAGAGCGCAGGAACAGACTTCCAGAGAGATCATTTACCAGTCCATCCTGAACAATATTGACAGCGGCGTTCTTATTCTTGAAAAAGAAAGCGACGAGTGGAATATCTTTTTAATAAATGACTATTTTTCCGATTATTTTACGGTGCCCAAGGTGTCTAAATGGTTGTATTTAAAAAACCAGCTGCCAGCTTTTTGCAAGGTCATTGAAGACAATAATTTTGAGGAACTTAAAGCTCCTGTACAAATACGGGTTAACGAGAACAGCGACCCGCAAACGTTTATACTCCAGTCTTCGTTGAGTAAAGCAAACAATAAAGAATACTATATTATACTGCTGGATTCCATTCAGCGGGTTATTGAGAAAAAAGAAAAAGAAGCCTGGATCAACCTGATGAAGGTTATCTCGCATGAGCTGATGAATTCCCTGACGCCCATCCGTTCCTTATCGCAAAACCTCCAGGACATTGTTAACCAGGACACACTTTCCAATGAAGATTTCGAGGACATCCGCCTGAGTCTTTCCACCATTGTGAACAGAAGTGACCAGTTACAGTTTTTTGTTGACAATTACCGGAAACTGGCGATGCTTCCTTCCCCTCAAAAAACAAAAACGGAACTTAAAATCCTGCTTGACGAATGCATTGCGGTCATGGCCCCGCTTTTTAAGAAAAACGGCATTACTCTTCGCAATACGGTTGATTTTAACCGACAGCTGCACCTTGACAAACAACAAATGGAACAGGTTATTATCAATTTGTTTACGAATAGTATTTTTTCGCTGGAAAACAGCAATGCTGAAGATCGATTTATTGAAGTGGCGGCATCGTTTAGCAACAATCGTTTTTACCTGACTATTTCCGATAACGGTTTTGGGATTGATGCGGCTATTAAGGATAAAATTTTCCTGCCGTTTTTTACCACCCGTAAAGACGGTGCCGGTATTGGCTTAACGCTTTCCAAAAATATTATTGAAGCACACGGAGGCTATCTGAGTTACCAGAGTGACGAGCAAAAAACAACTTTTATAATCTGCCTGATTGAGAACAGTCCGAAAGAGCCGTCCTAAAACGTAACCTCCGGTTCCCAGAGTACTTTTTTAAAATCAACCACCTGATTGTTTTTCACTTTTATGCCTTCGCTTTCCAGCAATTGCTGCATCAGGTTGGTGCCTTCAAAGTGGTGTTTCCCGGAAAGCAGTCCGTTTCTGTTGACCACACGATGTGCCGGTACATCATCTTTTCCGTGCGCGGCATTCATTGCCCAGCCTACCATTCTGGCAGAACGCGCCGCACCCAATGCTTTTGCAATAGCACCGTAGGAGGTTACTCTTCCGTAGGGAATCTGCCGGACAACGGCATAGACTTTTTCAAAAAAATTGTCGTTAACGGCTATCATTAGCCCAGGTAATTGTTGATTAATTTAACCAGAGTGATAACGGATACCAGCCCGGTGATGGACCCGATAATGTAGTTGATATTGTTCATCAGGAAAGACGGTTTTTTTTCCTCTTTCTTTTTAAAGAACAGTATGTACATATAGAATACCAGGAAAGAACCTAAAACCGCTCCGAATACAAATAATGAAATATAGGACTGGTTAAAAAAGAAGTACCCGTTTCGGGAAAGCCATACACTCACGAATACATAATACGGAATCGGGAATAAATTCAGGGCAGACAGCAGCATTCCTAAAAAGAACCGGCTGGTCTTGCTCCTCATTTTTAATTCTTCCTTTTGTTTTTTCGGTTTGTTGGCTGTTGTAAAAAAGTAAATCGTCAGCAAAACAAAAATCCCAAGTCCGATTTCCTGTAAAAGGTTAATGACATCGGGATTTCTGTCTATAAATTTTGCAAACAGAACCGCCATATAGGTTTGAAAAAGGACAGTGAGTGTCGCCCCTAAAGCAAACATAACGGCTTTATTTCTGCCATCTCTTACGCTAACTTTTGCAGCAGTCATGTTGAGCAATCCAGGCGGAGTGATTCCGATGGATGCTGCTGTAAAACCCAGAATAAGCGGCATAAAATAGTTCATCTACTTAATTTTAAATTGTATGTAGGTAATGGCTTTATTTTGTTCTAAATACTGTTTTTCATAAAAGGTCTGGATCGCTGTTACCACTTCCGGAGCGCCTTCATTTTTGTATACATTGTGGTTCGCATAAATAACCTCATGTCCTTCTCCGTGAAGCAATCCTAACGTATAGCCGTGCATAAATTCGCTATCCGTTTTCAGGTTCATCAATCCGTCTTTTTTCAGTATTTTTTTATAACGCTGTAAAAACTCCGTATTGGTCATGCGGTGCTTGGTACGTTTGTATTTGATCTGCGGATCCGGAAACGTGATCCAGATCTCATCTACTTCATTTTTATCAAAAACATGTTCGATTAGCTCAATCTGCGTACGCAAAAAAGCCACATTGTGCAATTCGTTCGCTACAGCTGTTTTAGCTCCTCTCCAAAATCGTGCCCCTTTGATATCGATACCGATAAAATTTTTATCCGGGTAACGTTCTGCCAAACCTACAGAATATTCTCCTTTTCCGCAACCCAGTTCTAAAACAAGCGGGTTGTCGTTTTTGAAAAATTCTTTATTCCACTTTCCTTTTAACGGAAAAGAATCCGTTACTACCTCTTCTCTTGTTGGCTGAAAAACATTACCGAAAGTCTCGTTTTCCTTAAATCTTTTTAATTTATTTTTACTTCCCACGACTAAACTTAAAATTTTGGTAAAATTACGGAAATATCCAAGAACAAAAATAGTTTTACTTTGCACTTATCAAACAAGTTATTAAAGATACTTATTTTGAACGAAACTTCAGACAATTTTAATCGTTAAGTTTCCGTTATGCATGCTAATCTTTGGAAAAAACTTGTTCTTTCAGCGTTTGATTTGGGTTGTTTTTTCAAAAAGGGTTTCCAATGCTATCGGGATTAAGAGAAAAACTTTTGGAAAATTTGTAAAATGCATAAAGTACATAAAAAAAGAATTTTAGTTGCCCCGTTAAACTGGGGATTAGGCCATGCCACACGATGCATTCCTATTATCGAGGCTTTGGAAAATAACAGTTATCAGCCGGTAGTTGCTTCCGATGGTGTTGCTTTATCACTATTGGAAAAAGAGTTTCCGCATTTGCAGACACTGGAATTGCCTTCCTATAAAATCCAGTATGCCCAAAACGGCGCCAATTTTAAATGGAAGCTTATTTCGCAGATCCCGAATATGGTTAAAGCCATGCGCACGGAGCACAGCACTATAGAACGCTGGATCGATGAGCATGAGATTGACGGTATTATATCGGACAATCGCCTGGGATTGTATTCCAATAAGGTCCCAACGGTGTTTATAACGCATCAGCTGAATGTGCTGACCGGAAATACTTCCTGGATAACGACCAAAATACACCATCAGTTTATTAAAAAGTTTAATGAATGCTGGGTTCCCGATATTGCCGGCACACCTAATCTTTCCGGTAAATTAGGACATCTGGACAGCTCTTCACTAAACGTGAAATACATTGGCCCGTTGAGCCGTCTGCACAAAAAAGCAGTCGAACCGATATATGACCTTATGGTTATCCTTTCCGGACCGGAGCCGCAACGCACCCTGCTGGAAGAGAAGCTGAAACTGGAGCTGAAATATTTTGAAGGCAAGATCATTTTTATCAGAGGTGTGATCGAAGAAGAGCAGACCATTACCCGCCGACTGAATTTTACCTGTTATAATTTTATGAATACAGAAGAGCTTGAGATGGCTTTTAACCAAAGTAAAATCGTATTGAGCCGCTCCGGCTATACGACTATCATGGATTTGGCACAACTGGGCAAAAAAGCTTTTTTTATTCCAACACCCGGACAATATGAACAGGAATATCTGGCTAAGAAATTAAAGAAAAAAGGATTGATCCCGTATTCCAGACAGGAGGATTTTAAAGCAGACGACCTGCTTCAGGTGGCCTTGTATAAAGGGTTAAAGAATGTTACCCAGGAAATAACCTGGAGGCAATTATTTAGTCTTTTCGAGCGTAAAGGAAAACTCTGAGCCAACGCCGAGTTTGCTTTCCACATAAATGCGCTCGTCATGGGCTTCAATTAAATGCTTCACGATAGCCAGACCCAGACCGGAACCGCCTTCCGAACGGGCTCCGCTTTTATCGACACGGAAGAATCGTTCGAACAAACGCGAAATGTATTGTTTCTGAATTCCTTCACCGTTATCGGTAACACGGATGATCACTTTATTGTTTACCAGGTCTTCAATACTAACCTCAGTCGTTCCGTTTTCTTTTCCGTACTTAATGGAGTTTTCAACCAGGTTGGTCACTACCTGCTGGATTCTTTCCTTGTCGGCAAAAACCTTAATCGCTTTCGGGTATTTGCGGTCAAACATCAGCATGATGTTTTTCTGGTCGGCACGCATTTCAAGCAGGTCAAAAACATTCTGAACAACATCTACAATATTGAATTCGGTAAATTCAAGGTTCAGATCCCCGGCTTCCAGTTTGGTAATCATATCCAGATCTTTTACGATATAGATAAGGCGTTCCACTCCTTTTTCGGCACGCTGCAGGTATTTTTTACGGATGGCTTTATCGTTCATCGCGCCATCCAGCAACGTGAGCAGGTAGCCCTGAACCGTAAACAGCGGTGTTTTTAATTCGTGAGAAACATTGCCCAGAAATTCTCTTCTGTATTCCTCACGAATTTTTAAGGTTTCTATTTCAATTTTTTTGTCTTTGGCAAATTTTTGCACTTCGTTCATTAAAGTCGCCATATCTGTAGTAACCGGCTGACTTCTGAGTGTGGAAGAATCCAGAAGCGAAACATCGTCATAGATTTTTTTCACTCTTCTGTAAATAAAGCGTTCCACACGGTATTGCAGAACGAAAAAGGAAAAGAAGTATACGCCTAAAGCAAAAACAATACAGAATTTGTAATTCAGTTCAAAAAACCAATAGGTCAATCCTGCAATTAATAAAGTTGAAAAAATGGTAATATAAAGTGCAGATTTAACCGCAAATCTGTATGATTTTTTAAAGCTTATGGACATTTATATTTCTAATTTGTAACCTACTCCTTTGATGGTTTTAAACAATTCGTCGCCGATTTTTTCTCTTAGTTTTCGAATGTGAACATCAATTGTTCTTCCACCTACAACTACTTCATTACCCCAGACTTTATCCAGTATTTCTTCACGTTTGAATACTTTTCCGGGTTTTGAAGCCAACAGGTAAAACAGTTCGAATTCTTTACGGGGAAGGATAATCTCTTCACCTTCTTTTACGATTTTGTACTCTTCGCGGTTGATTTCTATTTCACCTACTCTAAGCACATCACCCTGCTGCTCTTCTTCTTTTAAGCGGCGCAATAAGGCTTTTACCTTGCTCACAAGCACTTTTGGTTTGATTGGCTTGGCGATATAATCATCTGCTCCGGCATCAAAACCTGCAACCTGCGAATAATCTTCACTTCTTGCCGTTAAGAACGTAATAATAACATTGGCTAATTCGGGAATTTTACGAATGTTCTCACACGCTTCCATTCCATCCATTTCCGGCATCATTACATCCATAATGATTAGTTGCGGCATTTCTTTTTTTGCCTTTGCAATCGCTTCTCTTCCATTGCTGGCGGTCACGATTTGATAACCTTCCTGTGATAGATTATACCCTACAATTTCGAGGATATCTTGCTCATCATCAACCAATAAAATCTTAATGTCTTTTTTCTTCATAATGGACACTGTATGTGTGTTTTCGGGTTGTAAAGGTAAAGATAATACAAAACGATTACATGTGTTAACGATTATTTAATCTGTTAACGTTTTAGTAATAAATAACCAACAAAAGCATAACAAGTCACTAACCTCAAGTTAACGCTCACCAAGTTCCTTTGCACAAAATTTAATAAACACACAATGAAATTTAAATTATTATTAACAACATTATTGTTCACGGTCTTTGCCTTCGCACAAAAGGGAACTGTCAAGGGTACCATTACAGACAAAGAAATGAACAATGAACCGTTACCTTTTGCCAGTATAACAATTAAAGGTACAACAATTGGAGCAAGTACAGATGAAAAAGGTAATTTTAGTCTGAGTGTTCCGGAAGGAAATCACATTTTGATGATTGCCTTCTTAGGCTACGAAACTACTGAGGTGCCTTTTAAAATAGCTTCAGGAGAAACAAAAACCATTGACAAAGCAATTGGTGCAAACGGAGTACAACTGGAAGATGTTGTTCTTAAAATAGAAACCAGCCGTCAGAAAGAAAGCGCTTTATTAGTAGAACAGAAAAAAGCAATTGAAATAAAACAGAGTATCGGAGCGCAGGAATTATCCCGAAAAGGGGTTAGCGATGTGGCAACAGCTGTAACCAAAACTACAGGGATCACCAAACAGGAAGGTTCCGGGAATATTTATGTGAGAGGTTTGGGTGACCGTTACAACTCCACCACCATGAACGGCCTGCCGATTCCTTCAAACGATCCGGAAAAAAAGAATATCAAACTGGACATTTTCCCTACAGACATTGTAGAATATGTATCTATTGACAAAGTATACAACGGAAAAGTTTCCGGAGATTTTGCCGGAGGTAACGTAGATATCGTATCGAAAGACTACAAAGGAAAAGGATTTTTAAAATTGGACATCGGTTCTAATGTGAACACGAACGCATTGGCAGAGGACAATTTCAGCCTGCAGAAAGGACCAAACAGCTTTGGCTTCAGCAATCAGGCGAATCCGAAAACAATTGCTGCCTACGATTTTCAGTCATGGCAGCTGGAAGGTAAAACTCCGGTAGCCGGATCATTCGGAATTTCCGGAGGTAAATCATTCGACATCGGAGCTGAAGGAAAATTAAGCGTTTTCGCAACCGGATCTTTCAGCAATGAATATACCTCCAAAAGAAACGGTAGCGCAAAAGGAAGCGTTAGCGGTGACGGAAGTTTGATCAACAAAAATTTCAAAACCTATACTTCAATGGGTTACAACACCAACACCACCGGATTGGTAAATGTTGGCTACAAAATAAACAACAACCACAAAATCAGCTTCAACTCCCTGTTCATCAACTCTTCCAGCCAGGTTAAAGATGAGTATTTCGGATATGTTGCCGATTTGGAAGATACCGGAAACGGTTTGATCCGTCGTTCTCAATATGTCAAAAACACCCTTTTTGTAAATCAGTTATTGGGAGAGCACACGATCAGCAGCCGTTCAAAATTCAACTGGGGTGTAGCCCAAAACAACATCACAGGTGATACACCGGACAGAATGTACAATTCTTTTAAAAAGACTGACGAAGGCTATGTACTAATCAGTAAATCAAAACCGGACAACCACCGTTATTTCCAGAGATTAAAAGAGTATGAAACCGTTGCCAATGCCGCTGTTGACTATAAATTCAAAAAAGACGGAGAAGGTGATTTTAAAGGAAAATTCACATTAGGGTATAACGGTCGTTTTAAAAACAGAGATTTTAAAGCCACACAGTTCAACTTCAAAACGGAAGGTCCTTATCTGGGTACTCTTGTTGATCCTGACAACCTGGATTTGTTTTACAACCAGCAAAATCTGAACAATGGTTACTTTAACGTGAGTACCTTCATTGGAAACTCAGAAATCAGCAATGCCCTGGATCCTCAAAAATATTCCGGAGAGCAGATTATTCACGGAGGATTCTTAAATACCGAGTACAAATTCAGCAACAAGCTTACTGCGGTTTTAGGTTTACGTGCCGAGTATATTTTCCAAAAAGTAAACTGGAAAACACAGCTTGACCCGACCGGTGACAAAGATGAATTCGACAAAGTGACTTTCTTACCGAATTTAATCATGAAATACGAATTGAACGAAAAGCAGAATCTTCGTTTGGGATTAAGCAAAACCTACACACTTCCTCAATTTAAAGAAAGAGCTTTATTTATCTATGAAGATGTTACAGAGGTAAAAATCGGTAACCCGGATTTATATCCTTCAGACAACTATAACTTAGACTTAAAATGGGAAATGTTCCCTAAAAATGACGAGTTACTATCTTTCACTGCTTTTGGTAAATATATTGTTAATCCTATCAACGAAGTTACGATCGCTTCTTCTACTAACGATATTTCTTTTATCAATACAGGAGACAGAGGTTATGTAGCCGGTGCCGAAGCAGAATTCAGAAAGTTAATTTTTGAATCCGGTGAGAACAACACTAAAAAGCTGACAGCAGGCGTAAACGCTTCTTATATGTATACAACCCAGGATTTGAATACGTCAAAGGTTGAGAACGAAACAAGATACCAGGTACAGTTCACAAACGCTAAAAGCGCTTTTACAGGAGCTTCTCCATTGTTGTTAAATGCTGATATTTCATTCTTAAAAGAATGGGATAATAAAAATGCGAATGTTTCCACAACTCTGGCTTATTCGTATTTCTCAGACAGGATTTATGCTATCGGAACAAACTACAGAGGCGACCAGGTTGACAAAGCCGTAGGCACACTGGACTTTATCCTGAAATCCAAAATCAACAAAAACTTAGGTTTTGGTTTCACTGCAAAAAACCTGTTGAATCCAAAAATCGAACGTGTTCAGGAAAACGATAACGGCGACATCACATTATTAACTTATACTAAAGGTTTGAACCTGAGTTTTAACGTTAGTTACCAGTTTTAAGAAAACAATACAGAAACACAAAGGAGCACGATCGTGCTCCTTTTTTATTTGCAGCAAGATTACTTAACACAAGAAACATTCTCTTAATAATTAGGACAAAATAAGTTAATCTAACATTGATAATCGCTTAACCTGTTTCCAGAAAAATCAGAGCACTTTTGCATCAAGACATAACTAAAAAATTATTTAGAAAAAAAATGAAAAAATCGATTGTAAAATTATTTGGAATTTTCGCAGTAACTGCAGGGATCTTAACAGGTTGTTCTTCTTCTGATGACGATAACAACAATAACTCCCAGCCATCTTCTTCTTTCGTTGCTAATGCAAACGATTTCAAAGGAGTAATCAATGATGGTACGGTAACTTTAGTTGCTGGTGTAACTTATAAGCTTACAGGTAAAATTCAAGTAAATAACGGTGCTACATTAACAATTCCTGCTGGAACAAGAATTGAAGGTACTGGAGGAACATCTGCTTATATTGCAGTTGCTCAAGGTGGTAAAATCAACGTTTTAGGTACAGCAAGCAGCCCGGTTATCATGACCAGCGGTTTAGCTACTAAAAATGCAGGTGACTGGGGAGGTTTAGTAATTTGTGGTAAAGCTCCGATTAACAGAGGTACTGTTACTGCACAATCAGAAGTTGCTGATTTAACTTATGGTGGTACAGTTGCTACTGACAATTCAGGTGTAATTAAATATTTAAGAGTAGAATATTCCGGAGCTGCTTTTAACACAGAAAAAGAATTCAACGGAATTTCTTTCTTCGGTGTAGGTTCCGGAACTGTAGTTGAAAATGTAGAGGTTTACCACGGTGCTGATGACGGATTCGAATTCTTCGGAGGAACTGTTAACACTTCAAACTTAGTATCTATCGGAAACGAAGACGATCAGTTTGACTGGACAGAAGGATGGAACGGAACAAACACAAACTGGTATGGTAAAATTGATTTCGGAAAAGGAAACAGAGGTATCGAAGCAGACAACTATGAGTTCAACTTTGACGCAAATCCAAACTCTAACCCTACAATCGCCAACCTTACTTTAATCGGACCTGGAAGTACTGCGGATACTAACATCTATACCGAAAACCAGGCATTAAAATTAAGAAGAGGAACTAAAGGAATGTTCAGCAACCTGGTTATAAAAGATTTCAAAGTTGGTTTCGATGTAGAGCACGATCAAACTATCGCTTACGTTGCTAACGGTACTTTAAAAGCTACTAACGTTAAATTCGACGGAATCGGAACAAACTCAAAAGGTAAGAAAACGGATGCTTCAAGTGCTGATGTAAGTGCTGTATTTACAACTTCAACTACTGCAACAGGAGCTGGAAACGGAACAGCAGCACCAAGCTGGGCAACAGGATGGGCTATCGGTTTCTAATCTACATAAAAAATAATCTTTTTCAGAAAAATATCTCTCTTTTTTAAGAGGGATATTTTTTTTGGCATAAATTTTGAACTTTTTTTGTATCTTTATACAATATTTGTACACATGAAGAAAAATTACTTTTATATTATCCTATTCTCCCTCTTTTTGTTTTCTGTAACCGCGATGGCACAGGAATCAAAAAGTTCTTCTGGTACTACAATTGAAGGGTTAAACATTTATCCCAATCCAACAAACGGAGACAAGATTTACATCACTTCCCGTTCTTCACAGGACAAAGAAGTTGAAATTTTTGATGTATTGGGAAAACGTATTTTGCAGGCCACTCTTAATTCCAAAGAGTTAAACATTGCCAATTTAAATGCCGGCGTTTATATCATAAAAATCAAAGAAGGTGAAGCTTCCGCAACAAGAAAGCTTATTATCAGATAATTAACACAACAAAATTTACAATAATTAACCATAATTTTACATTAAAAGTTTTCATAACTAATGAATACTTATTAACTTTGTTGTCCACTTTTTAAAAAACAATTCAAAACATGAAAAAACTTTACACTTTATCATTAGTATTATTAGCTAGTGCTTATTCTTTCGGACAAACCGTTTTAACCGAAAGTTTTAACTATACAGCAGGACAAAATGTCGGAGGTAATTCAACAGCTACAACTGACACTACCGGAGCAAACAACTGGACTACACAAAGTAATACTTCTGGAAACTCAGGTACAATAGACGTTATCGCTGGTAGCTTATCCTACACTGGCTTACAAGCTTCAGTAGGTAATAAAATTTTATTACCAGGAAATAATACTGCCGTTCCAAGAGACATAAACAGAGCAATCACTCCAAATGCTGCTGATAACGTTCTTTACTATTCATTATTAATCAATGTTATCGACAACACTCAATTAAGCGGAACCCCTAACTACTTCTTCGGATTAGGAGCTTCAACTACTGCTTTTGGTGCCCGTTTAGGTATCAACTCTACTACAGGAACTAATTACAGATTAAGCATTCAAAACACATCCGGAGGAGCACCTACATTTACTGATTTTGTTCAAGATTTAAATTTTGGCACAACTTATTTAGTAGTTGTAAAATATGATAAATCTGCATCACCAACTAATGCAACATTATGGGTAAACCCTACTAGTTTAGGAGGAGCTGAACCAGCAACAGGATTTGTATCAAACAATTCAGGAACTTCAGCATTCAACACTTTCGCAAACATCTTCTTAAGAAATGCTCTTGCAAGTGGAGCAGGTACTCCTAAAGCACATATTGACGAAATCAGAGTAGGAAACACTTGGGCTAGTGTTACTCCTCAAGCTACTGCCAGCTTAACTGACAACGCTATCGCTGGATTAAAAGTATACCCTAACCCGGTTTCCGGAAATAACTTCTATATCTCTTCTGACGCTACTGCTGTAAAATCAGTTGCAGTTTATGATGTATTAGGAAAACAAGTAATCAACACTAAAGTTGAGAACGAAGCAGCAATCAACGTTTCTAACTTAAACGCTGGTGTTTATATCGTTAAAATCACTGAAGAAGGAAAAACGGCAACTAGAAAATTAGTTATCAAATAATTTCTTCAAACAAGATATTCTTAAAGCGCTGACAATGTCAGCGCTTTTTTTTATTTCCGTACAATCTTCAAAAAACCGCTAAAATTTAAACATAGCTTTACATTATCGTCATTAAAAACAAATTTTCATACGGTATCTTTCCATAAAAATACCATGAAGAAAATCTACTTCGCTTTATTCAGCATCGCAACAGCACTAACGGGCAGTGCTCAGACGAATTTAATTCCAAATGGGGATTTTGAAAATTGGACAAACAACACGACTCCAACAAATTTTACACCGGTAAATACCGAAACGTTTTCTGCAAACAATTTTATAGCAAAAGAAACCGGCATTAAAAAAAATGGCCTGTCTGCCGTAAAACACCAATCGCAGGACGATACCCAAACCGTAAGTCCTAACAATCTGATCCCGGTTATTGCCGGAAACAACTATACCATCTCCTATTGGCTTCTTGATAACGATACCAAAGCACGTTCCCGCGCCTGGCATTCCTGGGTGAGCATCTACAATGGCGTAGAAATGGAACTTACAGACAACAGAGACATTTTGCATCCCACCTCCTATTCCAGCAACAACGCACAATGGGTACAGATCAGTTTTACCCTGACCGCACCAGCTAACGCCACACATTTCAGATTTCAGGCAAGAACCTACAGACAGTCGGCAACAAATGTTGGCGGATATATTTATTATGACGATTTCTCCATCGTAAACAACACTCCAATGGGAACAGCCGATCACACTATTGAAGGACTGAAAATATATCCCAATCCGGCTTCAGCCAATGACAACCTGTTTATCATTTCCGATTCCGGCGCTGCAAAATCGATTCTTATGTATGACATCCTGGGCAAAGAAGTTAAAAACACCACTGCCGACAACAACAGCCCGGTTAACCTTTCCCAATTAAACAGCGGCGTTTATTTGCTTAAAGTCACTGAAGAAGGAAAAACGGCGACCAAAAAATTAATCATCAAATAGCCTTCCATAATCCTTAACCTTGCAAAGCATCAATTTCTATTGGTGCTTTTTTATTTTGTATTTTTGTCAAAAAGAATTTCCCTTGATCTCAACATCCGATATATTTCAAATTGCATCCAAAAAAGAATTTGAGAAAACAACGCTCAAAGTTTTTCGCCATCAATATGATAACAATAGTGTTTATCAGGATTTTTGCAATCTTTTAAAAAAGGACAAAACCAATGTCAAAAGCATTCAAGACATTCCATTTTTACCCATACAGTTTTTTAAAAGTCATGATGTATTAAGTTCAACCGAACCCATACAGACCACGTTTACCAGCAGCGGAACAACCGGCATGAGTACCAGCCGCCACCTGATAACCGACTTACAGTACTATGAAGAAAGTTTCCGTCTGGGATTTTCCCAATTTTACGGCAACATTGAAGATTATGTTGTTTTAGCCCTGTTACCGTCTTATCTGGAACGGGAAGGCTCTTCATTAATCTACATGGTAGAAGATTTAATACAGGCATCCAATCAACCTGACAGCGGCTTCTATTTAAACAATTATAACGAGCTGATTGAAAAACTGGTTACTCTGGACAGGCAGGGACAGAATGTCATCCTGATAGGGGTTACCTATGCTTTACTGGATTTAATTGAAATGCAGGATTTCAGCCTGAAAAACACCATTATCATGGAAACCGGAGGCATGAAAGGGCGCCGCAAAGAAATCATCCGGGAAGAACTGCACGATATCTTATGCAAAGGATTCGGCGTGTCAAAGATCCATTCCGAATATGGTATGACCGAATTATTATCGCAGGCATATTCTTTAGGCGATGGTGTTTTTGAATGCCCTCCGTGGATGGATATCCTGATCCGCGATACCGAAGACGCCTTATCGTATATTGCCTACGGAAAAACCGGCGGCATTAACGTAATTGACCTCGCAAACATCAATTCCTGCTCCTTTATCGCCACCCAGGATTTAGGAAAAAAATACACCAACCAATCCTTCGAAGTATTGGGCCGTTTTGACAATTCCGATATCCGCGGATGCAATCTGATGGTTTTATAAAATAAAAAAGGGAGCTTAAAGCTCCCTTTTCATTATATTGCTCTGATAACAAAATAATTCTTTTTACCTCTTTGCAGCAAAACGAATTGTCCGTTAATCAGATCCGTATCGGATATGGAATAATCTTCTCCTACTTTTTCCTTATTAACCGCGATCGAGTTCTCTTTTAAAGCTCTTCTTGCCTCACCGTTAGAAGACAGGAATCCCGATTTACCGGCTAAAGCATCAACAATCCCTAAACCGGATGCAATCTCCACTTTAGCAATCTCCGCTTGCGGCACACCATCAAAAACATCTAAAAATGTTTTCTCATCCAATTGTCTTAAATCCTCCGAAGTTGAATTTCCAAATAAAATATTCGACGCTTTAATCGCATTGTCCAGATCTTCTTTTGAATGCACCATAATTGTGATCTCTTCCGCCAAACGTTTCTGTAAGATTCTTAAATGCGGTTCTTTTCGGTGTTCTTCCGTTAAGGTTTCAATTTCTTCTTTCGATAAAAACGTAAAGATCTTGATATATTTTTCAGCATCTAAATCGGATGTATTCAACCAGTACTGGTAGAATTTGTATGGCGATGTTCTGGCAGCATCCAGCCAGATGTTACCACCTTCTGATTTTCCGAATTTAGTACCGTCTGCTTTTGTAATCAACGGACAGGTTAACGCATAGGCTTTTCCGCTTTCTTTTCTGCGAACCAGTTCCGTTCCGGTAGTAATATTACCCCATTGGTCACTACCTCCCATTTGCAGGGTGCAGTTTTTCGCTTTGAATAAATGTAAGAAATCATACCCCTGAACCAATTGGTAAGTAAACTCGGTAAAAGACATTCCTTCTGCCGATTCTGACGAAAGACGTTTTTTAACGGAATCTTTAGCCATCATATAGTTCACCGTAATATGCTTCCCTACATCACGAATAAAGTCCAAAAACGTGAACTCCTTCATCCAGTCATAGTTATTTACCAGTTCCGCAGCATTGGGAGCGTCGGAAGTAAAATCAAGAAAACGGGACAGCTGTCCTTTTATCGCATCCTGATTGTGACGCAGCGTTGCTTCGTCCAGTAAATTTCTTTCGTTTGATTTTCCGGACGGATCGCCAATCATTCCGGTTGCACCGCCCACTAAAGCCAAAGGCTTGTGACCGCTCAACTGGAAATGTTTCAGCATCATTACGCCTACCAAATGTCCTATATGCAATGAATCCGCTGTTGGGTCAATACCCACATACGCCACACGCATCTGCTCCAACAAATGTTCTTCCGTGCCTGGCATAACGTCGTGGAGCATTCCTCTCCAAGTCACTTCTTCAATAAAATTCTTCATTTTTAATCAATTTGCACAAAGATAATCGAATTAAACTATTTGATGAAGCATCCTTTTTGACAATTTTGTATTTTTTAATATAATTCCTACTTCCATAAGCTGCTATAATTACTACATTTGTAACTATGATATTAGTAACAGGCGGAACCGGATTAGTAGGCGCATATCTTCTTCTGGACTTACTTCAGAAAGGAGAGGCCGTTCGGGCTATTTACCGTTCGCATTCCAATATCCAAAACACCAAAAAGCTTTTTGAAAAACACCGGCAAACGGCCCTGTTTGAAAAAATAGACTGGTTTGAAGCCGATATTACCGACATTCCCCGTTTAAGCAAAGCCTTTAAAGAAGTAGAATATGTGTACCATTGTGCTGCCTTAATTTCTTTTGATCCGGACGACGAAGAATTGCTGCGCAAAACCAATATTGAAGGCACCGCCAATGTTGTCAATTGTGCACTGGATTTCAAAGTCAAAAAACTCTGCTATGTAAGCTCTATCGCTGCTTTAGGCGACACAAAAGAAGGCGAAACACTCATTACCGAAGAAACAGACTGGAACCCCGAAAAACTCCACGGTGATTATGCCATTACAAAGTTTGGCGCTGAAATGGAAGTATGGCGTGCCGCTCAGGAAGGTTTAAAAGTAATTGTTGTTAATCCCGGAATCATTTTCGGAAGCGGCTTCTGGAATAACGGCAGCGGCCAGATTTTTAAAAAAATTGCCGGCGGATTCCCATTCTACTCAAAAGGCGTAACCGGAATTATAGCTATTGAAGATGTTATCCGCATCATGACCGCCTTAATGAACAGTGATCTTGCCGGAAACCGTTATACGCTTGTCGCAGAAAATCTTTCTTTAGAAAAAATATTGTTTACCATCGCCGACGGCATGGGTAAAAAAAGACCTTCCGTTTATGCCGGTCCGCTGCTCACAGCGATAGTCTGGCGACTGGACTGGTTATTTTCCAAACTATTGTTCCGTAGCAGAAGTTTCACAAAAGCTACATCAAAATCCTCCCACTCACAGGAAATTTACAGCAATAAAAAAATAGCTCAGGAACTGAACTATTCTTTTATCTCCATGGAGGAATATCTTTTAAATCTAGGGAAAGAATATACTAATTAGCTGCATCCGTAGGCGGAACACCTGTAGTTTTCTCGATTTCTGCGCCTACCGCTTTTCGCTGCTCATCCAGTCTTTCAATCACCTTATTATACAGTCTTTTATATCCTTCCACATCGGACGCATAGTACTTATTACTGGCTTCAATTATTTTAGCATTGACTTTATACTTATTAAAGATATAATCATCCAGCTTTAGATTATTCGAGGAAATCCGCAGCGGATCATAGCCGTCAACAGCCTGATATATCGCAATATCCGATAAAATTTCGACCATAGTATCTTCCGGAATAAGATTCACGGGTTTTTTCATGACCTGTTGCTCACAGGCAGTAACCACACATAGCAATCCGATAAGAAAAAGAAGTTTTTTCATAATTTTATCTATCAAATAATAAACGCTCTCCGCAACGAATATCTTTAATCTTCGAATTTACATAAACTAACTGTCCGTTTACCAACGTATGGGTAATTCGTGATTTAAAATTCGAACCTTCAAAAGGCGACCATCCGCATTTGTACAGAATATTTTCTTTTTTCACGCTCCACGGAAGTCCCGGATTCACAATAGCCAGATCGGCATAATATCCTTCCCTGATAAAACCTCTTTTTTCGATTTTAAAGATTTTAGCCGGATTGTGTGCCATTTTCTCCACAATCTTCTCCACGGAAATTTTCCCCTGATGAAACGCTTCAAACATCGCCACAACTGCATGCTGAACCAATGGTCCGCCGGAAGGGGCGCTGGTATACGGATTTTTCTTTTCTTCCAATGTATGCGGCGCGTGATCTGTTGCAATCACATCGATTCTGTCATCCAATAAGGCTTTCCACAATTCATCCCTGTCCTTTTCCGTTTTTACGGCCGGATTCCATTTTATAAATGTCCCTTTCTTTTCATAATCGGCATCGGTAAACCAAAGATGGTGCACACAAACTTCTGCGGTGATCTTCTTCTCTTCCAATGGGATTTTATTGGTAAACAATTCCGTTTCCTTAGCGGTAGAAACATGGAAAATGTGCAAACGGGCTCCGGTTTTCTTCGCCAGCTCAATCGCTTTCGAAGAAGAAAGGTAGCACGCCTCTTCACTTCTTATTAAATGGTGGAATTTCATCGGGATATCATCTCCGTATTCCTCTTTATATTTTTCAAGATTCGCTTTGATTGTCCCTTCATCTTCACAGTGAACGGCAATCAGCATGGGCGTACTGGAAAAAATCTTTTCCAGAACTTCTTCATTATCCACAAGCATGTTTCCGGTTGACGAACCTAAAAACAATTTTATCCCGGCAACATTTTTCGGATTGGTTTTTAAAACTTCTTCCAGATTGTCGTTTGTTCCGCCCATCATAAACGAATAATTCGCATAGGATGTTTCGGCTGCAATCTGGTATTTTTGTTCCAATAATTCCTGCGTTACCGCATTCGGAACCGTATTGGGCTGTTCGATAAAGGAAGTGATTCCTCCGGCAACAGCAGCTTTCGATTCGGAAGCAATATCGCCTTTATGCGTTAATCCCGGTTCCCGAAAATGCACCTGATCGTCGATTGCACCCGGAATAAGATAATTTCCTTCGGCATCAATAATTTTACAATCAGAAGATTTAGGGCTTATACTTTCTGCGATTTCCTTGATAATTTGTCCTTCTATCAATACATCACCTTCAAAAATAACGCCTTCATTTACAATCTTCGCATTTTTTATTAATATCTTGTTCATTGTGAATCTTATCTCTTATAATCGGTTTATCATTTTTTTCAATCGCAATGTAATCACTCCGAATATTGCTTCTTTTATAATCGCATTACTCATTTTTGACTGTCCTTTTGTCCGGTCCGTAAAAATAATCGGCACTTCGACAATCTTCAGTTTTTTGACGAAAGTCCGGTATTTCATTTCAATCTGAAAAGCATACCCGACAAATTTAATTTTATCCAGGTTGATCTGCTCCAGAACCTGTTTTTTGTAACAGATAAAACCGGCGGTAGCATCGTGAATTTTCATTCCGGTAATGATATCCACATAAACAGAAGCAAAATAGGACATCAAAACACGGTTTAGCGGCCAGTTAACCACATTCACACCGGTTATATACCGCGATCCTATTGCCATATCCGCACCGGCAGCACAAGCCTCATACAAACGCTTTAAATCTTTAGGATTATGGGAGAAATCGGCATCCATTTCAAAAATGTATTCGTATCCTCTGTCCAGAGCCCATTTAAAACCATGTACATAAGCCGTTCCCAGTCCCGATTTTTTGAAGCGGTTTTCCAGATGCAGCAAACCCGGGTATTCCGATTGCAATTCGGCAACCTTACGGGCCGTTCCGTCCGGAGAATTATCATCGACCACAAGTATATGAAACGGGACATCCAATTCGAAAACAGCTCTCACGATATTTTCTATATTTTCAATCTCGTTATATGTTGGAATGACAACTACTCCTAAACTCATTTTTACTTAAATTTGCCTGCAAAAATAAACTATTTCTGATGGTTGTTTCATAATAAAAGTATAATAAAAATATTCCGTTTAAAAATTAGTACTTTTACAGGCGATATGATGGATTTAATATTTAACGAGAGAGTAGTTGAAAACAAAGACTGGGCAACAATTTTATTTGTTGTTTGCTTTGCTTTACTTGCAATTAATAAGGCCGTTTTTGAAGTTCGTTTTAACGAGTTCATCCGGCTCGGTATTTCCGATAAATACATAAAGATTTATAAGGACAGCGGCAACATGCAAAGCTGGTTCACCATCTCTATGTTTTTTGTCCAGCTGATTTCCTTTGCTTTTCTCATCCAGATTATCCTGAGCTATTACGGCCATACCACCAAGACCAACTGGATTTCCTACATACAGATTGTAACGCTTCTGGGCGTATTTATCCTTTCCAAATACCTGATTGAAAAGATCATCGCGACATCATTTAACATTGAGGAGTTCAACGAGCAATTTAATTTACAAAAAGTTAACTATCGAACCTACATCGGTTTACTCATTTTACCCATCAATTTATTCCTCTTTTACAACAATTTCCCATCAAAAAAACTAATATTAGGCGTTATTTCTATTATTTTAATAATAAACATAACAACTTATGTGTTTACATTGAAAATTTATCAAAATTTAATACTGGGCAAGCTGTTCTATTTTATTTTGTATCTTTGCACACTTGAAATAGCCCCCTATTATTTCATGTATTATTGGTTTACGAAAAGTTAGAGCATTACAATTATTTTAATATGAAAGTGAAAACAATCTTGGTCTCTCAACCAGAACCTAAAGTAGAAAATTCACCATACTTTGAGCTTCAACAGAAGCTGAAAATTAAAGTCGACTTTAGACCATTTATTCACGTAGAGGGCGTTCCTGCCAAAGAGGTTAGACAGCAAAAAATTGATTTAAACAATTATTCTGCCATCATTCTTACGAGTAAAAATTCGGTCGATCACTTTTTCAGAGTAGCGGAAGAAATGCGCTATAAGGTTCCGGAAGATTTAAAATATTTCTGCCAATCTGAAGCTATCGCTTTCTATCTGCAAAAATATGTAGTTTACAGAAAACGTAAAATTTATGTTGGTCAAAAAGACTTTGTTGATTTATCACCATTAATCAAAAAGTATAAAGACGAAAAATTCCTGTTACCGTCTTCCGATCAATTGAATGCTGATATCCCACAAACGCTGAACAGCTTAAAAGTTGACTGGATACCAGGAACATTCTACAGAACTGTAATGAGCGATTTATCGGACTTAAAAGACGTATATTACGATGTTTTAGCGTTCTTTAGTCCAACGGGAATTAAATCATTATTTAAAAACTTCCCGGACTTCCAGCAAAACAACACCCGGATTGCTGTTTTTGGAAGCACCACCCAAAAAGAAGCCCTGGAACACGGCCTACGGGTAGACATCATGGCTCCGACACCGGAAACACCATCGATGACCATGGCTTTAGAAAAATACATTGTTAAAGCCAACAAAGAATCAAAAGAGAAATAAACCTCAAATAAAAAAGCCTCCCAAATGGGAGGCTTTTTCTTTTTAAACTCTCAAAAAAACAAAATCGAATATAATTTACATTACCCGATAATTATCTTAAACACACACTGTATCACCAAGTGCAATCAGTGCGTTAATTGCTTTATCTCCTTTTTCGCCTGTAAAAATCTTGGCTAAGGTTAACAGTATTCTGGCTACAGGCCACCACGAACACCATTTCGACTGAAACCGCTCCACATTCGGAGTATCAAAATCACCCGATTTCCCGTTTGGAAAAATCCCGCCTACCGTATAATCCGATTCAATATGCCTGGCAATATCTCTTGCGTTTCTCATGCTTAACGAGTTCGCTTTTAATAATTCCAATTCACTTGCAGACAGTTTCATATACTTTATTTATATACTTTTTTAAAATGTATCCTTTTTATTCAAAAGCGAAATATTTTAATAGTTAACTGAATTTCAACACTATAGCCCCCTAAAATATTTATTCTTCAGCTAACTATTAAAATAAAATCTGTCTTTTTTAAAATCATTCTAATTTACAACAAAAATCAAAACAAATATTACGGTTTTTTTACATTTATGTTACGGATTCAATAAATAGTTAACACAACAAAAAACTAATCTTCAGGTAACATCAGCGCATAAAAAAAGCCATTCAAACGAATGGCTTTCAAAATATTATTGCAAATTTAATTATAACTGCGGACCCGCTTTAACTAAATTTTGTCCTTCTTCATTATCGGTATACTGAACAAAGTTTTTAACAAACAACTTCCCTAAGTCCGTCGCTTTGTTTGTCCATTCTGCAGCATCAGCATACGTATTTCTCGGATCAAGAATTTCGGTATTTACACCTTCCAGAGCTTTAGGAACTTCCAGGTTAAAGATCGGAACAAGCTGCGTTTCGGCTGTTTCAATAGAACCGTCAAGGATTCTGTCGATGATTGCACGGGTATCTTTAATAGAAATACGTTTTCCGGTTCCGTTCCATCCTGTATTTACCATATAGGCTGTAGCGTTATGCTCTTCCATCTTTTTAACCAGCTCTTCTCCGTATTTTGTCGGGTGCAAACATAAGAATGCTTTTCCGAAACAAGCAGAAAATGTAGGTTCCGGCTGTGTTACACCACGCTCAGTACCTGCTAATTTAGCGGTAAATCCGGATAGGAAGAAATATTTTGTCTGTTCCGGAGTCAGTTTAGATACCGGTGGCATTACTCCGAAAGCATCTGCTGTTAAGAAAATAACTTTTGAAGCATGACCAGCTTTAGAAACCGGTTTTACAATATTGTCAATATGATAAATCGGGTAAGAAACACGTGTGTTTTGTGTTACAGAACCATCTTTAAAGTCTATTGTTCCGTCGGCAGCAACCGTTACGTTTTCCAACAACGCATCTTTACGGATGGCATTGAAAATATCCGGCTCGTTTTCTTTACTTAAGTCAATTGTTTTAGCATAACAACCGCCTTCAAAATTGAAAACACCTTCATTGTCCCATCCGTGCTCATCGTCTCCGATTAATTCACGTTTAGGATCTGTTGATAACGTTGTTTTTCCTGTTCCGGATAATCCGAAGAAAACCGCAACATCACCATCTTTACCTTTATTAGCAGAACAGTGCATCGAAGCAATTCCCTGTAATGGTAAATAGTAGTTCATCATGGAGAATAATCCTTTTTTCATTTCTCCACCATACCAGGTTCCGCCGATTAACTGAATTTTTTCTGTTAAGTTGAATGCCACATAAACCTCAGAGTTCAATCCGTGAGCAGCATACTCTTTAAAATTTGTTTTAGAACCATTCATTACTACGAAATCAGGCTCTCCGAAGTTTTCCAGTTCTTCTTCTGTAGGACGGATAAACATGTTTTTCACAAAATGTGCCTGCCATGCCACTTCCATAATAAAACGCACTTTTAAACGCGTGTTTTCGTTAGCTCCACAGAAAGTATCCACTACATATAATTTTTTCCCGGAAAGCTGGTCAACCGTAGTTTTCTTTAAAGCATCCCAGGTTTCCTTTGTAATTGGCTTATTATCATTTACTGCTTTTTCTGATGTCCACCAAATAGTATCTTTTGTAATATCGTCTTTAACTATGTATTTATCCTTAGGGGATCTTCCTGTAAAAACACCCGTCATCACGTTAACAGCTCCCAGTTCCGTCAACTGCCCTTTCTCAAATCCCTCTAGCTCCGGATTCAATTCTTCATTATATAGGTAATCATACGATGGATTATAAATAATTTCAACCGTATTTTCGATACCGTATTTCTCTAATGAAATTGTATTAGTAACATTCATAACTTAAAAATGTGTTGTTTGTTATTTAAGAACGCAAAAGTAAAAATTTAATTTTATAATAATTTTTTTTTAATAAATATTATGCTTTTTTCCTGATTAGCTGTACAAAGAGTATTCCCCATGCCAATATCAGTAAAAGACCACCAACAGGCGTAATAGGTCCCAGCACCTTAAAATCGCAGCCCGTTACAGCCTTTGTTGCCAACAGGTAAATGGATCCTGAAAAAAATAACACTCCCGTAACCACCAAATAGAAGATTGTTTTTTTAGCTTTTTCCGTAAGCATGGCCGTGGTACCCACAAATAATAAAAACAAGGCATGATACATCTGGTATTTTACTCCTGTTTCAAAAATGGCCAGCTGCGCTTCATCCAGAACCTGTTTTAATCCGTGAGCGCCAAAAGCACCCAATATTATCGCAACAGCTCCCATGATAGCTGCTACTCCGGCTATTTTTCTATCCATATTTTCAAAATTATGCTCAAAGTTACTATTATTTTAAAAAGTTAAATAATGATATTAATCATCTTTTATGTTTTTAAAGAATATAACAAATTCCTATTTTCGTAGACTTTTTAAAACAAACAACTAAAATGAGACATATTTTAATCATCGGAGCCGGTCGCTCGGCTTCGTCGCTCATTAAATATTTATTAGATAAATCGGAACAGGAAAATTTACATTTAACCATAGGCGATTTATCATTGGAATTAGCTCAAAAGAAAACCAATAATCACCCAAGAGCAACGGCTATTGCTTTTGACATGTTTGATGATGCGCAGCGTAAAACCGAAATCCAGAAAGCAGACATCGTAATTTCCATGTTGCCGGCTTACCTGCACATTGAAGTTGCCAAAGATTGTATTGCCTATAAAAAACACATGGTAACCGCTTCTTATATTTCGGATGCCATGCAGGAACTGAACGAAGCCGCCATTGCCAACAATCTTGTGTTTATGAATGAGATCGGACTGGATCCGGGTATCGACCACATGAGTGCCATGAAGGTTTTGGATGAAATTCGCGGAGAAGGCGGAAAAATAATCCTGTTCGAATCTTTCTGCGGCGGATTAGTTGCCCCGGAATCCGATAACAATTTATGGAATTATAAGTTTACATGGAATCCCCGTAATGTTGTTTTAGCCGGACAGGGCGGCGCCGCTAAATTCATCCAGGAAGGAACCTACAAATACATTCCGTACCACAAACTGTTCCGAAGAACAGAGTTCCTGGAAGTGGAAGGTTACGGCCGTTTTGAAGGTTATGCAAACCGTGATTCCCTTAAATACAGAAGTGTTTACGGTTTAGACAATGCCTTAACCGTTTTTAGAGGTACCATTCGCCGTGTAGGCTATTCCAGAGCCTGGGATATGTTTGTACAATTGGGTATGACAGACGACTCATACACTATTGACAATACCGAAACCATGAGCTATCGGGAGTTTGTAAATTTGTTTTTACCATATCACCCGACAGATTCTGTTGAGATCAAACTTCGCCATGTCCTTAAAATCGACCAGGACGATGTTGTATGGGATAAATTATTAGAACTGGACCTGTTTAACGCCAATAAAATTATCGGCCTTAAAAACGCCACTCCGGCGCAAATCCTTGAAAAGATCCTGACGGACAGCTGGACTTTAGCACCGGATGATAAAGACATGATTGTCATGTATCACAAAATCGGTTATGAGGTAAACGGCGAAAAGAAACAGATTGACGCTACTATGGTTTGCATCGGCGACGACCAGACTTATACTTCAATGGCAAAAACCGTAGGACTGCCGGTTGCTATGGCAACGCTTCAGATCCTGAACGGCAATATTAAAACGCCGGGTGTACAGCTTCCGATCAACAAAGAAGTATACCTTCCTATACTGAAAGAACTGGAAGAATACGGTGTGATTTTTAAAGAAAAAGAAGTAGCCTACAAAGGATACAAATAAAAACAAAAAAGGCTGATTGTAACAAATCAGCCTTTTTTACTTTAATAAAGCATTTCATTTTGTAACTTTAACTTCAAATTATTACCGATGAAGATAAATTCCTTACAAATTGAAATGGACGGAATCGACAAGGAAATCCTCCGTTACCTGATGGAAGATGCCCGGAAACCGATTTTACAGATTGCCAACAAAATTGGTATTTCCGGTGCGGCCATACACCAGCGGCTGCGAAAACTGGAACAGGCCGGTGTGATTACCGGTTCCCGTTTTACCGTTAGTCCGAAAATTTTAGGCTACAGTACGATGGCATTTGTTGGTATTTACCTGGATAAAGCTTCCCGGAATCCGGAAGCTGTAAGGGAATTAAAAAAAATACCGGAAGTACTGGAATGCCATTATACAACCGGAAACTGGAGCATTTTAATCAAACTGATCTGCCATGACAACGAGCATTTAATGCAGTTGCTCAACAAAAAGATACAGGCAATTGAGGGTGTTTCCCGTACGGAAACATTCATTTCATTAGACCAGCAGATCGAACGGCAGATTCAATTATAACCATAAAAAAATCCGGTACTTGCGCACCGGATTTTTTTTACTTTATATTTTCAGTTTAATCTCTTCTTCCAAAAACCTGGAAAGCCCAGTATACTAAGGATGCCAAAGCACCAATTGCAGCTACCACATAGGTTCTTGCTGCCCATTTCAAGGCATCTTCCGCTCCGGCATATTCCTGCTGGCTCAGCATGTTCTTATTTTTCAGCCATGCTAAAGCACGGTTACTGGCATCATATTCGACCGGCAAGGTGACAAAACTAAAAACAGTGGCTACACCCATTAACACCAAACCTAATATGGCAATATAAAATCCGAAACCAACTTTTGCCGCAGCGCCTAAAATCAAACCACCAACCACTAACCATTGTGACATACCCGAGGTAACACTCACCATTGGTACCATTTTGGAACGCATTTGCAGCATTCCGTAAGCGGTGGCGTGCTGAACAGCGTGTCCGCATTCGTGTGCCGCTACTGCCGCTGCCGCTGCATTTCTTTCATTGTATACCGCCTCACTTAAGTTAACCGTTTTATCTACCGGATTATAGTGATCCGTCAGTCTTCCGGGAGTCGAAATAACCTTTACATCATAAATTCCGTTATCGGCAAGCATTTTCTCGGCTATTTCCGCTCCGGACATTCCGTTGCGCAAATGCACCTTTGAATATTCTTCAAACTTGCTCTTTAATTTGTGGCTTACAATCCAGCTTACTAAAGCAATTCCTCCTAATAAAATATAATATCCTAACATCGTTTTTACTTTTTAGTTTTCTAAAATTACTAAAACAACATCAAATTACAAGCCAATTAGGACTCTCTTAACAGAATCTGCAATTTTGTCAGTCCGGTTTATCCTACTAAATTGATGATTTTTCCGGGAACAATAATCACTTTTTTCGGTGCATTTCCGTTTAATTGTGCTTTTGTTCTTTCGTCTTCCATCACAATTTTCTCAATTTCTTCTGCTGTTAAATCCATGGGCAGTTCAATTTTGAAACGCATTTTTCCATTAAAAGAAACCGGGTATTCCTTACTGCTTTCTACCAGGTGCTGCGCATCAAATACCGGGAAAGGTACTTTTGAAACGGAACCTTCGTTCCCCAAGGCACTCCATAATTCTTCTGCGATATGCGGAGCATACGGAGAAATCAAAACCGCCAATGGTTCCAGGATCGCTCTTTCATTGCATTTTGCCGCCGATAATTCATTTACCGCGATCATAAATCCGGAAACCGAAGTATTGAACGAGAAGTTCTCTATATCTTCCTGTACTTTCTTAATCGTTTTATGCAACGTTTTTAAGGCTTCTTTGCCTGGCTCGTTATCCGTAACGATCAAGCCGTTATCGTCAAAATACAAACGCCATAGTTTTTTCAGGAATCCTGACACTCCGGTAATTCCGGCTGTATTCCATGGTTTTGCCTGCTCTAACGGTCCTAAGAACATTTCATACAAACGCAACGTATCGGCTCCGTACTGTTCACAGATATCATCCGGGTTTACGACGTTGTATTTTGATTTGGACATTTTTTCCACCTCACGACCTACGATATATTTACCGTTTTCATCTGTAATAAAAACAGCATTGGTATAATCCTGAGATAACGGGTGTTTTTTAAATGCTTCCACATCCAGTTCGTCTGAAGCATTTACCAGATTAACATCGGCATGTATTTTTAGTACCGGAATAAAATCCGCTTCATTATTGGTAACAACATATTTTTTCGATTCCTCATTATAAGCCACCAATACCCCTAACTGTCCGTTAATTTCTTTTGTCAGGTTTTTTGAAGCAAATAAAATATCGGAAACGATATTGAATCGGTATACAAATGCGCTTGTTCCTAAAATCATTCCCTGATTAATCAGTTTTTTGAACGGTTCTTCGGTTGGCGCCAATCCTTTATCTTTTAAGAATTTGTTCCAGAAACGGGAATATAGCAAGTGGCCGGTAGCGTGTTCGCTTCCGCCGATATACAAGTCTACATTTTCCCAATATTTCAAAGCTTCTTCCGAAGCAAATGCTTCTGCATTATGAGCGTCCATATAACGCATCCAGTACCAGGAGCTTCCCGCCCAGCCCGGCATTGTATTTAATTCCAACGGAAATACCGTCACCTGATCGATCCGGTCATTGCTCACTACCTGGTTGTTTTGCGTATCCCAGGCCCAAACCGTTGCATTTCCTAACGGCGGCTGTCCGTCTTCTGTTGGCAGGTATTTTTCCACCTCCGGCAATACGATCGGCAGGTATTGTGCTTCGATCATTTGCGGCAGGTCGTTTACATAATATACCGGGAACGGTTCTCCCCAATAACGTTGTCTGGAGAATACCGCATCACGCAAACGGTAGTTGGTCTTTCCGTTTCCTTGTCCTAATTTTTCAAGGGCTTCAATTGCTTTTTTTGTAGCTTCTTTATAATTCAGTCCGTTTAAGAAATCGGAATTACCAATGATGGTTTTTTCTTTATCGGCAAAAGCTTCTTCCGAAATATCCACTCCTTCAAAAATATTCTGAATCGGAATATTAAAATGTTTGGCAAAGGCATAATCTCTTTCATCACCGCAAGGCACTGCCATAACAGCTCCGGTTCCGTATCCTGCCAATACATAATCCCCTATCCACACCGGAATCGGTTCTTTGGTAAAAGGATGTTCTGCATACGCTCCTGTAAAAACACCGGAAATGGTTTTCACATCTGCCATACGCTCTCTTTCACTTCGTTTTGCCGTAGCCGTAACATACGCCTCCACAGCTTCTTTTTGTTCCGGAGTAGTGATCTTAGCCACCAATTCGTGTTCCGGCGCCAAAGTCATAAAAGTTACTCCGAAAATCGTATCGGGACGGGTCGTGAATACTTCCACAACCGCATCATGGTCATTCAGGTTAAATGTAACAGAAGCTCCAACGGATTTCCCAATCCAGTTACGCTGGCTTTCCTTGATACTTTCACTCCAGTCGATGGTTTCCAATCCCTGTAGCAAACGCTCTGCATAGGCAGAAATGCGCATACTCCATTGTGTCATCTTTTTACGGATAACCGGGTGTCCGCCACGTTCGGAAACACCGTTTATAATTTCATCATTTGCCAATACCGTCCCCAAAGCCGGACACCAGTTTACTTCGGTTTCTGCCAGATAGGTCAACCGGTACTGCAACAATATCTTTTCTTTTTCTTCTTTGGTAAAGACATTCCACTGCGCTGCCGAAAACGGCGCTATATTCTCGTCACAAACCGCATTTACGCCGGCATTGCCTTCTTTTTCAAAAACAGCTGTCAAAGTAGCGATATCTTCCGCTTTGTCGGTATCGATATTGTACCAGGAGTTAAACAATTGGATAAAAATCCATTGTGTCCATTTGTAATAATCCGGATTTGACGTGCGCACTTCTCTGCTCCAGTCGAATGAAAAGCCTATTTTATCCAATTGCTCGCGGTAACGGGCAATGTTTTCTTTTGTTGTTTTTTCAGGATGCTGACCGGTTTGAATGGCATATTGTTCTGCCGGTAATCCGAAACTGTCGTATCCCTGCGGATGCAGTACGTTAAATCCTTTATGACGTTTGTATCGCGCATAAATATCTGAAGCGATATAGCCCAGCGGATGCCCTACATGCAGTCCTGCTCCCGACGGGTAAGGAAACATGTCTAATACGAAATATTTAGGCTTAGACGAATTATTTTCTGCTTTAAAGGTTTGGTCTTCCGACCAAAATTTCTGCCACTTGGCTTCAATTTCATTTGGATTGTACTTCATTGCTCTGAATTCTATGTTACCGGAAATTGCGTTCCTGTATGTTTTCTACTAATTTATCGTGAATCGTTCCGTTTCCACGCATCAAAAGATACTGAAAAACCGGTGTGGATTGCCAAAAAATCCCAAAACGATTCGTTTCCCAATCAAAAAACCTTCTTTTTGGGCAGGCAAATTTACATTATATTATAAGAAAGTTAAAACTTTGGACGTTATAAACCCTAAAAACAATTTTCTTTATTATTTTTACGGCTTAAATCAGATTCTATGGCTTCATCTTTTGAAAAGTATCAAAAACGCAAACTTATTTCCTCCTATTTTTCGGTTATTTTGAGTATTTTCCTGGTGCTGTTCCTTTTGGGCGCTTTAGGGCTTTTTGTTATTAATTCTGGAAAGATTTCAAACGATTTTAAAGAAAACATTCCGATGTCTGTTTACTTTAACAGTGAGGCCAACGACAGTATTCTGAAAGCATTCGGAACACAACTGGTTGCTTCCAATTATGTAAAGGATCACACTTTTGTTTCCAAAGACGATGCAGCAAAAAAACACAAAGATATCATCGGTGAGGATTTTATGGAGTTCTTAGGATTCAATCCGCTTCAAAATTCTTATGACATTCACCTGAAAGGGGATTATGTTGTTTCCGACAGTATTAAAGAAATTGAAAGCAATATTCGTAAAAACCCTATGGTTACAGAGGTTATTTACGACAAACAACTGGTTGATCTGGTAAATGAGAACGTAAAGAAAATTACGTTTTGGATTTTAATCGTAAGTGCCGTACTGGCTTTGGTAGCAATGTTGTTAATCAACAGCTCACTGCGTTTATCGATTCATTCCAACCGTTTTATCATCAAAACCATGCAAATGGTCGGGGCAACAAAATCGTTTATCCGCAAACCGTTTATCTGGAGAAGCATCAAACTGGGACTAATTGGTTCCGGACTGGCTATTATTGCTTTAATCGGACTGGTTTTCTATGTAGACGGTCTGTTTCCTAGTTTAGGTATTGCAACCGATTATCTTTCTATTGGTATTGTACTGGCAGCCGTATTGCTGGTAGGCATTATCATTACCTGGATCAGCACCTTCTTTGCGACCCAGCGCTTTTTAAATTTAAGAACAGACGATTTATATTAAGAATCTAAAATAATAGTAAGAACACGATACAATGGAGAACGAAAACAAACACAAACACGACTTTCTTTTTGAAAGCGTTAATTACAAAATCCTTTTTATAGGTCTTGGTGTTATTGCCTTAGGTTTTTTATTAATGTCGGGTGGCGGCAGTACCGACCCGAACGTATTTAGTGAAGATATCTTCAATTTCAGAAGAATCAAACTGGCACCGACCATCGTTTTAATCGGTTTTGGAATTACGATTTATTCGATTATCAAAAACCCTAAAAAAGATACTAAAGCCTAGTACCCGTTTCAATGGATTTATTACAAGCCCTTATTCTTGCCGTTATTGAAGGCTTAACAGAATATTTACCTGTTTCTTCAACCGGCCACATGATTTTTGCCAGTTCTTATTTTGACATTCAAAATGACGATTTTGTAAAACTATTCCAGGTTTCCATTCAGTTCGGAGCTATCCTTGCCGTTGTGGCGTTATACTGGAAAAAGTTTTTCGATTTCTCCAAATTCAATTTCTATATCAAATTAGCCTGCGCCGTAGTACCGGCTTTGATTTTAGGCAAAATTTTTGACGACATGATCGATGCCGTATTGGGAAAACCTATTCCGATCGCGATTGTATTGATCTTAGGCGGTGTTATTTTGTTATTTGTGGACAATTTTTTCAAAAACCCGACGATTCACAAAGAAGAAGATATTTCCATTAAGAGAGCCGTGATTATCGGATTCTGGCAGTGTCTGGCAATGATGCCAGGAACAAGCCGTTCTGCCGCTTCTATTATTGGTGGTATGCAGCAGGGCTTAACCCGCCAGGCTGCCGCTGAATTCTCTTTCTTTTTAGCCGTTCCCACGATGCTTGCCGTTACTGTATATTCGCTGTTTTTAAAAACGTATGAAGTTTCCCAGTTGAAAGGATACGAACTTTTACTGCAATCCGGCGACAATATCAAATTGTTCCTTATCGGTAATGTAGTTGCCTTTATTGTGGCGGTTATCGCTATTAAATTTTTTATCGGCGTGGTTAAAAAATACGGTTTCCGTCCGTGGGGATATTACCGTATTATTGCCGGAACAGCTCTTCTGATTTACTTTACCTATATTAAATAATTACACTTTGATTACAGCCGAAGATTTCCAAACGGGACAAGTTTTACTGATTGACAAACCTTTGCAATGGTCGTCGTTTCAAGCCGTGAATAAGATTAAATGGTCCCTGAAGAAACACCTGGGATTAAAGAAAATCAAAGTAGGACATGCCGGGACTTTAGATCCGCTGGCATCCGGTTTACTGATTGTGTGCACCGGTAAATTCACAAAGCGCATCCCGGAATTACAGGGAATGATCAAAGAATATACCGGAACTTTTCACCTGGGCGCGACAACACCTTCGTATGATCTGGAAACGGAAATCGATGCTGTTTTCCCGACCGGACACATCACCGAAGAACTGATCTACAAAACAGTAGCATCCTTTTTAGGTGAAATCGACCAGAAACCACCCATTTTTTCCGCTATTAAAAAAGACGGCAAACGATTGTATGAACATGCCCGAAAAGGCGAAGAAATAGAAATCCAGGCCCGAAAAACCGTTATCCATGAATTTGAAATTACCCGCATTGCTTTACCGGAAGTAGATTTCAGAGTGGTTTGCAGTAAAGGGACCTACATCCGTTCTCTTGCCTACGATTATGGTCTGGCTTTACAGTCGGGTGCACACTTAACCGCTTTGCGCCGTACTAAAATCGGAGATTATGCTGTTGACAATGCCATGCTGGTTACCGACTTTGAAGATTCGGTAACGCCTTAAACCACATACCAGACAAGAGGTCACAAAAAAGACGGCATTAGCTATCCCAATACCGCCTTTATAAAATCAGATACGATTTTCAATTACAAACCTTCCATCACACCAAGCAGTTCCTGTTGTGTCGAAAGTCCTTTGTCTTTCAGGTACCACATTTGCAGGTCCGTCTTCGCCGTTTCATCAACAACACCGTGTGCTGCTTTGTAATCCAGTATTAATTGTTTGGCTCCCTGTGGCCGCGGACCCCAATCGGCCAGTATTTCTTTAGTATCGGCATCCAGAACAATCACTTTTGGAATAGCCCTTCCTCCGTTTGTTAAAAAGTGCTGCATCAATTCCTCATTTTCATCTCTGAAAACAAGTTGCAGTGTTATATTTTCTGCAGATTCATCCATTTTATGCAAGATCGGCAAGATCTGCGCCGCATCGCCGCACCAGCCTTCCGAAAGCACCAGCCAGATATATTTTTTACGGATAGCCGCCAAACCTTCCTGTATGTTTTGCGGCACCGCAATTGTTTTATCCAGACGATTCATCCGGGTTTCATTCAATTCACTGTAATGCAATAAATCATCAGACTGTTCATTACCCGTCGATTTCCCCTCTTTCAGTAATTTTGTCACCAAGCTTCTGTATTCCTGATAAGTATAACTTCTTTTCAGGCTGTCTTCGATATAATTTTCCATTTTCTATTTATTATACTGTGCAAATTTAGCGCAAAAAACAGGATTAAAAAGTAACAAAAGTCACAATCCAATGGACAAAAAGTGTAACTTTATCTTTTTACAGTACAAATGGATTTACAAACAAAATCAATAGGTTTAATTCTTTCCGGCGGCGGCACAAAAGGATTAGCACATGCCGGAGCCATTAAATTTTTAGAAGAAAAAAATATCCGCCCTGTTCATATTGCCGGTACCAGTGCCGGATCCATCATAGGTGCTTTATATGCCTGGGGAAAATCGCCTGATCAGATTCTGGAATTCTTCAAATCCATTTACTTTTTCCACTGGAAACATTTTACACTCAAAAAAGCCGGCTTAATTGATTCGGAATCTTTTAAAAAATATTTTACCTCAATTTTTGAAGACGCAACTTTGGGCGACCTCAAAATACACACCCATATTACTGCAACCGATATGGTAAAAGGGAAGCTGAAAATTTTCAGCCCGGAAACCAAGATCGTTGATGCCATTTTAGCCTCATCCTCTTTTCCCGGTGTTATGTCGCCTTATGAGATAAAAGGACGCATTTATAGTGACGGCGGTATCCTGAATCACTTTCCGACCGATATTTTACAAGGCCGCTGCGACACCTTAATCGGTGTGTATGTAAGTCCTATCCAGAAAATAGAGGCCAGGGATCTTACTTCCATAAAAGCGGTAACAACCAGAGCTTTCGATTTGCTTTCTGCAAATTCCAACATGCAGAAATTCAATAACTGCGATTGGGTGATCGAGCCGGAAGAACTATCCATTTACAGCACTTTTGAAACCAACAAACTGCGAATGGAATCTATTTTCAATATTGGCTATGAGGCTGCCAGAAAGTCCTATCTGGAGCTCAAATTATAAATAACACCCCGTTCCGCTGCGTATGCATTTGCCTGTTAACCAAAAGTATTGCTTTGTTTAAGAAATATTTACGGAGTTAGTTTTAAAAAAACAGATAATAACTATATTTGCACCACTAAACAAAACTTGCAATGAAATACAAAAGAATCCTTCTAAAATTAAGCGGTGAAGCTTTAATGGGTGAAAGACAATATGGAATTGACCCTAAAAGATTAGCCGAATATGCAGCTGAAATAAAAGAAATCCATGACAAAGGTGTTGAAATCGCTATTGTTATTGGAGGTGGAAATATTTTTAGAGGTGTAGCCGGAGCGAGTAATGGAATGGATCGTGTTCAGGGAGATTATATGGGAATGCTTGCTACCGTAATTAACGGTATGGCATTACAGGGTGCTTTGGAAGAAGCCGGTATGCAGACCCGTTTGCAGACTGCTTTAAAAATTGAAGCCATTGCAGAACCATATATCAAAAGAAGAGCTGTTCGCCACCTGGAAAAAGGAAGAATTGTTATCTTCGGAGCCGGAACCGGAAATCCTTATTTTACAACCGATACGGCAGCAGTTTTAAGAGGTGTTGAAATCAATGCCGATGTAATCTTAAAAGGTACGCGTGTTGACGGTGTTTACACTGCCGATCCGGAAAAAGATGCTACGGCTGTAAAATATGATTCGATCACTTTCGAAGATGTATTGAAAAAAGGACTTAATGTAATGGACACAACCGCCTTCACTTTAAGTCAGGAAAACGAATTACCAATCATTGTTTTCGATATGAACAAAGAAGGTAATTTATTAAAAGTGTGCGAAGGCGCAACAGTTGGAACAACAGTAAATATTTAATTTTGAATCATAAAAATTAGTATCATGACGGAAGAAATTAATTTTATTTTAGATAGCACAAAAGAATCCATGAACGGTTCTTTATCGCACTTGGAGAAAGAATTCCTGAACATTCGTGCCGGAAAAGCGACACCACAAATGCTTGGTGGTGTTTTTGTAGATTACTACGGTTCTCAAACGCCGCTTTCTCAGGTTGCAAACGTTAACACGCCCGATGCCAGAACGATTACCGTTACGCCATGGGAAAAAAGTATGTTACAACCTATCGAAAAAGCAATCATGATTGCTAATCTTGGTTTTAACCCGATGAACAATGGTGACAACATCATCATTAGTGTTCCGCCATTAACAGAAGAACGTCGTCGCGACCTTGTTAAACAGGCAAAATCGGAAGCAGAAGATGCCAAAATCAGTATCCGTAACGTACGTAAGGATGCCAATACCGATATCAAGAAATTAGAAAAAGACGGAACTTCTGAGGACATTTGTAAAACTGCCGAAGAAGACGTTCAGAAACTAACCGATATCTTTATCAAAAAAATCGATGAGCTTTTGGCCGGTAAGGAAGCCGAGATCATGAAAGTATAAGTCAAAAAATCCGCTGAATCAGCGGATTTTTTTATTTCCCCACACAGCATTCCGCTACTCCGCTTTACAGTCCGAATCAATTCCCGCTTTAAATTAGCTTTATTGCTATCTTTTTGACATGCTTTTTATTACCTTTGCGGGCATTAAAAACTTTATATTCACTAAAAATCAATATAAAAATCATTACAATGAAGCACACTAAAGTTAAAGACCTACTAAACGGTACAAAGACATTGCATGAAGTAAAAGCAAAAGGTTGGGTTAGAACATTTAGAAATAATCAGTTTATCGCGTTGAATGACGGTTCTACGATAAATAATATTCAGTGTGTTGTTGATTTTGAAAATACTCCGGAAGAGACTTTAAAAAGAATCACCACCGGTGCTGCTGTCAGCCTTACAGGAACTTTGGTAGAAAGCAAAGGAGCCGGACAGACAGTAGAAATCCAGGTTACCAAATTGGAAATATTAGGCGATTCCGATCCGGAAAAATATCCGATGCAGCCTAAAAAGCACTCTTTGGAGTTTTTACGTGAGAATGCTCACTTAAGAATCCGTACGAATGCTTTCGGAGCTATCATGCGTGTCCGTTCGACATTAGCATTTGCAGTGCACCAGTATTTCCAGGAAAACGGTTTCTTTTATGTAAATACACCAATCATCACCGGTTCGGATGCTGAAGGAGCCGGAGAAATGTTTAGAGTAACAACGTTACCATTTGACGGTACCCCGCGAACAGAAGACGGAAAAATAAACCATAAGGAAGATTTCTTTGGAAAAGAAACCAACTTAACCGTTTCCGGACAGCTGGAAGGAGAAACGTATGCTATGGCCCTGGGTCAGATTTATACTTTCGGACCTACTTTCAGAGCGGAAAACTCGAATACTTCCCGTCACTTAGCTGAGTTCTGGATGATCGAGCCTGAAGTTGCCTTTAACAATCTGGCAGACAACATGGATTTAGCCGAAGACTTTATCAAATATGTAATTAAATACACGGTTGACAAGTGTGGCGACGATTTAAAATTCCTGGAGCAGCGTTTGCTTGATGAAGAGAAATCAAAACCTCAGGCGGAAAGAAGCGAAATGAGTTTATTAGAAAAACTCAACTTCGTGATGGACAACAACTTTAAACGCGTTAGCTATACCGAAGCTATTGACATTTTAAAGAGCTCCAAACCAAACAAGAACAAAAAATTCAATTATATCATTGACGAATGGGGAGCTGACCTGCAAAGTGAGCACGAAAGATTCCTTGTTGAAAAACACTTTAAATGCCCGGTAATCCTATTTGATTATCCTGCAAAAATAAAAGCGTTCTACATGCGTTTAAATGAAGACGGACAAACGGTACGTGCGATGGATATCCTTTTCCCTGGAATTGGCGAAATCGTAGGTGGTTCTCAAAGAGAAGAGCGTTTGGATGTATTGCAACAAAAAATCGCCGATTTAGGAATCGATGAAAAAGAATTATGGTGGTACCTTGACACAAGACGTTTCGGAAGTGCTGTTCACAGCGGTTTCGGACTTGGTTTTGAAAGACTGGTATTGTTCGTAACCGGAATGACAAACATCCGTGACGTAATTCCTTTCCCTAGAACTCCTCAAAACGCAGAATTCTAATCCAGAATTTGTGAATTTGGTTATGGTTTAAATCAGGATAAGAAAATTATAGCTTTCTTATCCTGATTATATCACTAAAGAAGACGTGACCTTTGCTGAAAATTTTTTATTTTTGAATATACATTTCATCAGGTTCAATCATTACGTTATTCAGAAATGACAAATAACCAAATCAACGAATAACCGAATACACAATATAATGCTCAAACAACATTTACAACTTAAATTATCCCAAAAACTATCGCCTCAGCAAATCCAATTGATGAAGTTGATACAATTGCCTACACAGGCTTTTGAACAACGTCTTAAAGAGGAATTGGTTGAGAATCCCGCTTTGGAAACCGGTAAGGAAGAACAAATGGATGCCGATGAGTTTGCCGATGATAATTTTGACGAGTATGATGATTATGATAACGAGCGCATTGATGCTGACGAGATCAATATCGATGAATATTTAAGCAATGATGAAACGCCGGACTACAAACTTCAGGCGAATAATTACAGCGATGACGACGAAGACAGAAGCCTGCCTTTTGCCGCACCTGTAAGTTTCCATCAGGATTTAATCAACCAGCTGAATACTTTTATACTTTCCGACAGCGAAAGGGAAATTGCCGAATTCTTAGTGGGCAGCATCGACGACATGGGTTACATCCGTCGCGATATTCAGGACATTGTTGACGATATGGCGTTTACACAAGGTATTTATACCGATGATAAAAATGTGGAACGCATTCTGAACATTATCCACGAACTGGAACCATCCGGTGTTGGCGCCAGAGATTTACAGGAATGCCTGTTGTTACAGCTGCGTCACAAAACACCAACAGAAGCGATCGCACTAGCTATTGACATTCTGGAAAACCAGTTTGATGCCTTTACCAAAAAGCATTACGACAAGTTATTACAAAAATACGACATCACTCAGGAACAGCTTCGAAAAGCTATTGATGAAATCGAAAAGCTAAACCCGAAACCGGGCGGTTCTTTCGACGGCAACACCAAAGCGATCGAACATGTGGTTCCCGATTTTTCAATACGCATTGTGGAAGGTGAGTTAGAACTTTCCCTGAACGGACGAAATGCGCCTGAATTACACGTTTCCAAAGATTATCAGGAAATGCTGCAAACGTATAAAGAGTCCCGGGAAAAATCGAATTCCCAAAAAGATGCCGTACAGTTTATCAAGCAAAAACTGGATTCTGCAAAATGGTTCATTGATGCCATCAAACAGCGTAATGAAACCCTGTTTGTGACCATGAATGCCATCATGCACTATCAGGAAGAATATTTCCTTGATGGCGATGAAACCAAGTTGCGACCGATGATCTTAAAGGATATCGCCGACATGATCGGTCTGGATATTTCTACCGTTTCCCGTGTGGCAAACAGCAAATATGTAGACACTCCTTATGGCACCAAGCTAATCAAGGATTTCTTTTCGGAAGCCATGAAAAATGACCAGGGAGAAGATGTTTCGACAATTGAAATTAAAAAGATCCTTCAGAATGTCATTGAAGATGAAGACAAGAGCAAACCGTTGCCGGATGACAAGCTTGCCGAAATTTTAAAAGAAAAAGGATACCCGATAGCCCGGAGAACGATTGCCAAATACCGCGAACAGCTGGATATTCCGGTAGCCCGGATGAGAAAGAAAATATAACCGTTTCTGCCTAACCTCAATACATCAAAAATGGATTTGAAGAAGATTTTTCCTTTATTTTCTTATTTATTTCATCCACTGTTTATTTCGGTTTATGCTACCTTATTTTACTTTTTTGTAACGCGCAGTTATTTCTATCCGCATGAAATTTACCTGATTCTTTTTCAGGTGGTAATCTTAACGGTATTCCTTCCTGTTTCCACTTATTTTTTGTTGAAGTCTTTGGGATTAATCCGCTCCGGTATTATGCTTTCTGAAAAGAAAGAACGCCGGTTACCATTGGCTTTCCAGGCCATGTTCTTTCTGGTATTGATTGAGCATTCCTTTGCGATGCTGTCCATACCCGAGCTCTATTATTTTTTCCTGGGAGCCTTAATCAGTTCCGTACTGGCTTTACTGCTGTTGTTATTTCATTTCAAAGCCAGCCTGCACATGATCGGATTGGTCGGATTTACCCTTTTTATCATGGGAATCTCATTGCATTACCACATCCGTTTTGTAAACATGATTGCCTTTTTTATAATGGCTGTAGGTGCTGTTGCCACATCAAGGTTGTATATGCATGCCCATTCGATGAAAGAAATTATCGCAGGCATTGTAATTGGCGCCTTACCGCAAATCGCGCTTTGGTATTACTGGCTATAAGATGTAGAAGATAACCAGGAAGCTGAAAACATTGATCTTAATTCTCTCTCCTTCAATTTCACCGGATTTAAATAACGGATTCAGGCCGTAAAAAGCATACGCATTAAAAGTATTGTAGCCGATCCCCACATAAGGACCGTATTGGATTTTATTCAAATCGGAATTATTGGTCACTTTATATTTCCCGTCACTACCGGTATAAACGGATTTGCTGTACATCAGATAGCTGAATTTGAATCCCGAATATACTCTCCAGAATTTATGGCTTTCCGGTGTAGACGTTCTCCAGCGCACTTCGACAGGAATATCCAGATAATGCATTTCCAGCTTGTTTCTGTCAAAATCAGAACTGATGGAATAGTTCACAACATTGTTCTCTTCCATGATTTTCATGTTCTGGCGCAGGCTGTTAAAGGTATATCCTATTCCGGGTGCGATGGCAAAAGTTCTCTTTTTATTCAGTGGAATATCCCGGAGAAAACCGGTGCTAAGCCCTAATGAAAACGAGTTTTGTGAAAAACCGCTCGGGCTGTTTTGAAGTAAATTATAGGCAATACTGATATAAAACTGATCTTCTCTATACAAAGAGTCTACAACAACAACTTTTTTCTCTTCTTCTTTTTTTTCTGTTTCTTCTGTCTGAGCAAAAATACAAACCGGAAAAATCAATAAAAGGTATAGCAGGCCAACTTTAATCATACTTTGCTTAATTTCTGTACTAAAGTAATAAAAACTAGCTTTATTTTGGTTTATTGCCTTCGAATCTTTTGAAAACCTATATCAATCCGATTTTCTTTGCTTCTTCAATCAGTTCTTTATCACCGCCTTTGGAACGGAGCAACTGACTTTTAATATTTGCTTTTCTTTTTTCCAGTGCACTCATCGAAAGCGGGATATAATTGGGAAGGTCTGCCGTTTTAACACCCTGAGAAATCAGGAGCAATATCTGGCTATCAATGGAATCCCATTTGATATTCTTCATCATCAGCTCTTTCAGTGAGTTGGAAATGGTATGGCTCACAAAATTTTCACCACTGTAAATCTTTTCAAAAACGTTTGGAAACATTTCGAAGTTCACATCACATTTTGATATAAAAGCTTCCGGATTTACCTTGTTCATAATCTTGTCGATCAAAACCGGTTCATTATGCATGGTAAGCAACGCAATTTTACAATTGGGAAATTTCTCTCTTATCAGCATTGCCAGATCCACACCGGATTCCATGTTCATCTCTTTATAAGCCGGCAGGCTGATATCCAGATAAGCAAAATCAATAGCCTTTTTTAATCTGAAAAAGTTCATGATCGCATTATAGGCAGCGGTACAATTATGGGCTGTCGTAAAATTAAGCGCTAAATTTTCTGTATTAAACTCAGAAAGCAAATTAATATAGCCATCCAGTGTCATCGGATGGTCATCAACTAACAGAATATTTATCTCTTTTGACATAACGTTTATTTTCTATTACAAATCTAAACAAAAAGTACGGAATATCCGTAAAACTATATCGTATGAAAATCATAGCTTGCACTAAAATTTCAGCTGTGCATTATCCGTTTCTGCTCATTGATGACGATGAGAAAGTTGCCAAAAGTATTTTAGATGTTTTTGAAGATTTTGAAGACTTCCTGTGCCTTGGTATCATCAAAACCAAGGAGGAAGCCATAAACAGGATTTTAGAGTTAAAGCCGAAATTAGTGTTCATTGAAATTGCTTCAAAAAAGCCCGATTCTGATTTATCTTTCGCTATTTTATCGGAATTGAATGAGTTTTTAGAGGAATTACCCTATTTTGTGGTTATTACTTCCGATGAGAGCCATGCGTTTGAAGCTATTAAAAAAGGGGTTTCGGATTATTTATTAAAACCGCTGAGCCAAAGTGAGCTTCGAAAATGCTTACTTCGTTTCCAGAAAAAAAATCCGGTCAAAGAGCCTGAAACTATTTGTGTGAAATCATACGGTGATTATCAGTTTGTACATTTAAAAGACATTACGCATTTAAAAGCAGACAATAACACTACTGATATCTTCCTGAATTCAGGGCAAAAAATTAGTGCCTACAAGACGTTAAAACATTTTGAAAGTTTATTACCTTTCTATTTTTTACGGGTGCACAACAGTTCAATTGTAAATATTAATTATGTTTCCAGAATTAATTTAGGGAAATTAAAATGCTACTTAAATAATAATGAAATTTCGATTCCTTTCTCAAGGTCTTATAAAGATAACATTGACACCATTATCCGGCGTATCTCTTCTTAGTAAATCTGCTATTCACCCGCAAAAACAGTCATTCTACTAACAACCGCCTTACAACCACTAAATACGCAGTCAATGATAACAAAAAGAGATTCAACATTATATAATTTTGTAACTGTAATAATGACGGAACAATTTAAAGCTTTAAACAATTACTAGGATGAGGGATCATAATTTACAAATGACATCTTTAGTAATACTGAAAAGAAATCCCATCTTTCAGATCAACAAACAAAACAAATACCACAACATCATAAAAAATGTTGTAACGACCCCATTATCTTAACATTAAAAAAATTTTTTATGAAAAAAGTACTTCTTATTTTGACACTTATTATTGTTGGCGGATTAACCTTCTCTTGTTCAACTGACGAATATGATGCTTCACAAGAAACCAGCGCAAAACAACAATTTAATAAAGAAAGTGACTTAATGCGTGTGATCCCTAACGATTCCACAGCAATTTTACCAAACAACACGACCACTGAGCCGATAAGTACAAATCTTGAAGGTGACGACAATGGCGGAGGAACCATTATCCCACCAAAAAGATAATTTAACTTCTAAAGCAACCTACATTTGGGCAATACGGTTTTAACTAACCATATTGCCCAACTTTTTTTTACTTTATTACATCAAAGTCTTACATTTGGTAAATAATCCGCAACTCGTTTTGATTTGAAATTACTACGCAACACCATACTATTGTTCTGCTGTTTATTTTTTTTCGCCTGTAAAAAAGATAACACAAATCTCCCCATTAATGATTCTGACAAAAAAATAAAATCATTATTTAAAGATGCCGGTAATACCAATCTGAAAGTTGAACAGAAAAAGATCTACTACGATTCCATCATCAATTATATTTCTAAAAGGAAAAACGATTCTATTACCCGGGATTATTATTTCCAGCTTGCTTCTGAATATTACCGTCAGAATGATTTTGACAATTCCAAAACCATCAGCCGTATCGCGCACCGGCTTTCAGTAGAAGGGAAAGATACCCTGGCTGTTGCTAAAGCGCTTTACTATATCGGTGACTGCTATGAGCCTACCAAAAAAGACAGTGCTTTCTACTACTATCTTCAGGCAGAAAAAATCTACAGCAAGAAAAAAGACTATGAAAACCTTGGCAGAATGTATCTGTACAAAGGTGGTATCTTATATAACGAAGGAAACTACACCGAAAGCGAAATTGAAGTTAGTAATGCCCTGCACTTTTTAACGCCAACAAAAAATCACCGGTTAATTTACGGCTGCTACAACATGCTTGCCATCAATTTACAGGGACTGAACTACGATTCGGAAGCATTAAAATACCACGAACTGGCATTAAAAGAATTTGAAAAGCTAAAACTGGAAGAAACCGATCCGCGGATTATCATCAGTTATTCAGCTCCCACTTTAAACAATATGGGTTACCTGTATGAAAAAATGGGTGAGCACAATAAGGCTATCGAACAATTTGAAAAAGTAATTGCCATTAAAGACCTGCGGAAAATATCTCCGGATTCGTATGCCACTTCTTTGAGTAACCTGGCTTATTCCCGAATGAAAACCGGCAACTTCTCGAATTTACCGGATATGTTCTTTGAAGCGCTGCACATCCGGGACAGTCTTGATATAAAATCGGCTGTGGTGTTCAGTAAAATACAGTTAGGAGAATACTACCTGATGAAAAAAGACACCGCTAAATCCATTTCTATTTTTAAAGAAAGCTACCAACTGGCTAACGATATCAAAAGTTACTATGAAATACTGCGTTCTTTAAAATTGTTATCGCAAATTGACAATCAAAACAACCTGCACTATTCCAATGTATATATAGCCGTTAGCGACAGTTTACAGAAAAAAGAAAGAGCCACGAGAAATAAATATGCCCGGATAGCCTACGAAACGGAACGACTGGAAGAAGAAAACCAGGTATTGACAAAACGAAATCTTTATATCCTGATTGGTGCTGCCTTTTTTATTTTCCTGGTAACAGCCCTGGGGATCATCCGCCACTTAAAAGCGAAAAACAAAGAGTTACAATTACTGCAACAGCAACAGGAAGCCAATGAAGAAATCTATCATTTACTTATCGAACAGCAGGAAAAAGTAAGTGTGGCTAAGGAAGAAGAAAAATCGAGAATTGCAATGGAGCTGCACGACAACATCATGAATAAGATTTATGGTGTTCGTATGAATTTAGGTTTTTTCAACAATAAAGCCGACGAAAAGGCAACGGAAAAAAGAAAAGAGTATATCCTGGAACTTCAGAATATTGAAAAAGAGATCCGGACGATATCCCATGATTTAAAGAAAAACTCTTTCTTTGAAGAGCGTAATTTCTCCGAATTACTCAGCTTCCTGATCAAAAGTCAGGAAAACATCAACAGCACCAGTTTCCATCATGAAATTGATGAAAGTATCAATTGGGATACAGTTCCGAGCACAACCAAGATTAACATTTACCGCATTATCCAGGAGGCTATTTTAAACATAAACAAGTATGCCAATGCTAAAAATGCTTTTATCACGATCACCCCGATTGAGGAGAATACGCTAAAACTGGTGGTTAGTGATGACGGCAAGGGCTTTGATCTGAAATCGTCCAAAAAAGGTATCGGACTGAAAAACATGACCGAACGTATTACTGCCTTAAGAGGAGAACTGAAAATCAAATCGAATGTTGGAAAAGGGACCCAGATAGAGGCTGTTTTTTCGATTTAAAACCTATATCTCTAATGGGACATGATACCAATGCTTTAATCGGCCGAATGCCTGTTAATCTCGAAAAGATTCAATATTATGGACTGGCTGTAGCTTTCGAAAACGATTTTGCCATTGTTTTTCTGGACGACTACCACCTTTTGCACTGGAGCCGTAAACTGCATTTAGACTACAGCACTGATAATGACAACTTACAATTTGGCGGTGAATTAGTCCATCTCTTTGCCAAAGAAATAGGATTTGAGGATTATGTAATTACGTATCTCTCTTACAAATATTATGGCGAATTATACCGGAATGCCATTAAAGCAGCAGAAGGCGATATCAATATAGTACTGCAGCAATTAGGCGTTGAAGTTTTAAATACCCAAAATGAATTCCACCAGCTAAATCTTGATGATTACCGGATGTCCGAATGCTATTACTGGAAAGGCGACTCAAACTGGGCAAAGTTCCGTGAAAACATCATAGCCGGCCATATAGAGGACTAAACTACAGTTTCGCTTAAATATAGCTATTTACCGGTAAAAATATTTGATACAAGCGTTACCTTAAAATCTGAGTCAATTGATCTACATTAATTATTTTCGTTCCATAAGTGAGGTGGAAAAAAAAAGAATAGTACTATGATTAGTATCTTTTTTGTTAGTTTTTTGTAATACTGTATCATCTTCTTTTTTGTTTTATAAAACTTGTAATATGTAAATCACTTACTACTTAAGATGCTATTATATTCCTTCTTACTCATTATACCTTTTACAAATTCATTATACTGAATAGATGTTAATCCCAATTGCTTAATAGTTATTTTAGTTCTGCTTTCTCCAAATTTTTCATCGCTTAAATCAGGCAATTTTATCGTACCATAATATTTATTCCCTATAACGATTTTTGCAGTATCATGTCTGCCATTATTATGTATATCTTTCGTTGGAATTTTTTCTCGAATAGCAACATTAACTTCCTTTTCGGTAAATATTATAAATTTCCCCATTTACTTTAATATTTTTTCAAATTCACTTTTAAGTTTCATTGCATTACCTGAAGGGATGTAATCACTATTAAATAAATCCTGATATAGATTCTTCAAATCCTCCTTTAACTCTTCAATGGTTTCATTTAAATCATCACCTTTTGCATATAAATTCAAATCCTGAACAATAGACAGGTACTCATCATTCTCCCTTAGCACCTTAACTTTTAATGGCTGTGCTAAAGGAATTCCCTGAATAAAATTAATGAAATGATACATCTTATGAATACAGGCTTTTATATTTTATGCAATTTCATTGCACACTAGTTTTTAGAATTATTTCTGGCAGATTTGCCAATTAATCAATTATGCATGAATAACTTTTGTTAATTCATATTTGATATCAGGCTAGGTTTAACACAAAACTACAGTAAAAATGTTTCGCCAGATTAAATTGTAGCAACTACAGGTAAAATATAAAATCGTTCTAAATAATAATAAGCAATAGTATCCTATATTTTCAACTTGCAAATAAGATATCAAAAACACTAATTACGTTTTTGAAACATCTTAAAGAAGTAAAGATTAAGAAGAAATTGAGCATATCCGTAAACAGCGTCTTCAATGGGAATAGTAAGTAATCGTATATTTAAAAATTCTTCGGGATTATAATTGACTATTGCAGATTCCAGTCCTGTACCGGTTAACACCCCATTAACTGGAAAAAAACCAAGCATTAATACAGAAAACACCAGAGAAGCTTTTCCGATCCAATCTACCCGAGCTATAAAATGTAAAAAGACTAACGTTAATATTGTAATAATTGCAGTAACTAAAGTATAAATCTTATCTGTATATAATAAAGCAAACACGGCACATACAATCACACTGATGAATACAATGATATTATTGTAAGGCCTAGCCCGGTCAAGGTTAAAAAATTTGTCGAGGCAGAAAAATGTAAAAATGCAAGAAAACGGAATACATATAAAAAACAACCATTCTTCGATTGGCAAACCGAAAATGCTAATACCAAGGGTATAGGCTTTATTAAACCACCAGACTCCTATTTTTGTGAAAAAGATATCCCATATTATAAATGGTATTGCAACCAAGATACCGGCCTTTAAAAAGGCAGAAAACTGTTTGTTGAACTGTATCCTTTTGTCAAATGAAAAAATAAAGCAAACAATTACGGTAAGCAAATTAATCAATAAATAAGTATACGGTTTCATTATTGTTTAGTATTAAAATACATTCTGAAATATTTTAAGGGAACCCATAAAAAACCGAAGCATTCTCCATCGTGCCTGCCCGTATGTTTGTGATGCTGTTTATGCGCTCTTCGGATAGCCAGAAAATATGGGTTTTGTGTTTTCTGCAATGTTTTTATTCGTTGGTGAATAAAAATATCATGCACCCAAAAATAAGCAATCCCATATAAGGTAATACCTAAACCTATGAAAAACCGGTAATCAAAATTGTTTAAAGACCCCCAATATAATAAGGCAATGGCCGGTAATGCAAAGATTACAAAAAAGTAATCATTTTTTTCAAGCGGTCCTTTATTGGTGTGATCGTGATGATCCCGATGCAAGACCCATAAAAATCCATGCATCACATATTTATGGATAATCCAGGTTGCACCTTCCATTAGTATAAATGTTAAAATAACGATGCTAAAATTCATAGCGGTTTGAAAGATTAATTAGACAATTGTTCCTATGCGGTAATGCCGGTTAAGTATATATTGCAGTTTTTCACAGATATGCAACTTGCTAAAACACCTAAAATTCGTTGTGTCTCATCGAAAAAGCGGTATTTACATATTTAATTATTACTCTTGTTTAAATCGGTAATCATTGTATTTCTTTTTTAACGACTGCAGCAATCATATTTTTTAGCGGTATTGAGGTTATCCTATTTTTGTTAGCATGAATAAATTGCAAATCTTGTTCTACTTCGTTGTTGTATCCTAAAAAGGAAGGACAGTTTTGCTGAATAGATAATCGGATAAAACGGATTTCAATATTATTAGGACTTTCTTTTACAGCATTTTCGATATCCTTTTTACCCTTATTAAAAGCATTAAGCTTAACTATCGGATTAATGGCATGACTGGCCCAGATTGTTCTGAAAGCCCCCCTGTAAGCAAGATAAACACTATTTCCATTTTTAGTCTGTAATTGTGCTAACATGGCTTTACACAGCTTTTTATCCGATACTGCTTTGACATAATTCGCACGTATGGAATCCATATTAGGATCATTATGTGCTACTGTGACAAGACAGGTAAAAAGCATTAGTAATACCGTTAATAACTTCATAGAACGGCTATTTTATATTGCACATAACTACTCATCGCAAGGGATAACTTTTGACTATTGGCAATACGAATCCGTTGGGACATTATTTTCTCAGCTGGAGTTTTCTTTATTTTAGTAAACAACGATAAGTAGTATTTGTAAGCTAAATATACTCCAAATCGGGAAGAAGCTGGCAGCATTTTTATCCCGATCAGTGCTTCTTCAAACTCTGATTCAATTTCAGTTTCAATCTGATGTTTAATCTCTGGGTTAAAAAGATTCATTTGGATATTTGGGAAATAGGTACGTCCCAAAATCTGATAGTCGTCTTTTAGATCCCTTAAAAAGTTTACTTTCTGAAAAGCGGACCCCAATTTCATCGCATAGGGTTTTAGTTTTTCAAAGCAAGACTTGTCTCCATTCACAAATACCTGAAGACACATAAGTCCTACCACTTCTGCTGAGCCTAAAATATATTCCTGATAGCGCTCGGAATTATAATCTACCTGATGCAAGTCCATTTCCATACTATGCAGAAACTGTGCAATTAATGATTGGTCGATGTTATAATGGTTTACTGTTTCCTGAAATGACTGCAATATTGGGTTTAGTGAAATCCCTTCCTGGAACGCCATGTAGGTTTCATTTCGAAAACGCTCCAGTAATGCGGCTTTGTCATAATCGTGGAAACTGTCAACGATCTCATCAGCCAGTCGTACATAGCCATAAATAGCATATATAGCAGGTCTGATTCCGGGCTTTAAAGCCAAAATGCCTAGAGAGAAGCTTGTACTATATTTTTCGGTCACAATTTTGCTAACCTTATAGGATACTTCGTCAAATAGCTTTTTCATACCTGGATATTTTGAGTTTGTTTACTTCTTTTGCAACTATATTACCTGATATAATAGAGGGTGGAACTCCCGGTCCGGGTACTGTTAGCTGACCGGTGTAAAACAGATTTTTTACGTGCTTGTTTTTAATAGATGGTTTTAGTACCGCCGTTTGATTTAGCGTATTGGCTAATCCGTAGGCATTACCGCCATAAGCATTGTAATCGTTTATAAAATCGCTGACACAATAACTTTTTTTATAATCTAATTTTGACTTCAGGTTCTTCGTTCCGGTATGTTTTTCGATACGTTCCAACATTTCGTATAAATACTTCTCCCGCATCGATTCCGCATCGGAAAGCCCAGTGGCAAGGGGTATTAATAAAAAAAGGTTTTCACACCCTTCCGGGGCGACCGATGGATCGGTTTTTGATGGACAACAGGCATAGAATAATGGTTTTTCCGGCCATTTTTTGGTGTTGTAAATGTTGGCAACATGTTCGTCCAGATCGTTTTCGAAAAATAAGGTATGATGTTTTAAATTGGGAATCCGTTCGTTAAAACCCAAATAATAAATCAGACAGGAAGGAGCAAAAGTACGGCTAGCCCAGTATTTTTCATCATAATTACGCATGTTGGGTTCCAGTAATGTCTCTGTATGATGATAATCACAAGATGCTATTATCGAATCAAATACCAGGAATTCTCCGTTAACAATTAATCCTTTGACCTGACCTTGTTCAACAATAATCTGATCAATATTTTGATTGAAATGAAAATAGGCGCCTTGTTCTGCTGCTACTTTTTGCATGGCGAGAACCAATTGATAGAAACCGCCCATCGGATACCAGGTTCCCAGAGCATAGCCTCCATAATTCATCAGGCTATACAAGGCCGGAATTTTGGTTGGCGAGGCCCCGAGAAATATAACAGGGAACTCCATAAGCGCTCTTAATTTATGATTGGAAAAATATTTCCCCACATAACTTCTAAAATTGGTGAGCAGATTTAGTTTTAAAGTACTACCAGCAATCTTTGGAGATAAGAATTCCAGCCAACTGTGACAGGGCTTATTTACAAATTCTTTCATTCCGATATCATATTTATATTTAGCAGATTTCATAAAAAGATCCAACTTCTCACCTGCTCCCTTTTCAATATCTTCAAATAAAACTTTAAGATCATCATAGGATTCCGGAACTGTAATCTTACCATCTTGGAAGATTATTTCAAACTGTGGGTTTAGGGCAACAAGATTGTAAAAGTCTGTAGCATGATAACCGAAATTATTAAAGAACGATTCAATAATATCAGGCATCCAATACCAGCTTGGCCCCATATCAAAGGTATAACCATTATCTGTTTGAAACTGCCTGGCTCTTCCACCGGGTTGATCCTGTTTTTCAAAAACGTGAACCTCGTTACCTGCCTGAGCACAGTACGACGCAGCAGATAAACCAGAAATACCTGAACCAATTATTGCGATTTTCTTTTTCATATACTTGTCTTTTTAGTGAATAAAAAGTGATCATTCACTTTTTGCAAAAGCTCATGACTGTCTATATGTTGGGAAAAAATCGGGTGGTGAAAATCATCCAGTTTATTTAATAACCTTATCAGCTGCATTTTTTCAGGATAAGACAAATCACCTGAAACAATTTGAGTTGCAAGGCGTATTTTTCCCATTTGTTCGCTTAATGATTCCAAACCTCTGGAAGTGATCTTAATTACTTTACTTCTTCTGTCCGTTTCTGAATCACTCTGTATTACCCAGCCATTTTTGATCAAACGGTTAATGATTTGCATCCCTGTTGGTTTATCCTGTATATTTTTTTTAACAAGCTCCATCTTTGTCATTGCACCAAAAGCTTTTAAATTAATTAGGTAAACGAAATCTTCTTGTGTCGAAAACTCAGAACCGTGAATAGCAGATTTAGAGTAGGCTTTAGCATATCGATTCATGTGTACCAATAAAGTACTGATTACACTCTCTGGACTTCTGCCATCTATTTTACCCTCCCAATCAGGTTCTTTTAAATCAGAGTTCGTCTCCTTTTCATTATCAGAAACCCATTTTTTAAAGCCTTTTATATCTTTTGGATAACCATCACTGTTATTGTCCCTTTCAAATTTCTCTACAAGTTGAATAACGTCCTTAATAAGTTGATAGTTCATAAATCATTTTTTTAGTATGTAAATATACTATTTTTTAAAATAAAAGAATTATTAAATACCAAAAAGAACGCATTTACAATGCTTATAAAGTTTTATTTTAGAAGAGAAAGGCAAACTTTAAATACATTTTACCATAAACCTGACTATCGGAATCTATTACCAATTAGCAAACTGAGTTACTCGATAATCATTTAACTATTTGATGAGTGTTTCATGTAAACATCATCTAAAATAAATAAAGAAAGTACCTGACCATTTAGCGGATAGGAAATTTATGTATGCATTGATAATTGAAATAAAATTTAAATTTATAAAAGCAATAAAGAGCAGAATATTTAATTTACTATCAGTCAATCATTTGTCATTATTTGACTATATAGGTTCGAGAGAATTTAAATCATAAAAAAACCGCAGTAAATCATTGATTTACTGCGGTTTATACCATTAAGCAGAGAGGAAGGGATTCGAACCCTCGATACTCTTTTGGAGTATACACACTTTCCAGGCGTGCGCCTTCGACCACTCGGCCACCTCTCTAATTTCAGATTGCGAATTAACGACTTTTATTTTGTTTTATCAATGCTTTTTACAAAAATATTATGTCATTTCTCCACGTATTGATGTTTCGTATATAGTTTTAAAAACTGCGGGGGAAACTTTTTGCCCCAAAAGGTACATCAGCTTAGCAATTGCAGCCTCTGTCGTGATATCCCGACCCGAAATAACGCCTATTTTTTTAAGCTCTAATCCGGTTTCATATTTGTCCATATTCACACTTCCTCCGGAACATTGTGTCACATTAATAATGTGCAGTCCGTTTTTTACGGCTTTTTCCAGTATTGCAATAAACCATTCCTCCGTTGGCGCATTACCGGAACCGTATGTTTCCAGTATAACTCCTTTCAGATTCGGAATATTCAAAACGGCATGTAAAACACTTTCATTGATTCCCGGAAACATTTTAACAATCACCACATGATCGTCAAAATCCTTGTTTACTTTCAGTTGTTTGTTTCCGTTTCTCTTTAACAGCAGTTCCTCACTCACTTTTAAATGCACACCCGATTCCGCAATAGCAGGATAATTGGGCGATGTAAAAGCATTAAAGTGTTCCGCACTTATTTTAGTCGTCCGGTTGCCCCGGTACAGCTTGTATTCAAAATACAGGCATACTTCCGTTATAAGCGGTTTATTTTTATTTTGAAGTGTCGCAATTTGTATGGCCGTAATCAGGTTTTCCTTGGCATCGGTCCTTAAATCACCTATTGGCAGCTGGGAACCTGTAAACACGACCGGTTTGCTCAGGTTTTCGAGCATAAAGCTCAAGGCAGAAGCAGAATATGACATGGTATCCGAACCGTGTAATACCACAAATCCGTCAAACCTGTCATAATTGTTTTCAATGGCATTCGCCATCGCCACCCATTTTTTCGGATTCATATTCGAAGAATCGATGGGCTCTTTAAAAGAAAATGTTTCGATATCACAATCCAGCAGTTTCAGTTCCGGAATACGAAGCAGCAATTCATCAAAATTAAATGCTTTCAATACTCCTGTTTCGGAATCTTTCACCATACCGATTGTTCCACCGGTGTATATTAACAGAATGTTGGGTCTGTTAGACATTTTCGTATTTCATTTTATTGATTACCGGATTGGCATACATGGCCAGGAATCCGTCGCGCAGCGTTTTTACTTCTCCACCCAGTTTCATTTCCAGTCGTCTTTCAAAAAGCTGTTTTTCTTTCTGCGTATAACGTTCCGAAAAACGATCGGTTTTATGCAGTAAATCGTATGCGATATAATTGGTCGGCCACAGGCGGTAAGTTGAAAGTATCGAATCGTCTATAACCTGCGCCAAAGCCTGAATCTGCTTATTGGAATTATCAAACTCCGCTCCGATCTTATCCAGTTCCTTATCCAGCACATCGCCCACATGAATGTGTATTCTTTTCTTTTGCCCGATAATACCGCTGATCAGCGTAATAAAATCTTCATTCTTCTCCTTGATGTACACTTCATCATTTGCTTCAGCCATCAGTTGCGGCATTTTCAAAGCATCTGTAGGATCGTATTCGTATGAAATTGAAACCGGAACGATTTTTATTTTTTTAAAGAATTCGATAACGTTCTTTCCTTCGCAGGCCATCGCCAGCATTTTCAGCACACCCGGATTGGTGGCGTCATTACCGTCTTTTGTTCTTCCTTCTCTTTGTGCAATCCAGACAGACCGGTTTTCTTTTGTCAGTAAATGATACATGAATTCCGACATCAGTTTTGAGCTTTGCAGCAATTCTCTTGGCGGCAATCCTCTTTGTACCAAAAAGTTTCGGTTGAGTTTTGACAAGGTCAGCAAAAACGATTTCTGCACTAAATTATCACCAATAGCAGAAGCCGTCATAATCTGCCCATGGTCAAACAGGCTGACATTTAAAAGGGAAGTATCTAAAATGATATCGCGATGGTTCGATATAAAAAGGTAAGCCGTATTCGGTTCCAGTTTTTCAAATCCGGAAGCCGTTAACCCGTCTGAACTTTTTTCCAGAACTCTTTGAACTGACTGATAAATAAAATTCACCTGAAAATCTCTGATGGAGTGTGTTCTTTCCAATTGTTCCATCCATACCGCATCATCTGTATCGGGAAACGTAAAGCTCATCAGGGCCTTCATCATGGGGTGATGCATGATGCTTTTTAGAGCTTCATTTACTTCAGAATCATAAAACTGGCGTATATGATCAAATTTTGACATTAGTTATTTTATTTAGCAATCCACAAATGAACGAAAATTTTATTAATTGAACGGAATTTCTTTGTTAAATACCAAAAATTGCTTTAGAATTTTCCGTTGTTATCCGGGCAACTTCTTCTACAGGGAGCTCATAAATTAGCGCAAGCTTTTCGGCTACTAATTTCGTATAACTGCTTTCATTTCTTTTCCCCCTGTAAGGAACCGGAGCCAGATATGGAGAATCTGTTTCCAATACAACATGTTTGATATCAATCTGATTTAAAAACTGGTCGATTTTTCCGTTTTTAAAAGTCACCACGCCTCCTATTCCCAGCTTCATATTATAGGATATTGCCTGTAATGCCTGTTCGTAGGTTCCGCTGAAGCAATGGAAAATCCCGAATAAATCGGCTGATTTTTCCGTTTCCAGCACTTCAAAAATCTCATCAAAGGCTTCTCTGCAATGAATGTTAATAGGCAATTTATATTGTTTCGCCAATTGTATCTGCCGGCGGAACGCTGTTTGCTGAATCGCCAAAGTTGTTTTATCCCAGTACAGGTCAATCCCGATTTCTCCGATAGCCAGAAATTTTCGCTTTTTAAGCTCCGCTTCAACATGTGCCAGCTCCTGTTCGTAATTTTCTTTTACATAACACGGATGAAGTCCCATCATCAAATAAATATTTTCCGGAAATTCTTTTTCCAGGTCGTACATTTTCTGAGTATACTCAGAATCTATGGAAGGCACAAAAAAGCGTGTAACACCGGCAGCAATTGCCCGGGTTATCATTTCGGTTCTGTCCTGGTCAAATTCTTCCGAATATAAATGGGTATGCGTATCTGTTAAAGTCATTATAATCTTTTCTTTTAAAAGTGCAAAGGTACAAAGTTGTTCGTTTTTTAAACTATTTTTGAGTTATGGAAAACTTGCATGAGATCTTAAAAGATAAAGGCTATCTTAAAATTCCTTTTAAAGTATCAAAAACACAGCATTTACTGATAAAAGCCAAAATCAACGGCGTTCCCGGCAGTTTTATTTTAGACACCGGAGCATCCAATAGCTGTATTGGCTTTGAAAGCATCGACCTTTTTAAACTGGCCGCACAGGATTCGCCCACCATGGCTGCCGGAGCCGGCGCCACAGGAATGCAGACTAAAATGGCAACGGATAACCTGCTGCAGCTTTCCCGATGGAAAACCAGTGATTTTGCACTGGTCATTTTTGACATGAGCCATGTCAATCTGGCCTTACAACAATACAAAGCAAAACCGGTACACGGAATAATCGGGGCAGATATACTACTAAAAGGCAAAGGAATCATTGACTACTACAACCATTATTTATATTTAAAAAAATAATCCTCGCTATTTGTGCATTTTTCATTAGCTTTGAGACTCAAATCACTGAAAGCCAAAGCACATGAAAAAAAACTACTTTATCACATCACTACTTATCCTACTGATCTCTTTCGCTTCGTTTGGACAGGCTTGTAACGTTCCGGCAAATATTGCCGTGACCAATGTTACAGCGACTACCGCCAACATTAGCTGGACATCTTCCAACAATGAAACGCAGTGGGAAGTTATTATTTTGCCACTTGGTACTCCTGCACCACAACCTGGCACTCCCGGAATAGTATCGGTAACCAGTCCTTATACCGTTACGATGCTATCGCCTTGTACTTCCTATGATGTATATGTGAGAGCCATTTGCACTCCAACAACAAACAGCAACTGGTCTGCTCCGGTAAATTTCAATACCATAATGTCTCTACCTGCCAATGGCCTGCCTAATTTATTAATATGCGGCATGAATAATAGCGGTTTTGCCCTTTTTAATTTAACGGCACAAACCCCGGTTGTATTAGACGGCTTAAATCCGGCTACACATACTGTAGACTATTATACAACCATGCAGGATGCTAGTAACAGCGCCAATCCGATAGCCACACCTCAAAGCTACACCAACACAACTCCTTTTTCACAAGTAATTTTTGTACGGGTTAGCGATACCGCAACCGGCTGTCATCGCGTTATTAGCTTTAACCTGACCGTTAATGCTTCACCTGTTGTAAGTTTACCAGGAACAGGTTTCATTTGTTTTGATGCCAATACCAGTACAACAACGCCTTATACCATTTCAACCGGTCTGTCCGGCACCCTGCATTCTTTTGTATGGTCCCTGAACGGCACTCCTATTTCCGGTGCTGCCGGCGCAACTTTTAATGCTACACAAGAAGGTGTATACAGTGTAACAGCCACCGATATTGTTAATGGATGTACCTCAATGCCTTCCGAAATTGTACTTAGCTTAACAAATGCTCCTACCGCTACTGCTGCGATTACCAACCAAACGGTAACCATAAATGTTAGCGGCCAGGGTGATTTCCAATTTCAAATTGATAATGAGCCGGCACAAAACAGTAACATCTTTACCAATGTTGCTTTAGGAACGCATTCCATAGCCATTATCCCTTCGCATTCCAGCTGTGGCCCACTATATTTAACCGTGACCGTGACCACACCATCGGCTCCATTAGGACAACCGACACAGACATTCACACCGGGACAGACATTAGCCCATCTTACCGTTAACGGGCAAAACATCCAATGGTATGCAAATCCGGCTGCTCACGGGTTAACAACCGAGCCTACATTACCGCTATCAACCGTTTTAGTAAACAATACTACCTATTATGCTTCACAAACCATTAACGGTATTGAAAGCCCGGACCGTTTAGCGGTAACAGTCTCCACTGCTTTAAACAGCGAAGATTTCACCTTTAAAAAACTGGCTTACTATCCGAATCCGGTAGCCAATACGTTAACTGTTTCAAACCAGGAGAATTTCAGTAACATTACTGTTACCAATTTACTGGGGCAGCTTATTGTAAATAAATCCCTGAATACAAACCAATATGAAATGGATTTTTCCAGCCTGTCAAAAGGTATTTATCTTATAAAAGTAAAAGCCGCTGATCAGGAAAAAACGTTTAAGATCATCAAAAATTAACAACGATAAATTCTCCAAAACACATGACCAGTCAGGATTTCCTGGCTGGTTTTTTTTATAGATAGCGTTTAAGGTCTACCCCATTTAACCCGAAGACAACAGGTCCGGATTTTATCAATAAAAGATCCGGCAGCAGCAAACCGGATTTTAACGCAAAAATTATCTTTGCCCTTTACCCTTTACCCTTTGCTTTTTGCTTTTCGCCTTTTGCTCATTACTTCCCCATCCATCCCCTAAAAAACAACTTTCTTGAAAAAGAATTAAAAAACAGTTTTTAATAATTTATTTATGTTAAATATTTTTATTAATCCAAAAATATTGTTAAAATTTGTAAAACTTTAACACTAACTTATGCGTAACTAACCCTCATGTTTAACTCAATTTAATGACACTATGTAAAAAGAACTAAAAATCTAACCCAATCTTAACTAACTAAAAAATGAAACTGATTATTGAACAACTAAAAAAAGGCATTCAAACCCATCCTTCCGTTCTTAACAGTACCTTGTCGAGTGTAAAAACATGGAAAAGAGCCCAATACCTTATATTGGCTGAAATTATTGCACACAAACTATCCAAATCGGAACACCTGCAGGGTGTCAAAAAAAATGAATTAGGAACAACTATCTCCAGCACGACCTTACAGCGGATTTTCACTAATGATTATTCCAACAAGGAAAACACCGACTTACGCTTTTTAAAAACCTTAGACAAACTCGCTATTTTTATCGGGTTTCCCTCTCTGAACAGTTTTATTTTAAACCAATCCTGCGAGAACAATACTGCTGTAGCTGAGGAACACAGAACCAAAGATGTGCTCAGCAGTTATTTTGAAAACCTGATTTATCAGTTTTGCCAGGATGAATTTAACTGTCTTTTAAAACTCCCTCAGGTCGATTTAAGCGGTCTTTCCGATTCCATCTTTGAAGATGGCCCCTTAACAAAACGCGTCACGGATTTATTGGAGAAGTACTCCAAACTGGACTTACAGCTGAACAACGAAAACAACCGTTCTAATTTTGAAATTTATGATTTCCGGATCACCAGTATTGACGACACCCTTGTTGTTATTTCTGCAAAAGAATTCTGGAACCTCGAATGGAGAAACCACCAGGGAGAGATTGTCAACGTTTACAATAAAATTAACCGTCAGACCTATTTTATAAAAAAACGGGGAGATAGCTGGCGCATTTGGGACAACTATAATCCGGACTACAACAACCTTAATACAGAAGTCTCACAGGACATGATGAAAAAAATGGAAGTCTAATAAAAAACCCCGTAAAAATGTACGGGGTTTTTAAATATTACAACTGGCCTTTCTTAAAAACCATATAGGCAATGATTGTACTGATAAGCATCAAAACACCACCTAAAACAAATGGTGCTCCCGCAAACTGGAACGGCGCTTCATCATGTGTAAAATAATAGAACGTATTGGTCATTAACGGCGGGCCCACAATCGCAGTTGCACTCGTTAAACTCGTCAAGGTTCCCTGTAATTCTCCCTGTTCTGTAGCCGGAACATGGCTCGTTATAACCGATTGTAAAGCCGGTCCTGCGATACCACCCAAACAATACGGAACCAGGAACAGGAACATCATCCAGCCTTCAAAAGCAAAGGCAAACAAAAACATCCCCAAGGTATACAAGACCATTCCGAAATAAATACTCTTTTCGTTTCCTAATTTCGGATTGATCCAGCGAATCAGTCCGCCCTGAACGATACCAACCAGCAAACCAATCACACCTAAAGAAATACCAACCATTCGTTCATCCCAGTCAAACCGGTACATGGTAAAGAAACTCCAGTTACTGTGTACGGCATGGGCAGCGACATACAGGATCACCATCGAAACGATGAGTCCCAGTAAAGCCGGATATTTTTTCAGGTTCATAATTGCCCCGATCGGATTAGCCCGTTTCCAGTCGAATTCCCTGCGGTTTTCTTTCGATAAGGATTCCGGCAATACAAACAGTCCGTACAGGAAGTTAACGGCACATAAAACCGCTGCGGCATAAAAAGGGATACGGGAACCGTATTGCCCCAAAACACCACCGATAACCGGCCCGATAATAAATCCCAATCCGAATGCAGCACCAATCATTCCAAAGTTTTTTGCCCTGTCTTCACTGGTACTGATGTCGGCTATATAGGCCGAAGCTGTCGTAATACTGGCTCCGGTTACACCGGCCAAAATACGCCCGATAAACAGCCAGGTAATGGTGGGCGCAAAGGACAGCAAAAGGTAATCCAGTGCAAACCCCAGAAGCGACAACAGGATAATTGGCCGTCTTCCGTATTTATCACTGAGGTTTCCAATGAGCGGCGCAAAAATAAACTGGGTTATGGCATACGAAAAAGTCAGCCAGCCTCCATATTTGGAAGCCACACTGATATCGCCGTGAATAAGCTCCTCTATCAGCTTTGGGATAACCGGAATTATAATTCCCCATCCCGTAATGTCGATAAGCATGGTAATAAAAATAAAACCAATAGCGGCCGACTTTTTATTTTGTTTCATTAATTTTTTCTTAATAATTACAGCACAAAAATAATTTTTTTTGACTGCGTTTGTTAATTTTCTTTTTAAAGTTGGTATAAAAATCACATCCGGGATGCCGTGACATCCTGATTTACAAAGCATAAAAAAACCACGCTAAAAGCGTGGTTTTTTTATTGTGTCTATCTTAGATTAAAGCTCTAAAGCTTTTTTAGGATTATTATCCATTAAGATTTCCATTGGGTTTTCCAACGCTTCTTTTACAGCCACTAAGAATCCTACAGATTCACGACCGTCAATAATTCTATGATCATAAGATAATGCTACAAACATAACCGGAGCGATAACAATCTGACCGTTTTTAACGATCGCACGCTCTACTACATTGTGCATTCCTAAAATACCGGATTGCGGAGGGTTGATGATTGGTGTAGACAACATACTTCCGAAAACACCACCATTAGAAATAGTAAATGTTCCGCCAGTCATTTCATCAACTGTAATTTGTCCGTCACGTGCTCTGATAGCCAAACGTTTGATTTCTGCTTCAACACCACGGAACGTTAATAATTCTGCACTGCGAACAACCGGTACCATTAATCCTTTAGGACCGGAAACCGCTACAGAAATATCACAGAAATCGTATGAAATTTTCTCCTGACCGTCAATCATTGAATTTACATCAGGATATAATTGTAATGCTCTTGTAACTGCTTTTGTAAAGAAAGACATAAAGCCCAAACCTAAACCGTGTTTTGCTTTAAAAGCTTCTTTATATTCTTCGCGTAAAGCATAAATAGCGCTCATGTCAACTTCATTGAATGTAGTTAACATTGCGGTCTCATTTTTAGCAGAAACCAAACGCTCTGCCACTTTACGACGCAACATGGATAATTTTGTTCTTTCAGAACCTCTGGATCCACCTGTAGGCGTTCCCATAGACGGTACTGCATTTACAGCATCATCTTTAGTAATTCTTCCACCTTTTCCAGTACCAACAATTTCTGTAGGCTGAATGTTTTTCTCGTCTAAGATTTTTCTTGCTGCCGGTGAAGGAGTTCCTGTAGCATACGTAGTTGCTGCCGGAGCCGGAGCTGCTTTTGGAGCTTCCGCTTTTGGAGCCTCAGCTGCTTTTTCTTCTTTTACCGGTGCTGCTGCGCCACCTTCCGGTTTTGCTGCTCCCGTATCGATTAAACAAACTACCTGACCAACTGCAACTGCATCACCTTCTTCCGCCTTAAGGGTAATAATACCACTTGCTTCCGCTGGTAACTCTAAGGTTGCTTTATCCGAATCAACCTCTGCAATAGCCTGATCTTTTTCTACATAATCTCCGTCTTTTACCAACCACGTTGCGATTTCAACTTCTGTGATCGATTCCCCCGGTGAAGGGACTTTCATTTCTAAAATCATCGGTATATAATTTTATAAGGTGTTGTTATTTTTATATGAGTATCAAAAATACGTATTAATTGAATAAATTCTTGTCAAAAACCATTGCAATTGCATTTGCATGACGTTTTTTAGAACGGGTATAACTTCCGGCTGCCGGTGCACTATACGCTTTTGGCGATGCCAAACGGAATTTAACTTCGTCAAAATTCATCAGCATATAACCGTAAGCACCCATGTTTTTAGGTTCTTCCTGAGCCCAAACATAATCGTCTGCATTCGGGTATTTTGCAATAACCGCTTTGATTTGCGCTACCGGTAACGGGAACAACTGTTCTATTCTTACAAGAGCCACATCTGTTCTGCCCTGCGCTTCTCTTTCTGCCAATAAATCATAGTAGAATTTACCGGTACAGAATACCAATGATTTTACGTCATTAGGATTTACCGAAGCATCGTCAATAACCTCCTGGAAGCTTCCGTTTGCAAATTCTTCAATAGAAGATACCGCTAACGGGTGACGCAGTAAACTTTTTGGTGTGAATACAATTAATGGTTTTCTGAATTTTGTGATCATCTGTCTTCGCAACAGGTGGAAGAAGTTTGCCGGCGTTGTACAGTCGGCCACATACATATTGTGTTTGGCACACAATTGTAAATAACGCTCCATACGTGCCGAAGAGTGCTCCGCTCCCTGGTTCTCATAACCGTGAGGCAATAACATTACCAAACCGTTCTGATTGTTCCATTTGTCTTCTGCTGCCGAGATGTACTGGTCAATCATGATCTGCGCTCCGTTAGAGAAATCCCCGAACTGTGCTTCCCAGATTGTCAGTGTGTTCGGACTTGCCAATGCATATCCGTAATCAAAACCTACCACGCCATATTCCGATAACAAAGAGTTATAGATATAGAATTTTCCTTTTTGATTTTTTAACTGGTTTAATAATACTACTTCTTCTTCCGAATCTTCTACTTTCACTACCGCATGACGGTGTGAGAACGTACCTCTTTCTACATCCTGTCCGGAAATACGAACATCATATCCTTCTGTCAGTAACGAACCGTAAGCCAGCATTTCTCCCATAGCCCAATCCAGCTTGTCCGTTTCGAAAAACATCGTTTTTCTGTCGTTAATCAGCTTCTGGATTTTGCTGATGAATTTTTTATCTGCCGGAAGTTCCGTTACTACTTTAGCAACATCCGTTAGCACCGATTTATCAACTTTCGTATCAAATTGCTGCAACATTCCTTCGTCACTAACCTGCTCGAATCCTTTCCATTCATCCTGCATGAAAGGAGTAATCACCGTAAGGTCTTTTTTACGGGAAGCTTCTAAATTTTCCTCTAAGCCTGCTTTGTATTCTGCCTCCAATCCGGATACATAATTGCCGTCAATTACGTTTTCCGATTTCAGTTTTTCAGCATAAATATCTCTTGCATTTTTATGCTTGGAAATTATTTTATATAACTGTGGCTGTGTAAAACGAGGCTCATCACCTTCGTTGTGCCCATATTTTCTATATCCTAATAAATCGATGAAAACATCCGATCCGAATTCCATACGGTAATCCAATGCAAACAACATGGCATGCACTACAGCCTCTGCATCATCTGCATTTACGTGTAATACCGGTGATAAGGTTACCTTAGCGATATCGGTACAATAAGTAGACGAACGGGCGTCTAAATAGTTTGTTGTAAATCCAACCTGGTTGTTGATCACCAAATGGATCGTTCCGTTTGTTTTGTAACCATCCAGATTAGCCATCTGAACAATTTCATAAACAATACCCTGTCCGGCAACAGCTGCATCACCGTGAACGGCGATTGGCAATACTTTAGAGGTATTGTCCGGGAAATAACGGTCTTGTTTTGCTCTTGCGATTCCTTCAATCACAGCACCAACAGTCTCTAAGTGAGATGGATTTGGCGCTAAGTTGATATTAATATTTTTACCGGTCTGTGTGGTACGGGTTGCGGTTAAACCAAGGTGGTATTTAACGTCACCGTCAAACAACGCGTCATCATCATAGTCTTTTCCGTCAAATTCTGAGAAAATGTCCTGAGTCGCTTTTCCAAAAACATTAGCCAATACATTCAAACGTCCTCTGTGTGCCATTCCCATTACGAACTGCTCAACTCCTTTTTCGGCTGCCGTTTCAATTAACGCATCCAAAGCCGGAATTGCCGATTCACATCCTTCTAACGAGAAACGTTTTTGCCCTACATATTTTGTATGAAGGAAGTTTTCAAAAGAAACCGCTTCATTCAGTTTTTTAAGGATACGTTTTTTCTGGTCTGCATTAAAATCAGGAAGGTTATCATTGATATCCAAACGCTTCTGAATCCACTCAATCACTTTAGGATCTCTGATGTACATATACTCTACTCCAATCGATTCGCAGTATACTTTATTAAGATGATTCAGAATTTCCTGAAGCGAGCACGGATTTAAGTTTACTACTCTCGCAGCATCAAAAACCGTATTCAAATCGGCAGAAGTCAATCCGAAGTTTTCAATCGCTAAAGAAGGGCTGAAAATTCTTCGGTCACGAACCGGGTTCGTTTTGGTAAATAAATGTCCTCTTGTTCTGTAACCTTCTATTAATTTCAGAACGTTAAATTCTTTTTGTAGTTTATCGGAAACCGCAGAACAGTCTGTCTGACCACCAGCCATTGCTGTTAATTGTTCTACCGGACCTTCGTTATATTCGCTTGCGAAGTCAAACCCCTGGAAGAAACTCCTCCAGCTTGGTTCAATGCTATCAGGATTTTGTAAATATTGATCGTATAAGTCTGCAAAAAATGCAGTGTGTGCCGCGTTTAAAAAGGAAAACCTATCCATAACTTTGTCTAAAGACCTTTTTTGTTAGAAAATTTTTCGCAAAAGTACGATAATTGTAATAATCTTTCAATGTTTTTCATACTTTTATATCATAAAATATTCCTAAAAATGATTATGAAATCAAGCATCCGTAGTTTTTTAACAATCTTTTTGAGTTGTGTATTTTTTTTAATGACGAGTTCTTCAATAAAAGCGCAAGAACGCTTGCAAATCACTCAAAAAAATGAATTTTGGAGCAGCGTACGCTTTGGTGGCGGCTTAGGACTTAATTTCGGGAATAATTTCACCAATGTCATGGTTGCACCAAGTGCAATTTATGACGTAAACCCTTACTTTTCAATAGGTCTTGGCTTACAGGGCAGCTATGTTAAGCAGAAAAATTTCTATGATTCCTACATTTACGGAGCCAGTATTATAGGGCTTTTTAACCCTATTCCCGAAGTACAGTTATCGGCTGAAATTGAACAACTTCGCGTAAACAATACCTACACGCAGTTTACACCGGAAATTGAAGATAATTTCTGGAATACAGCCTTATTTTTGGGTGCGGGATACAACTTTAACGGGGTAACCGTCGGGGTGCGTTATAATGTTTTATTCAAAGAAAGAGACAATGTGTACCACGAGGCTTTTATGCCTTTTGTTAGAATTTATTTCTAAACCATACCTTTTGCCATTCCCGCTTTAAAATCAAAAAAGCAACCTGTTCCGAAAGGTCAACCAGGTCGGAACCATCTAATTTTTTAATCTGGTCTTCCGGCACGTCAATGATGTACAGCAGGTTTAAATATTCGGCAAATTTAAACTGAATCAGGCGGTATATTTTTTCATGCAGCTGCAGCTTTAAATCGATCGGCGTTATAGCCACCGGAAAGTCCACACTTTCATTAGCAAGCGTAAAATCCTTATTGATCTGTTCGATCAGTTTCAGATACAAATCTTCCTTTTGCGCTTCCGAGAGCAATAAATCGGTATTTTGTGGTGCTACAAACATGGTATTGGGTTTTATATAAAAGCTATACCTTTCTTTTCATCAGGTTCTCGCCAAAAGTTTTCAGCTCTTCTTTTTTATCCGCTTCAATATTCATTTTATCCAGCGTTTCAAAAGCTTTCAGCGTATACTCTTCAATCGCTTTCTGAGTCGCCTGGCTCGCGCCGGTTTCTTCGAATATTCTTTTTACGGAATCAATTTTCTCTTTATTATCCGTTGGCTGAATCGAGAACAGATGCAGTAACTGGGCTTTGGCTTCCGGATTAGCAAACGCTAACGCTTTCAGATACAAATAAGTCTTCTTATTTTCAATGATATCACCACCAACCTGTTTTCCAAAAGTCAGCGGATCGCCAAAAGCATCCAGATAATCATCCTGAAGCTGGAAGGCTATTCCCAAATTCAGTCCGAAATCATAAATCAAATCGGCATTCTCCGTTGTGGTTTCGGCTACAATTGCCCCCATTTTCATGGCAGCCCCAACCAGAACCGCTGTTTTGTACTCGATCATTTTCAGGTACTGCGGAATGGTTACATCGTCACGTTGTTCAAAATCCACATCCCATTGCTGTCCTTCACAAACTTCCAGCGCTGTTTTACTAAACAGTTTTGCCAAAGCTAAAAAGATCGCAGGTTCATAATTCTCAAAATACTGGTAGGCCAATATCAGCATCGCATCGCCCGACAGGATTCCGGTATTCACATCCCATTTTTCATGAACCGTTTCATTCCCGCGGCGCAAAGGCGCATCATCCATAATATCGTCATGAATCAGCGAAAAGTTATGAAACAACTCAACCGCTGTGGCTGCAGCAACTGCTTTTTCAGCATCGGCGTTAAAAACTTCTGCCGCCATTAATGTCAGAACCGGACGCATCCGTTTTCCTCCTAAGGACAAAATATAAACAATGGGATCGTATAAATTTTTAGGTTCTTTCTCTAAAGAAATTGTAGAAAAGTATTCCGAAATAAGCGTCTGATAATAACTTACTGAATGCATGGATGATATTTTCGGCTAAAATAGTTCAAATATCAGCGCAATCAAAGCCAAAAAAAATGTTAAATAATCGTAAAAACTTTGGAAACTTTTTTAGTATTAAAAGTTTCCGTTATACATTTGCCGAAATTTTTAAGAATGAAAAACGAAATTTTAGAGAAATCATCCGACATGTTTTTACGACTGGGCTTCAAAAGTGTTACGATGGATGACATAGCTGCTGAGATGGGGATTTCAAAAAAAACCATTTACGAACATTATGCCACCAAGCTGGAATTAGTAAAAGCGGCTACTTTTTTCCTGTATGAGAAAATCTCATCGGGAATAGACCATATCTGTTCGCTGGAAAAAAACCCTATCGAAGAGCTGTTTGATATTAAAGAGTATGTTCAGAATAATTTAAAAGACCCGAATTCGTCTCCAATTTTCCAATTGCAGAAATACTATCCGAAAATACACGCCTGTTTAAAAACCATGCAGTTTGAAAAAATGGACCACTGTGTTATTGACAATCTGAATCGCGGAAAAAAAGCCGGTTTGTTCCGACCTGAGATCGATGAAGAATTTATCGGGCGTATCTATTATGCCAGTGCGATGAGCATTATGGATTTTGAACTGTTCCCGGAAGAAATGTACACCCGCAATGAACTTGATGAGAAATTACTGGAATACCATGTGAGAGGCATCGCCACTCCAAAAGGAATTGAAACGTTAGAAAAATTACTTAAATAATTAATAACCACTATATGAGAACAGGAATAACAATTGCGTTATTATTTTTTGCCATAATCACTCAGGCACAAGTTCAGCGTCTGACCCTGAAAGACGCTCTTAAATATGCATTGGAAAACAAATCTGATGCAAAAAAAGCGAAACTGGATGTCGAAAACAGCAATCATCAGATTGCAGAGGTACGTTCAAGAGCGCTTCCGCAGATAAGCCTGAACGGCAATGTAACCTATAACCCTATATTACAGTTAAACGCATTACCTGGGGACTTTTTCGGACAACCGGGTTCGACCATTTTAGCGCCTTTAGGACAAAAATGGAATTCCGTAGCCGGAGCAACCTTAACCCAGAATCTTTTTGATTATTCTATTTTCACCGGTTTAAAAGCGGCGAAATCCACAAGAGAATTCTACCAGGTTAATGCACAGTTAACGGAAGAACAGGTAATCGAAAAAGTAGCGAATGCCTACTACCAGGTTTTTGTTCAGAAACAAAAACTGATTACGATTGACAGTACTCTGGACAACACTACCAAAGTGCGAAACATCATCAGTGGTCAGTTTAAAAACGGTCTGGCGAAAAAAATCGATTTAGACAGGGTAAATGTAAAAATCATCAACCTGAATTCAACCAGACAACAATTGGTTAACGGTGTTCAGATGCAGGAGAATTCATTGAAATTCTTAATCGGTTTACCGGCAGCTACCCCAATTGAAATCGTAAAAGAGGACATTCAGGTAAAACCTTTTATGAAAGAAACACCAACGGTAAGCAACAGAACAGAGTATCAGTTGTTAGAAAAACAAAAACAATTATTACAATATCAGAAGCAATCGTTTGTAGCGGAGCATTATCCAACACTTTCTTTAACAGCAAACTATAACTATATCGGGCAGGGACCAAAATTACCGCTTGGCGCCAAACCGGCAGACGGTGTGTACTGGTCTGACTATTCCGCTATAGGACTAAACCTTAGAATTCCTGTCTTTACCGGTTTTGCAACCCGTTCCAAAGTAAGACAGGCCGATATCAGCCTTCAGAAAATCGAAGAAGATATGAAAGACCGGGAATTGTCGTTAGGACTGGAATTTGAAAATGCAAAATCGCAGATCAACAACAGTTTAATCACGATCAACAATCAGAAAGAAAATGTTAATCTGGCACAGGAAGTTTTCAGCAATACGAAAAACAACTATATCAACGGGCTGGCTACTTTAACCGATTTACTGGATTCGGAAAATGCTTTAACAGAAGCGAAAAACAATTACACATCCGCTTTACTGGAATACAAATTAGCCGAAATTCAGATCATCAAATCACAGGGAGAATTAAAAACACTTTTAAATTAATAACCATCAATCAATATGAAAAGAAAGATTATCACAGCAATCGTTTTATTGGGCTCACTGGGTCTGATAGGATATGTGTTAAGCAGTAATAAAGAGAAGAATGAAGAAAAAACGGCTGTAGTTGCGGAAACTAACGCGACGGTAGTTGTCAAAATAGATACTGTAAGAACAGAACCGGTTTCGTTGGATTTTGTAGCTAACGGAAACTTTTACCCTTCACAGGAATTAAACTTTTCTGCTGAAAATTCAGGACGTGTTACCAAAGTTTTAGTAGACGAAGGCAGCGCGGTTCGAATCGGACAGACGTTAGCGGTTATCAAAGCAGACAAAATGAATGTGGATCTTCAAAATGCAGAAGCATCCTACCAGAATGCAGTGACCGATGCACAGCGTTTCGAAAGTGCTTTTAAAACCGGCGGGGTTACCAAACAGCAACTGGATCAGGCAAAATTAGCCCTGGCAAATGCCAAAGCACATTTGGCTCAGGCGCGCATTACTTTGGGCGATGCAACCATCAAATCCTCTATCAACGGGATCGTTAACAAACGTCTTATCGAACCGGGATCTGTAGTTTCTCCGGGAACGGCATTGTTTGAATTAGTAAACGTATCCACGTTAAAATTAAAAGTAACCGTAAGCGAGAACCAGATTGCCGGATTAAAAATCGGTACGCCGGTTAACGTAAAAGCAAGTGTTTATCCGGATAAAGAATTTAACGGAAAAATTACGTTTATCGCTCCGAAAGCAGACAGCAGTCTGAATTTCCCTGTAGAAATCGAAATTACCAACAATGCCGGTAACGATTTAAAAGCAGGTATGTACGGAACGGCTCAATTTGCTCCGTCATCGGACAAAACACCTTTAATGATCGTTCCGAGAAATGCATTTGTAGGAAGTGTTAGCGCTAATGAAGTTTTTGTAATGGAGAACAACGGTACTGCTAAAATGAAAAAAGTAACAGCGGGAAGAATCATTGGTGAAAAAGTAGAAATCCTGGGTGGTCTGAACAATGGTGATATTGTTATAACCAGTGGTCAGATTAACTTAACCGATGGTGCAAAAGTGACTGTTTTAAAATAGTTAGGACCTGATTGAAACAATCAACGTCAGAACTTAAAACTCAAAAAATATATGAAATTAGCAGAAATATCAATAAAACGCCCGTCACTAATTGTCGTTCTCTTTACGATTCTGACATTAGGAGGATTATTCAGCTACGGCCTTTTGGGTTATGAATTAATCCCGAAATTTGAAAATAACGTAATCAGTATTTCTACCATATATCCCGGAGCTTCTCCTGGTGAGGTTGAAAATACCGTTACAAAGAAAATAGAAGATGCGATTTCTTCATTGGAGAACATTAAAAAAATCGACTCCAAATCATACGAAAGCTTATCGGTTGTTGCCATTCAGTTAAACAACAATGCCAATGTGGATTTTGCTTTAAATGATGCCCAACGTAAGATCAATGCCATTTTGAGTGATCTTCCGGACGATGTAAAACAGCCGTCATTAAGTAAATTCTCCCTGAGTGATTTACCGATCATGACTATCGCTGCCAATGCCAAAATGGATGAAGCACAGTTTTTTGACCTTATCGACAAAAAAATCAGCCCGATCCTTTCCCGTGTAAACGGTGTGGCACAGATTCGTCTGATTGGCGGACAGGAACGTGAAATTCAGGTAAACCTGGATGCCGATAAAATGAAAGGATACGGATTATCTGTTCCTCAGGTACAACAGGGAATCTTAACCTCAAATCTGGATTTCCCTACAGGAAGTATCCAGACGCGTGACCAGAAAGTATTAATCCGTTTAGCCGGAAAATACAAAAATGTTCAGGAGCTTCGAAACTTAATTGTATCGGACAAAAACGGAATACAGATTCGTCTGGATGATATTGCCGATGTTCAGGATGCCCAGAAAGATGTTGAAAAAATTGCCCGTGTAGACGAGAAAAACGCGATTATTCTGCAGGTTATCAAACAATCTGATGCGAATGCGGTTGATGTAAGTGAGCAGGTTCAGAAATTATTAGGCCAATTAAAAGTTGACTATCAGGCACAGCAGTTAGAATTAAATATTGCCAACGACAGTTCCGTATTTACTTTGGAAGCTGCCGACTCGGTTATTCACGATTTAATTTTGGCGGTAATCCTGGTTGCCCTGGTAATGTTATTCTTCCTGCACAGTATCCGTAACTCACTTATTGTAATGGTTTCCATTCCGGCCTCTTTGATCGCAACCTTTATCGGGTTTGTATTCCTGGATTATACCCTTAACTTAATGAGTTTATTAGGACTTTCATTAGTAGTTGGTATTCTTGTGGATGATGCTATTGTGGTACTGGAGAATATTTACAGGCACATGGAGATGGGTAAAAACAGGGTACGCGCCGCTTATGATGCTACATCCGAAATTGGTGGAACCGTAGTATCGATTACATTGGTAATTGTGGTGGTGTTCTTACCGATTGCGATGAGTACCGGTTTGGTATCCAACATTATTACGCAATTCTGTGTTACCGTAATTATCTCAACCTTATTATCATTACTGTCGTCCTTTACGATTGTTCCGTGGTTATCTTCCCGTTTTGGAAAACTGGAGCACATTGAAGGTAAAAACCTGTTTGGAAGAATCATTTTAGGATTTGAAAGCTTACTAACCCGTTTTACAAACTGGGTAAGTAATATCTTAACCTGGTGTTTAGGACATAAAAGAAGAACTTTAGCCGTTGTTTTGGTTTTATTTGTTTCCTCTTTATATATGGTTGCCGGTGGTTATGTGGGTGGAGAATTCTTCGCCAGATCGGATGCCGGAGAATTCCTGGTACAAATCGAAATGCCGAAAGACGCTTCATTGGAACAAACGAACTTTATGACGCAGAAAGCGGAAGATTTCCTTAAAAAAGAAGAAGATGTTAAGAGTATGATCACTACGGTAGGGCAAACCAGTGAAGGATTCGGAGGAACACAGGCTACGGCTTATAAATCTGAAATCCGTGTAAAAATGGTTGACCAGAAAGACCGTGAGGACGATTCTTATGTATATGCGGCCAAAACAAAACGTAAACTGCAAAAGGTATTGGTAGGCGCTAAAATCAAAACCGTAGGTATGAGTATCATGGGTACGGCAGAAGAAGCACCTTTAGCTTTAGTGATTACCGGAACCACACTGGACAGTGCTATGGTTTTCGCAAAAGCGGCCGAGAAAGAATTGTACAAAATAAAAGGAGCTTCCGAGATTAAACTATCGGTAGAAACCGGAAACCCGGAAGTAAATGTTCAGGTAGACCGTGATAAAATGGCGGCATTAGGATTGACCTTACAAACGGTTGGTATGACTATGCAAACAGCTTTCAGCGGAAATACCGACGGAAAATACCGTGCCGGAGAGTACGAATACGACATCAACATCCGATACAATGCTTTCAACAGAAAAAACATTGAAGATGTCAGCAACCTGAACTTTGTTAACGACAAAGGAGAACAAATCAAATTGTCACAATTTGCTACGGTAAAAGAAGGATCAGGACCAAGCCAGCTGGAGCGTCGTGATAAGAGTGCTTCCGTAACCGTTCAGGGACAAACAGTAGGTCGCCCTACGGGTACTGTTGCTGCAGAATGGCAGTCGGCTTTCGAAAAATTACACAAACCAACCGGTGTAAACTATGTTTGGGGTGGTGATATGGAAAACCAGACAGAAGGTTTCGGAACATTAGGATTCGCCTTATTGGCCGCTATCATTTTGGTTTACCTGGTAATGGTTGGTCTATATGACAGTTATGTTCACCCGTTTGTAGTATTGTTCTCGGTACCGTTATCCTTCATTGGAGCGTTATTAGCCTTAGGTTTAACAAACAACTCCTTAAATATCTTTACCATTTTGGGAATTATCATGCTAATTGGATTGGTCTGTAAGAATGCGATCATGCTTGTTGACTTTACGAATCAGCGTCGTGCTGCCGGGGAGTCCATTCACGATGCCCTAATTCAGGCAAACCACGCGCGTCTTCGTCCGATCCTGATGACTACGATTGCGATGGTATTCGGTATGCTACCTATCGCATTGGCTTCCGGAGCCGGAGCCGAATGGAAAAACGGACTGGCCTGGGTAATTATCGGAGGATTAATCAGTTCCTTATTCCTTACTTTAGTAATCGTACCGGTTATCTATGATATCATGGAGATAATTATTCACAAATTCTCTAAAGGGAAAAGCACAAATTATGCCGAATTAATGGTAGAAGACTATGTCGCGAATGAAATTAGCGAAGATGGTTTTACGCCAACGCATAAAATGTAAACAAAAACAAACAAAACAATTTAAACTAAGAATGGCTGTTATAAATTTTATAACAGCCATTCCTCTTTTAAGAAGCTGGTCCTATTAAGACCGTGCGAACAGTATTAACTTTTTTTGAAAGTTCAAACCATAATTAATTCCTGTTTACCAAAGCTTCCTGTTTCCAGCTTTTCACATCGGCAATTCTGCTATTGGAATAATCCACTTCACTTAAAGTCGCTTTATTCCAGAAAAACCATTTTCCTGATTTTTTACCGTCAGCATATTCGCCTATTGATTGTTTCGATCCGTCTTCGTTAAAGGCAACCCATTTTCCGTGAGGCTTAGCATCTTTATAGAATCCCTCCTGCTTCAACTGGCCATTATCGTAATAGTATGTTGCTTTGACTAACCCACCTACAATCTCATATTTTGGTTCTATATTTTGTGCAAACAACACTCCCGAAAACAATAATAATCCTGCAATTAAGTTCTTTTTCATAGCTTTAAAGTTTAAATAGGTTAACAATTATATATCAAATGTATAAATTAAATTTACAATTAGAAAACTTTTACTTAACAATTTAGTAACATTGGATAAAACTTAACATTGGAAAGCAGGCATTTATGACACACAGGGTCATTTTTTACAAAAGAATCCATACAAAACTTTAATCCTTTGACTTTAAACTTGAAACAAAAAACTTAAATTTGCGCTTAAATTTTAAAAAAATGTATAGAAGTCATAATTGTGGAGCATTACGAGCTTCCGATATCAGTAAAGAAGTTACTTTGGCCGGATGGGTTCAGAAAACACGTGATAAAGGATTCATGATCTGGGTTGATTTACGCGACCGTTATGGAATCACACAATTAATCTTTGATGCAAACAGAACAAATACCGATGTTTTTGAAAAAGCCAAGACATTGGGCCGTGAATTTGTCATTCAGGTTAAAGGAACCGTTATTGAACGTGAATCCAAAAACGCTAACATTCCAACCGGAGACATCGAAATTTTAGTTTCCGAATTAAACATATTAAATGCGGCCATTACACCGCCGTTCACGATTGAAGATGAAACCGACGGTGGCGAAGATATCCGTATGAAATACCGTTATCTGGATATCCGCAGAAACCCGGTAAAAAACAGTTTACTATTCCGTCACAAAGTGGCTCAGGAAGTTAGAAACTATCTTTCCGCACAGGATTTCTGCGAGGTAGAAACACCTTATTTAATAAAATCCACTCCGGAAGGAGCCCGTGATTTCGTTGTTCCTTCCCGTATGAACGAAGGACAATTCTATGCCCTGCCGCAATCGCCGCAAACATTCAAACAATTACTGATGGTGGGCGGTATGGACAAATATTTCCAGATTGTGAAATGTTTCCGTGACGAAGATTTAAGAGCCGACAGACAGCCGGAGTTTACACAAATTGACTGCGAAATGGCATTTGTGGAACAGGAAGACATCCTGGACACTTTTGAAGGATTGACCCGTCACTTACTAAAAGAGATCAAAGGAATTGAAGTAGACAAATTCCCGAGAATGACATACGATCATGCCATGAAAACCTATGGTAATGACAAACCGGATATCCGTTTCGGGATGGAATTCGGAGAATTAAATGCTGTAGCACAGCACAAAGAATTCGCAGTATTCAACAGTGCCGAGCTGGTTGTGGGTATTGCAGTTCCGGGCGGTGCTGCCTATACCCGAAAAGAAATTGACAATTTGATCGACTGGGTTAAGCGACCACAGATTGGTGCTTCCGGAATGGTTTATTGTAAATATGAAGCAGACGGCAGTTTCAAATCGTCTGTAGACAAATTCTACGACCAGGAAGACCTACAAAACTGGGCAAAAGCAACTCAGGCAAACCCGGGCGATTTGATCCTAGTTTTATCTGGTCCGGCAAACAAAACACGTTCCCAGTTAAGCGCTTTGCGTATGGAAGTGGCAACGCGTTTAGGACTCCGCAAACCGGAGGAGTTTGCACCACTATGGGTAGTCGATTTCCCGCTATTGGAATGGGATGAAGAAAGCGAACGTTTCCACGCGATGCACCACCCGTTTACCTCTCCGAAACCGGAAGACATGCACTTACTGGAAACCGATCCCGGAAAAGTAAGAGCCAATGCTTACGACATGGTTTTAAACGGAAATGAAATTGGCGGCGGATCTATCCGTATCCACGACAAAGAAACACAACAGCTGATGTTTAAATATTTAGGTTTCAGCGAAGAAGAAGCCAAAGCACAATTCGGATTCCTGATGGATGCTTTCCAATACGGAGCGCCGCCACACGGCGGACTGGCATTCGGACTGGACCGTTTGGTAGCCATTTTAGGCGGCCAGGAAACAATCCGCGATTTTATCGCCTTCCCGAAAAACAATTCCGGAAGAGACGTTATGATCGATGCGCCGGCAGTAATTGACGACAAGCAACTGGAGGAATTATCCATTAGGATTGCCCTTAAAAAATAGATAAAAAAGCGGATTTCGGTCCGCTTTTTTTAATGAATTAAAACAATCTTAACAGAAATTTAAACTTATCAAAAATTAAACATAATCACCTTATTTTTTTCACTAAAAACTTGTTTGTGTTAAAAAAAAGTTTATCTTTGGTAATTATTAATTATTTTTTTTTATTACTCTATGCGAACAGGCAAAGTAAAATTTTTTAATGAATCCAAAGGTTATGGATTTATTACTGACGAAGAAACAGGAAAGGACATTTTCGTTCACGCTACTGGAATTAAAGTTGAAACTTTAAATGAAGGTGATAAAGTTTCTTACGAAGAAGAAGAAGGAAGAAAAGGTAAAGTAGCTGCTAAAGTAGTAGTTATCGAAGACTAATAAATATATTAATTTTTGGTTACCTAAATGACTAAACCGCTCTTCTCAGAGCGGTTTTTTTATACCTGCATTTTACACAAAAACTCTTTTATAAAATTTCATTATTTATATTTAGTCTAAATATATTTTGCGATTACAGCAGAAAACCACGCCAAAATCATTAAAAATTAAAGTTGCTTATCCCGCTAAGGAATGTATATTTGTGAATTATTTCCAGAATTAAGAGATTAATCATGCAAACAAACCAAATTGATTACATTCCAATAGTGATGCAATCACTTTTAGCTATCGGATTTGTGGTAACTACCATCATAATTTCAGGCTATTTAGGACCTAAAAGGCACTCGAAAAACAAGGATAAAAATTTCGAATGCGGTATCGAATCTGTCGGTAATGCCCGTATTCCTTTCTCAGTTAAATACTTTTTAGTCGCTATATTATTTGTTCTTTTCGATGTTGAAGTGATATTTATGTATCCTTGGGCCGTTAACTTTAGAGCTATGGGCTTAGAAGGATTCTTAAAAATGGGGATCTTTATGACGCTTCTTGTAGTGGGCTTTTTTTATGTCCTCAAGAAGAAAGGATTGGAGTGGGAATAAGAATTTGATTGTAGACGGTTTTCTGGACTTTTGAAACCCGTTGAAAATCCAAAAAAATAATAACGATGAGTGATACTTCTAAATATAACATGGTAGACGCTCCGGAAGGATTTGCCGGAGAAGGATTTTTTGCTACCAAATTAGATTCTGTTGTAGGATTAGCCAGAGCCAATTCTTTATGGCCATTACCGTTTGCAACATCATGCTGCGGTATTGAATTCATGGCAACCATGGCTGCCCATTATGATGTGGCACGTTTCGGATCGGAACGTATGAGTTTCTCGCCAAGACAGGCAGACATGCTGCTGGTTATGGGAACCATAGCTAAAAAAATGGCTCCGATTTTACGCCAGGTTTACGAACAAATGTCAGAACCGAAATGGGTTATCGCTGTTGGAGCCTGCGCTTCTTCCGGTGGTGTTTTTGATACCTATTCCGTACTTCAGGGTATTGACAAGGTAATTCCTGTGGATGTGTACGTTCCGGGATGCCCGCCAAGACCGGAGCAAATTCTGGACGGTATCATGCGCTTACAGGAAATTGTAAAAAGCGAATCCGTTAGAAGAAGAGGATCAGACGAATACAAAGACTTATTAGGTTCTTATAACATCAAATAAAATGGCTTTAGAAACCTCAGTAATACAAAACAAATTGATTGAAAATTTCGGATTAAAAGTAGCCGATTTCTTTCAACAACATGATATTTTCACATTTGAAGTAGCATCAGACTCTATCGTAGAAGTTATGAAATTTCTAAGAGATGATGCTACTTTACGTTTTAATTTCCTAACCGATTTGTGCGGTATCCATTATCCGGATTACGACAAAGACCGTCAGTTTGCCGTGGTATACCACATGCACAACTGGGTGGACAATGTTCGCATCCGCATCAAATGCTATCTGAACGGCGACCAGCCGGAAATCGATACGGTAACCGGGCTTTTCCTAAGCTCAAACTGGCAGGAAAGAGAAACCTATGATTTTTACGGAATCATATTTAAAGGACACCCGCAATTAAAGCGTATTCTAAACATGGATGAAATGGAATCTTTCCCTTTGCGTAAAGAATTCCCAATGGAAGACGGCGGAAGAACCGATAAAGACGACCGATTTTTCGGTAGAACAACCCAAAATTGCTAATAGTAACCTGAAAAAAATATTTTTACAACTAAAATGTCAGATCTATTATTACCACCAGAGCATCGATATGCGAAAGTTATTGAGAGCAGAAGAAATGAAGACGGAAGTGAGCTTTCGATACTGAACTTAGGTCCTACGCACCCTGCTACCCACGGAATCTTCCAGAACATCCTTTTAATGGACGGGGAACGCATTCTTGATGGTGAAGGTACCGTTGGATACATCCATCGTGCTTTTGAGAAAATTGCCGAAAACAGACCTTTTTACCAGATTACGGTTTTAACCGACCGTATGAACTATTGCTCCGCTCCTATTAATAATATGGGATGGTGGATGACTTTAGAAAAAGCACTTGGAATTGAAGTGCCGAAAAGAGTACAATACCTTCGTGTAATCATCATGGAATTAGCCCGTATTGCCGATCACATTATCTGTAGTTCGGTTATGGGAGTAGATACAGGGGCCTTAACCGGATTCTTATATGTATTCCAGTTCCGCGAAAAAATATATGAAATCTACGAAGAAATCTGCGGTGCCCGTTTGACCACAAACATGGGAAGAATCGGAGGTTTTGAAAGAGAATGGAGTCCGGCAGCTTTTAAAAAGATCAACGACTTTTTAGAAGAATTCCCGCCAATATGGACAGAATTTGAAAACCTGTTAACCCGAAACAGGATCTTTATGGACCGTACTATCGGAGTAGGAGCCATTACTGCAGAAAAAGCAATCAGCTACGGATTTACAGGTCCGAACCTGCGTGCTGCCGGTGTGGATTATGACGTTCGTGTAATGCAGCCATACAGCTCGTATGAAGATTTCGAATTCAACATTCCCGTAGGAAAACACGGAGATACTTATGACCGTTTCTGCGTTCGTAATGCAGAAGTCTGGGAAAGTTTGAGTATCATCCGCCAGGCATTGGCAAAATTACCGGAAGGACCATACCATGCAAATGTACCGGATTATTACCTGCCGCCAAAAGATGAAGTGTACCACAATATGGAAGCTTTAATCTACCACTTTAAAATCGTAATGGGAGAAGTTCCTGTGCCGTTAACGGAAGTATACCATCCTGTTGAAGGAGGAAACGGAGAAGTTGGTTTCTATTTGATTACCGACGGAAGCAGAACCCCTTATCGTTTACATTTCAGAAGACCATGCTTTATATATTATCAGGCTTATAACGATATGGTTAGAGGACAAATGCTTTCCGATGCGATTGCAACTTTGTCAAGTCTTAACGTAATTGCCGGTGAATTAGACGCATAATGATTATGGAAAATACCCACTACAAACAAGAAATAAATATGACCCCGGAACTAATGGCCCGAATCAATGAACTGATCAGCCACTATCCGGAAGATAAAAGAAAATCCGCTTTACTTCCTGTATTACACGAAGTACAGGATGCTCACGAAAATTGGTTAAGCTACGAATTAATGGACAATGTTGCTGAAATTTTAAAAATTCAGCCTGTTGAAGTGTATGAAGTAGTGACTTTCTATACCATGTTCAATCAGAAGCCTATCGGTAAATACATGTTCGAATTTTGCAGAACATCCTGTTGTGCCGTTCGCGGAGCCGAAGATTTAATGGACTATACCTGCAATAAACTGGGTATTAAGGAAGGAGAAACCACAGTGGACGGAATGTTTACCGTTGTTGGTGTAGAATGTTTGGGAGCCTGCGGTTATGCACCAATGATGCAAATCGGGGATTTCTATAAAGAACATCTTACAAAAGAAAAAGTAGATGCAATCATTGCCGATTGCAGAGAAGGTAAAATCAACTTACACGATAAATAATACCATGGGAAGAAAGATATTATTAGACAAGATAAATATTCCAGGTATCAAAACCTATGAAGTATACCGCCAGAACGGAGGATATGCTTCTGTGGAGAAAGCTTTAAAAACATTAACTCCGGACGAAGTTACAGAAGAAGTAAAAACATCAGGACTTCGCGGTCGTGGTGGTGCTGGTTTCCCTGTAGGTTTAAAATGGAGTTTTATTGATAAAAAATCGGGCAAGCCAAGACACCTGGTATGCAATGCCGATGAATCGGAACCGGGAACTTTCAAAGACCGTTTCCTGATGGAATATATTCCGCACTTATTAATTGAAGGGATGATTACCTCCAGTTATGCATTGGGTGCCAACCTATCATACATTTATATCCGTGGGGAATATATGTGGGTATTTAAAATTCTGGAAAGAGCCATCAAAGAAGCCTATGCTGCCGGATGGTTAGGAAAGAATATTTTAGGAACCGATTTCTCATTGGACTTACATGTTCATTGCGGTGCCGGAGCCTATATCTGCGGTGAAGAAACGGCGCTGATTGAATCCTTGGAAGGAAAAAGAGGAAACCCGAGAATCAAACCACCATTCCCGGCGGTTAGCGGTTTATGGGCAAACCCAACGGTGGTAAACAACGTAGAGTCTATTGCTGCTGTGCCTTGGATTGTGAACAATTCAGGTGCCGAATATGCTACAATCGGAATCGGACGTTCTACAGGAACAAAACTAATCTCTGCATCTGGACATATCAAAAATCCGGGTGTATACGAAATAGAATTAGGACTAAGCGTTGAAGAATTTATGAACTCCGATGAATATCTGGGTGGAATGATGGACGACAGACCTTTAAAAGCATTAGTACCGGGAGGATCATCTGTTCCTATTTTACCGGCACACCTTATCAATAAAACAGCAAACGGTGAAGACCGTTTAATGTCATACGAATCATTAAGTGACGGTGGTTTCGCTACAGGATCCATGTTGGGATCCGGTGGGTTTATCGTATATAATGATACGACCTGTATTGTACGAAACACCTGGAACTTCTCCCGTTTCTACCACCACGAAAGCTGCGGACAATGTTCCCCATGCCGTGAAGGAACAGGATGGCTGGAAAAAGTATTACACCGAATTGAAAACGGACACGGAAGAATGGAAGACATCGACCTGCTTTGGGACATTCAGAGCAAGATTGAAGGAAACACCATCTGTCCGCTTGGAGATGCTGCAGCATGGCCTGTAGCGGCGGCAATCCGTCACTTCAGAGACGAATTCGAATTCCACGTTCGTTTCCCAGAAAAAATAAAAAACAGAGATCACTTTGTCAACGAGCCTTTTGAAAAAGTAAGACATTTAATCTCAAAACAAACTGTATAAAGTCAAGAATCGCGTACTATGAAAGTTACTATAGACGGTCACGAAATAGAAGTAGAACCAGGAACCACTATCCTGCAAGCTGCTAGAATGATTGGAGGCGAGTCGGTTCCACCGGCAATGTGCTATTATTCTAAATTAAAAGGAAGCGGTGGAAAATGCCGTTGCTGTTTAGTAGAGGTATCCAAAGGTAGTGATGCTAACCCTACTCCTATGCCTAAATTAATGGCATCATGCGTTACAGGTGTAATGGATGGTATGGAAGTAAAAAGTATCTCTTCCCCGAGAGTTGTAGAAGCCCGAAAATCGGTTACCGAATTTTTATTAATCAACCACCCGTTAGACTGTCCGGTTTGTGATCAGGCAGGGGAATGTGATTTACAAAACCTAAGCTTTAACAACGGAAAATCGGAAACCCGTTTTATTGAAGAAAAAAGAACATTTGAACCGGAAAATATCGGTGATAACATTCAATTGCACATGAACCGTTGTATCCTTTGCTATCGTTGTGTAATGACAGCAGATCAGTTAACGGACGGACGTGTACACGGGGTTATGAATCGCGGAGACCACTCCCAGATTTCAACCTGTATTTCCAAAGCGATTGATAATGAATTCTCCGGAAATATGATTGACGTTTGTCCTGTGGGTGCTTTAACCGACAAGACTTTCCGTTTCAAATCCAGAGTTTGGTTTAACAAACCATACAATGCTCATAGAAATTGCGACAAATGCTGCGGAAAAACTACGGTTTGGATGTTTGGAAACGAAATCCAGCGTGTTACAGCCCGTAAAGATATTTACCACGAAGTGGAAGAATTTATCTGTAACGAATGTCGTTTCGACCACAAAAACGTAGAAGACTGGGTAATTGAAGGACCTCGTAAATTCGAGAAATTCTCGGTTATCAACCAGAACAACTATACCCGCAAACTGGATAAAGTGGTTATCGATACTGAAAAACAAATTCTTCAGGGTCGTGAAATGGACAGAAAGAAAATTAGTATGGTGGATGTTCCTTTACAGAACAACGGAAATTCTAAATCATAATTTGCAATGGAGACTCCAATTATCATAGAGAAAAGTGTCATTATCATAGCTGTTTTTGCTATTACCATGATAATGGCGATGTATTCTACATTAGCAGAGCGTAAAATTGCAGCTTGGCTACAGGACCGTGTTGGTCCTAACCGTGCCGGTAAAGGAGGTATTTTACAACCCCTTGCCGATGGTTTAAAATTATTCTCAAAAGAAGAATTCCTGCCGAATACCCCTAATAAATTCTTATTTACGATTGGTCCGGCGATCTCCATGAGTATGGCATTAATTACCAGTGCTGTAATTCCATGGGGCGATAAATTACACTTATTCGGAAGGGATATTATCCTGCAGGCTACCGATATTGACGTAGCGATCTTATACGTTTTTGGCGTATTATCTGTGAGTGTTTACGGAATCATGATTGGTGGATGGGCATCGAACAACAAGTTCTCGTTAATGAGTGCTATGCGTGCCGCTTCCCAGATGATCTCCTATGAAGTAGCAATGGGATTATCCATTATTGCTTTGGTAATGATGACCGAAACCCTAAGTCTTCGTGAAATCGCCGCACAACAATCCGGCATGAACTGGAATGTGTTTTACCAGCCTTTAGGCTTCCTGATTTTCCTGGTATGTTCTTTCGCAGAAACGAACAGAACGCCATTTGACCTTGCGGAATGTGAGGCGGAGCTTATCGGTGGATACCACACGGAATATTCGTCCATGAAAATGGGATTCTATCTGTTCGCGGAATATGCGAGTATGTTTATTTCCTCAACCATTTTAGCCGTATTGTATTTCGGAGCCTATAATTATCCGGGTATGGACTGGGCTGTTGAAAACTGGGGTGTAAACGCTGCAAACGTGATTGGAATGTGTGTGTTGTTTGCCAAAATCTGTTTCTTCATCTTCTTCTATATGTGGGTAAGATGGACGATCCCGAGATTTAGATACGATCAATTGATGAATTTAGGATGGAAAATGTTATTTCCTCTTGCTATTATAAACATTCTTATAACAGGAGCAGTAATCTTACTTTTCCAATAAAATAATAAAAGAGATGTCATTAGATACAATTTCATTATCAGGAAGAAAAAAAGAGGTTTCCAACAAAAAGATGACTTTTTGGGAAAGCCTTTATCTGGTTGCGATATTCAAAGGATTAATCATTACAATCAAACACTTATTCAAAAGAAAAGTAACGATTAAATATCCGGAACAAAAACGTGAATTCAGTCCCGTTTACCGCGGTCAGCACATGCTGATGCGTGATGACGAGGGAAGAGAGCGCTGTACTGCCTGCGGACTTTGTGCGCTATCCTGCCCGGCAGAAGCCATCACGATGAAAGCAGAAGAACGCAAACCGGAAGAAAAACATTTGTACAGAGAAGAGAAATATGCTTCTATTTATGAAATCAACATGCTGCGTTGCATTTTCTGCGGATTGTGTGAAGAAGCCTGTCCGAAAGAAGCGATTTTCCTTACAAAATCAAAAGTAATCGTAAAATCAAGCAGCAACCGCGAGGATTTTATTTACGGAAAAGACAAATTGGTTATGCCGTTGGAAATGGCCATACAAAATACTAATCAGCATAAGGCAAGTTAATCATGATTGAAGTTTTATTTTATATACTATCGACCATTACACTGGGAACTGCTCTTCTGACAATTTTCAGCAGAAACCCGATTCACAGTGCTATTTATCTGGTTATTTGTTTCTTTTCGATTGCCGGTCATTATTTAATGCTGAATGCACAGTTCCTTGCAATTGTACACATCATTGTCTATTCGGGCGCCATCATGATCCTGATGCTATTTACCATCATGTTAATGAACCTGAACAAAGATCACGAAAAGCATAAACCTAAATTAATAATCTTTGCCGCTACCATCGCCTTCTGCCTTGTAGCATTAGTATTATTAGCTGCTTTATTAAAAACAAAACCGGTTGTAGAAAGTTACTACCAGTCCGGTGAAGATTTCCAGTCTATTAAAGTTCTTGGACAGGTATTGTTAAACGAATACATGGTTCCTTTTGAATTTGCTTCGGTATTACTTTTAGTAGCCATGATTGGAGCAGTATTAATTTCTAAAAAAGAGAAACAAAAAGCCTAATTTGATATGGAACATATTTTAAAAGAAATTGGTGTAGAAACCTACTTATATTTATCCGCTCTGTTATTCAGCATAGGTGTTTTTGGAATTCTTTTACGTAGAAATGCCATCATCATGTTTATGTCAATTGAGATTATGTTAAACGCTGTAAACCTTTTGTTAGTAGCTTTTTCTACTTTCCATCAGGATGCATCGGGACAGGTATTCGTATTTTTCTCAATGGCGGTAGCTGCCGCAGAAGTAGCTGTAGGTCTGGCGATTTTAGTTTCTATTTTCAGAAACTTAGGATCGATCGATATTGATAATTTAAAGAATTTAAAAGGATAATCCCTAATGGAGACAAGTTTAGTTTTACTCTTATTATTGGCCCCTTTTGTCGGGTTTTTATCTAATATATTTTTTGGAAAGCAGCTGGGTAAAAGCGGTTCCGGAATTTTAGGAACACTTGCCGTAGTGGTTTCTTTCCTGGTTACTTCCTATTTCTTCATTCAGGTAAGCGGAAGCAAACAACCTATACATGTTCATTTATTTGACTGGATTTCTTTAGGGAAATTCAACATCAACTTTGATATATTATTAGATCAGCTATCCTTGTTATGGCTAATGTTCGTAACAGGAATCGGATCGTTAATCCATATCTACTCCATCAGCTATATGCATGATGACGAGAACATGCACAAATTCTTTGCCTATCTGAATTTGTTTATCTTCTTTATGATCACTTTGGTTGTAGGAAGCAACTTATTGATCATGTTCATCGGTTGGGAAGGTGTTGGATTGTGTTCCTACTTATTAATCGGATTCTGGTACAAGAATCAGGACTATAACGATGCGGCTAAAAAAGCCTTTATCATGAACCGTATCGGGGATTTAGGTTTCCTTGTGGGAATCTTTATCATCGGATACCTGTTCAACTCTTTGGACTTCATGACCATCAAACATGCGGTATTAACCGGTTCTAACCCGGAAATGGCAACATGGTTAAACATTGCAACATTGTGCTTGTTTATTGGTGCTGCCGGTAAAAGTGCCCAGATCCCGTTATACACCTGGTTACCGGACGCGATGGCTGGACCAACTCCTGTTTCGGCTTTAATTCACGCCGCTACGATGGTTACTGCCGGTATCTTTATGATCACCCGTTTAAACTTCCTTTTCGACCTAACTCCGGATGTTCAGAGCATCATCGCAGTTGTGGGAGCAATTACCTCTCTGGTTGCAGCTTCTATCGGACTGGTACAAAACGATATCAAAAAAGTATTGGCCTACTCCACTGTTTCCCAGTTAGGATTAATGTTCCTGGCTTTAGGATTGGGTGCCTATGAAATTGCTGTTTTCCACGTAATCACACACGCTTTCTTTAAAGCCTGTTTGTTCCTGGGTTCCGGTTCGGTTATCCACGCTTTACACGGCGAACAGGACATGCGCAAAATGGGTGGTTTAAAAAGCGTAATGAAAGTGACTTACCTGACTTTCCTATTAGCAACATTGGCTATTTCCGGAATACCGCCATTTGCCGGTTTCTTCTCTAAAGATGAAATCCTGATGGTTGCCTTCCATCAAAATAAAGCGCTTTGGGTTATTGCAGCCTTAGCGTCTATTATGACTGCGTTCTATATGTTCCGTTTGTTATACCTGACGTTCTTTAAAGAATTCAGAGGTACTGCAGAACAAAAACACCATTTGCATGAAAGTCCGGGATTAATCACGTTCCCGTTAATCGTTTTAGGAATCCTTTCGGTTATTGGCGGAGCGATCAGCCTGCCGGGCAACAGTTGGTTAAACGACTATTTAGCGCCTATTTTTGCACACAAAGTTCACGTAGAACACCATTTGGGTACAACAGAATATATGTTGATGGCCTTTGCAGTTATCGGAGCTTTAATCGGTATCGGAATTGCTTATTCAAAATATATCAAACAAGCGCAGGTTCCTGCAGAAGACGAACAAATTACAGGCTTTGCCAAAGTATTGTACAACAAATATTATGTTGACGAGACTTATATGGCCGTTATTGTAAAACCTATTTACAGTCTTGCTAAATTCTTCAGAGATTATATCGAAACCGGATTATCACAAATAATCTTCGGATTCGGATCTGTTGCTGACGGATTGGCTTTACAAGGTAAAAAATTACAAAACGGAAATATTGGTTTCTATTTATTCGCCTTTGTATTCGGACTTTGTTCGGTAGTGTTTTATTTATTCTTTTTACGATAATCTGTTAGAAATGGACGTAACTATATTATTATTAATTTTATTACTAGGAGCTGTAGCAACCTATTTCTCCGGAAATAAAAATGCTTCAAAAGTAGCTTTACTTTTCAGTGTGGTTGCTTTAGGTGCTTCCCTTATGATTTTAAACCAGTTTAGTCAGGGTACAGACAGTAGCTTTTCCGCTGTCTGGATGACGAATCCTAACATACTGTTTTCCTTAAAAGCCGACGGTCTTTCACTGGCAATGGTGGTTTTAACAACTGCTTTAACGCCTTTGATCCTGCTTTCTTCTTTTGGAAACAACTTTAACAATGCCAGAAATTTTTATGCCTTGGTGCTGTTTATGTCATTCGCCATGGTGGGGACATTCTTAGCCTCCGACGGTTTCCTATACTATATTTTCTGGGAGCTTTCTTTAATTCCAATCTACTTTATCGCGTTACTATGGGGTAATGGCGATGCCGCAGAACGTAAAAAAGCCGTTATTAAATTCTTTATCTACACCTTTGCCGGATCTTTATTCATGCTGGTTGGTTTTATTTATTTATACCAGAAAGCAGGAAGTTTCCAGTTAGATAAATTATACGCTTTGGAATTAACGTCAACAGAAGAATTCTGGATTTTCTTAGCGTTCTTTTTTGCTTATGCTATTAAAATTCCAATCATTCCTTTCCACACCTGGCAGGCGAATGTGTACCAAAAAGCACCAACCGTAGGTACGATGTTATTATCGGGTATCATGCTGAAAATGGGATTGTATTCCGTTATCCGCTGGCAGTTGCCAATCGCACCAAATGCGGCTAAAGAAATGCTGTATCCGATTATCGGATTGAGTATTGCCGGTGTGATTTACGGTTCTATTGTTGCTTTAAAACAAAAAGACTTAAAGAAATTATTAGCCTATTCCTCTTTAGCCCACGTTGGCTTAATCGCAGCAGGATGCTATACGCTCACTTTGGATGGTTTCAGAGGAGCTGTTTTACAAATGATTGCCCACGGTTTTGTAATTGTTGGTTTATTCTTCGCAGTAGAAGTAATCTACAGACGTTTCGAAACCCGTACAATCCATGATATGGGTGGTATCCGAACACAATCGCCTAAATTTGCGTCCATGTTCATGATTCTGGTTTTAGCTTCCGTAGCATTACCGGGAACCTTTAACTTTGTAGGTGAATTTACCGTATTATACAGCTTGTTCACCGTTAATTTAGCTTTTGCTATCGTAGGCGGAACAACAATTATTTTAGGAGCTTTCTATATGTTAAGAATGTTCCAGCACGTAATGTTAGGAGAAACTAATGCAAAACCGTTTGCAGATGTTAGTGTTAACGAAGGAATTGTATTTGTGGTAATCATCGGATTCTTATTGTTCTTCGGATTGTATCCGAAACCGATAATCGAATTGATTACACCAAGTTTACAAGAGATTTTAGTACATATTAAATAAATTTAGTCCAGTATAATGAGTACAATAATAGCAATTGCAGTATTAGGTATTATCTGCCTTATAGCTGAAATTTTCAACTTAAGAAAAGCCATTGTTCCCGTAACAGTAATAGGGTTATTGGCAATTTTGGGTATTACCGTGGCTGAATTTAATGTAACGGAAAGTTATTACAACAACATGATTGTTGTGAATCGCTTTACCGTAACGTTCTCCAGTTTATTCATTTTGTTAACCGTATTTCTGGTTACGTTAAGTCATAACTTTTACAAAGACCGTCCTTCAAAATTATCCGATTTTGTAGCAATAAAAATATTCCTGCTATTAGGAGCTGTAGCTATGGTTTCTTTCGGAAACCTGGCAATGTTCTTCTTAGGCATCGAGATCTTATCTATCTCTTTATACATCCTTGCCGGTAGTAACCCTGTAAGCTTAAAAAGTAATGAAGCCGGTATGAAATACTTCCTGATGGGATCTTTTGCATCCGGAATTATTCTTTTCGGTATTGCTTTAATATATGGTGCCGTAGCGTCATTTGACATGAACATGATTTATGAAGCGTCAAACTCTGCTACTACGGTAGACTGGTTCTATATCGGGGTATGTATGATTACCGTAGGTATGCTGTTCAAAATCGCCACTGTACCTTTCCATTTCTGGGCACCGGATGTTTACGAAGGCGCTCCGTCGCTGACTACAGCAACAATGAGTACCCTGGCAAAAGTAGTTGCCATGGCGACATTCTTCAAATTGAATCTGGCAATGAACGGCAACATGAACTTTGCTTATGAAACGGTTATCGTAATCATTTCTATCGCTTCCATGACCGTAGGAAATATCATGGCATTACGCCAAAACAACATTAAGAGAATGCTTGCCTTTTCCGGTATTTCCCATGCCGGTTTTATGCTAATGGCATTATTAAACCTTACCAGTGCAACGGGAAGTTTATTCTACTATACCGTAGCCTATACATTGGCAGGAATCGCTGCTTTTGCTGTAATTCTTTATGTATGCAATGGTAAAGACAATGAAAACATTGACAACTTTAACGGATTGGGTAAAACCAAACCACTAATGGCCATGATCCTTTCGGCTTCTTTATTATCAATGGCCGGTATTCCGATTTTCTCCGGTTTCTTTGCAAAATTCTTTATCCTGAACCAGACTTTACAGGCAGGATATTTAATATTGGTTATTGCCGGAATTATAAACTCTATCATTAGTGTTTACTACTATTTCAGAGTAATCAGTGCCATGTACACCAAAGAAGCTTCCGAAGAAGCAAAACCGGTTCCGTTTGAATTCTATATCGTAGCGGTAGTTGCCATCGGGTTAAACATTGCTATTGGTTTATTCCCGTCTGCTTTAATGGATCTGTTATAAAATACAATACCCTTATCATATCAAAAAGTCATCAGTTATTGATGACTTTTTTGTTTTTACACCATTTTTAAGATACTGCCCGAAAAACAATTTTAACGCTTCCCTATCACTCCCATTGCCAACAAAACTGTAATTTTACAGCATGTATGCACTGGTAGACTGTAACAACTTTTACGCTTCCTGCGAACGCGTATTCCAACCCCAATATGCAGGCAAACCCGTTGTCATTTTATCCAACAACGACGGTTGCATCATTTCGCGCAGTGAAGAAGCCAAAGCTTTGGGAATCCCTATGGGCGCTCCGGAGTTTAAAGTACGGGACCAGCTGAAACAACTCAACGTCAAAGTATTTTCATCCAATTATCCGTTATATGGCGATTTAAGCCAACGGGTAATGAACATCCTCCGGCAGTTTACACCCAATGTGGAAGAATACAGCATTGACGAAGCCTTTTTAAACTTTGACGGCCTGGCTATTGCCGATTACCACGACTATGGCGTGCAGATGAAAAAACGGGTACAGAAATGGATCAGTATCCCGATTTGCGTCGGTATCGCACCCACCAAAGGCCTCTCTAAAGTGGCCAACAAGATTGCCAAGAAATTCCAGGAACGTACCGGTGGCGTATATGTGATAGATAACGACGAAAAACGGATCAAAGCACTCAAATGGACTAAAATTGAAGACGTTTGGGGCATTGGCTACCGGCTGATCAAAAAAGTAAAAGCACAGCATATCCATACCGCTTACGATTTTACCTTACCACAACACGAAGCCTGGATTAAACGGGAAATGGGTGTTATCGGACTGCGGTTGCGCAGTGAACTGCTGGGCAGATCCGTTTTGGAACTCGAAGAACACCAGGACTCTAAAAAAAGTATTGCCATAACCCGGAGCTTTGAAAAGAAACTATCCGATTACCGGGAAATCCGGGAACGCATCGCGACCTTTGCTTCCGTTTGTGCCGAAAAACTCCGCAAACAGCAATCCTGCTGCTATAGCGTAATTGTACTACTGGTAAAAGACAAACAACAGTCCAAAACCAAACGGTACTATTACAGCCAGATGGAAAACCTGTCCTTTGCCAGCAATTCCAACATAACGATCAGCAATATGGCGGTCACTATCCTGGAAAAACTATACGAACCCAATGAAGTTTACCTGAAAGCCGGAGTGATTGTAACCCAGCTCCTGCCGCAGGATCAGAAACAGCTGCACCTGTTTGAAGATGAAAACCCGAAACACCTCAAACTGATGGAAGTCATGGATGCCTATCACCGGAAAACCGGCGAACGAAAAATCAGGCTGGGTAGTCAGGACTTACAGAAAACCTGGAAAATGAAACAGCAACATCTGTCGCCAAATTATACAACAAACATTAAAGAGATCATGGAAGTCGTATGCCGTTAGCAAAAAAGAACCTCAGCTTTTTTATCCCCGATTCGGAAAACGCTTTAGAACTGCCTTTTATATCAGCCGGTATTAAAGCGGGATTTCCCTCGCCTGCTGCCGATTTTGACGGAACAAAAATCAGCCTTGATAAGGTTGTCGTTAAAAATCAGGAAGCAACGTTCTATGCCCGTGCCAAAGGAAACTCAATGACCGGAGCCGGAATTGATGATGGCGATATATTAGTAATCGACAAAAGTCTGGAACCCAAAAACAACAAAATCGCCGTGTGTTATATTGACGGGGAATTTACCGTAAAACGGATTAAAATAGAAAAAGACTGTGTGTATCTCGTTCCGGAAAACTCCGATTACGAACCGATAAAAGTAACGGAAGAAAACGAACTCATTATTTGGGGAATTGTAACCTATGTATTGAAAAGCGTTTAGTTTTTACACAATTCGCGCAGGTACTTGTTTAAATTCAGCTGGAATAAAGTTCCCTGAACCAGGTCTTTAATCTGGTACACCTCTTTTTCCGTAACCGCCAGTTCGATGGCCTCAAAGGGCGTTTTCAGTAAAAATTTATGGCAGCGGCCACGCATCTCGCATTCCGAGCAACAAGCTTTCTCACAGGATAGATCAATCAGTTCCGAAAATTCCTGCATTTCCTCCGGCGTTAGATAAAAACCTGTTTCTTTAAACACCAATTGTACTTTATGGCGCAAAACCTTCTCCTCTTTTATCCAAAAGAATGCTACTCCGAAATCATTGTAATAAAGCTGCTCTATCTGTTGCATCGTTTCCAATTTTAAACAAATATAAATAATTATTTATATTCATTCTAAATAAAATAATGTTAATTTTTATTTTATCATGATAGGATAGCCAAACCCTTATACACCTCAACCTTTAGAATATAAGGGTTATATCCAAAAAACCATTAATAGGCTATCCTGCATTACTCATTAAAAACAGAAGCAAAAATTTCGAACGAACGCAATTTCGCCTCCTGGCTGAAAATCTGCGAAATGGCCATAATCTCATTCACTTTGGTCGCTTTCGCAAACTCCTTAAAGTGATGTTGCAGCGTTTCCTTATTACCCACAAAAGTAAATGCGGTCATCTGCATCACAGCTTCCCTTACATCTCCGGACCAGACCTCATCCATATCGTCTACCGGCGGCATCAAAGGACGTCTGGTATTTGTAATAATCCCGGTAAATGCCTGGTATAAGGAAGTTGCCAGATAATTCGCTTCATCATCGGTATCCGCGCCTATAACATTCACGCAGGCCAGTACATACGGCTCCGACAAATAATCGGATGGCTCAAAATAGTGTCGGTATAATTCAATCGCACGATAAAACTGTGCCGGTGCAAAGTGGGCTGCAAAAGCATACGGCAATCCCATTTTTCCGGCAAGAACAGCACTTTCCATACTGGAACCTAAAATCCAGAGGGGAATATCAATTCCTTCACCCGGAAAGGCTCTCACGTTTGAAAACCGGTTTTCGGCACTAAGGTATTTTTGCAGCTCCTCAATATGGGCTTCAAAATTATAATTCAGGTCATAATTGTTTTTACGCAGTGCCATAGCCGTTGCGCCATCGGTTCCGGGTGCTCTGCCCAATCCCAGATCAATACGATCGGGATATAATGTAGACAGCGTTCCGAATTGTTCGGCAACCGCAAGCGGCGAATGATTGGGCAGCATAATACCACCGGAGCCCACGCGTATGGATTTTGTATGTTCGGCGATATTGCCAATCAGTACAGAAGTGGCAGAACTCGCCACATGCTGCATGTTGTGATGTTCGGATAACCAGAAACGGGAATAGCCCAAAGCTTCCGCTTTTTGAGCCAGTGTTCTGCATTTTTCAAAAGTATCGGAATACGTATCTCCCTGGGAGACAACTGCTAAATCTAATAAGGAATATTTAAGTCCGTGGAGCGGATTATCGTGTGAAGCCATTTCTCGTATTTATAAAAAATAAAGTTAGAGAAATACTTGCTTCCGAAAACCCAAGAAACTGTTAATCTTAATGCGGTTTAATATCGCGCAGGCGAAGCTGCAAACTCACATTGCCGTTCCATTCGTTTTCGTCAATGGAAAAAGCAGCGTCAAAGGATTTCCGGTTTTCGGTCAGGTTGATTTTATCGGCTAATCCGAATCCGATAGCGGCAAAACCCGGCTCTTCACCCTGCTGTTTGACATACAATCGCAAATGCTCTTCGTCCTGACCTATCGTTTTTCCATAACCGGTATCGTTTAATTTTTCGGCCATAAAAACCGGCGTCATATTTTCCGGTCCGAAAGGCTCAAACTGCTTTAAAATCCGGAAAAACTTAGGATCAATTGCCTGCAGCTCCATTTCGGCATCGATGCTTATCTCCGGAACCAGCAGATCGGGATGAATGGTTTCCGAAACGACTTTTTCAAAATGCTTTTTAAAATTTTCGTAGTCTTTCTCTTTTAGGGTCAATCCGGCGGCATACATGTGCCCGCCAAACTGCTCCAGGTAATCCGAACAGGCTTCCAAAGCATTATAGACATCAAAATCTTTTACCGATCGGGCAGAAGCCGCCAGTTTATCACCGCTTTTGGTAAAAACCAGGGTCGGACGGTAATAGGTCTCCGTCAACCGGGACGCTACTATACCAATAACCCCTTTGTGCCAGTCTTCCTGATACACCACGGTGGTAAAACGCTTGTCTTCCTCTTTTACCCGGATCTGTTCCAAAGCCTCTTTGGTAATCTGCTTGTCCAGGTCTTTCCGGTCGGCATTAAACATTTCAATCTGTGATGCAAACTCCGCTGCCTGTTCCAGGTTGAATTCCGTCAGCAGTTCCACAGCATAGTTGCCGTGTTTGATACGTCCGGCAGCATTGATACGCGGTGCGATCACAAAAACAACATCGGTAATTGTTAAGGTCTGTTTTTTTATATTCTGGATCAGCGCTTTGATTCCGGGACGCGGATTCGCATTGATTACTTCCAGTCCGAATTTTGCCAGCACCCGGTTTTCGCCGGTAATCGGAACAATATCCGCCGCTATCGCCGTTGCTACCAGATCCAGATACGGAAGCAGGTCCGTTATGGTTTGGTTCCGGTTTTGGGCCAAAGCCTGGATCACTTTGAATCCGACACCACAACCGCACAATTCTTTATACGGATAGTGGCAATCCTGTCTTTTCGGATCTAAAACAGCCACCGCATCCGGTAAGGTATCACCCGGACGGTGGTGATCACAAATAATAAAATCGATATTCTTTTCTTTGGCATACAATACCTTATCGATGGACTTGATGCCACAATCCAGCGCAATGATCAGCGAGCATCCGTTATCATCGGCAAAATCAATCCCTTTGAATGAAACACCGTATCCTTCGGCATAGCGATCCGGAATATAGGTGGCGACATTCGGATAGAAGCTCCTCAAATAGGACGACATTAAAGAAACTGCTGTTGTTCCGTCTACATCATAGTCGCCAAAAACGAGGATGTTTTCCCCCTGCGCAACCGCTTTTTCTATCCGTGCCACGGCTTTGTCCATATCCTGCATCAGGTACGGATCGTGCAGATCGTCTAATGACGGACGGAAAAAAGACCGGGCCTGCTCAAACGTTTCAATACCGCGTTGCACCAGTAAAGTGGCTATTAATTCTTCAACATTCAGCTCGGAAGCCAGTTGCTTTACTTTTTGTAAATCGGGTTTGGGTTTGAGTGTCCAGCGCATAATAACAATTTGTATGGATTATAAAAAAAGTACCTATAGGGTATGATAGTGTATCGCAATATTTACTTTGGCAAACTGACGGAACATTTCCATCACGCCGCAATATTTGTCTACAGAAAGATTTACTGCCCGTTCCAGTTTTTTCGGATCGAGATTGTTTCCGTAAAAATGGTAATCCACACGAACCGTGTGATAGGTTTTCGGATGTTCTTCCGTTAAATCGCCTTCCGTTTCGATTTTAAAATCGGTTACATCCAGCTTCATTTTTTCAATCAGTGAAGCAACATCCAGACCGGTACAGCCAGCCAGCGCCGACAGCATTAACGCTTTCGGGCGAAGACCGTTTCCTTCACCACCGTTTTCGGGTCCGGCATCAATAGTCATGACATCGCCACTGGGATTGGTCGATTCAAACTGCATTTTCCCCAACCATTTTGTACTAACCTGATGTGTCATAAATCGTATCTTTTTATTCGCTTTTCTCTTTTTTACTTTCTTTTGCAGTCACTTTCCCGCCAACAATAACCACGATCTCTCCTTTGGGTGGTTTGGCTTCAAAATGTTTTAAAACTTCCTCCGCAGTGCCGCGCACCGTTTCTTCGTGTAGTTTTGACAACTCACGGGATACCGAAACCGGGCGGTCCGCACCAAAATACTCCACAAATTCCGCCAGTGTTTTAACCAGTTTATGCGGGGACACATACAATATCATTGTCCGGGTTTCTTCTGCCAGGATCAGGTAACGGGTCTGTCTGCCTTTTTTGTCCGGTAAAAACCCTTCAAAGACGAACTTATCGTTTGGCAGTCCACTGTTAACCAATGCCGGTACAAAAGCCGTCGCTCCGGGTAAACACTCCACTTCCACATTGTTTTCCACACAGGCACGCGTGAGCAAAAATCCGGGATCGGAAATTGCCGGCGTTCCCGCATCGGAAATCAGCGCAATACTTTCTCCTGCCTGCAGGCGTCTGATGATATTCTCAACTGTTTTATGTTCGTTGTGCATGTGATGGCTCTGCATGTGTGTAGCAATTTCAAAATGCTTTAACAGCTTACCGCTGTTCCGGGTATCTTCTGCCAATATCAGATCGACTTCCTTCAAAACGCGAATCGCTCTGAATGTCATGTCTTCCAAATTCCCGATGGGTGTGGGTACTAAATACAATTTAGACATATCCTAAAATTTAAACACCAACCTGCATCAATAAAATTCATGCAGGTTGGCGTAATTTATACTTATAAAAAGACTACGAGAATCGCTTCTCTACAATCTCCATAAAACGGGTTGCATATTCTTCTTTTCCTTCCCAGTTATTGTAATCCGGTTTTACCAGATCTTCAATAAAATTCTGAGCATCTTCAAAATTATCAAAGGTATTCAGCTGGGATAAAACACGGTTCAGGTCTTCACCGCTTCCGCCAAAAAGGTTCTTTTCGAAAGCAATCCGGTCGTTCAGTCCCAAAGCGATGGCTTTACTGTGGGCATCGCCCGTTGCTTTTCGGGTATAGGCTTCTTTTTCGGATGAAATGGAAAGTACCGGTTCTTCTTTTATTGGTTCCACAGCCGGTTCAAAAACAATATCCGCCACTTTTTCAACTTCGGCAGGTACATCGTTTACTTTTACAAATTCCGGTTCTTTATAGGAATGCCCTAACAACTCTTCCAAAGTGATTTGCTTTGGCTCCTGTTTCGGTTCTTCTTTTACACGTTCGAAAACCGGTTCTTCAATAATCGCTTCTGCCGGTGCTGCTGGTTCTTCTTCGTCTTCCGGAGTCGTTTCTTCTTCATCCAGCTCGCTTTCATCAATATCAATCTGGCCGACAACCACCTTTTCTTCTTCCGCTACTATTATTGGTTCTTCCGCTGGTTCTTCTTCGTCTTCCGTTTCCGTTTCAACAACAGGCGCTTCCGTTTCAGCGGCTGCGGCTATAATCAGTTCTTCTTCCTCCGGCTCGGTTTCCGTCTCCATTTCCGGTTCGGCATCTTCCGGTTCGGCTACAATATTTATTTCTTCCGCAACCGGTTCCGGTTCGTTTTCCACTACAGGTTCCGGCACTGCTACCGCTGTTTCTTCTTCTTTGTTTTCAAAAGCTCCGTCTAATTTCTCTTCCAGTTCTTCCAGGCCGATTGTTGGTTTTACCGCTTCGAAATTTTCCTCATAAAAACGCAATACCGATAATATCTCATACAGTTTTTGCGTTTCCTGATGTAACTGAATCACTTCCGATTTATTTTTTAATTTTAAAATGCGGTGGGCAATACTAATTAATTCGGCCTCTAATTTTTTCTTCATAACTTTTGATTTTATATGGAGTAAAGCGGTGGTTTTTTAATAAATTTGTTTCCATTACAAAAGTAACAGAAAAAAACGCTGTTTACAGCCTGAAAAGTACAAAATGTTTCTCGAAAATACGGTAAATCATAAAGAACAATTTGGATGGATTGAAGTCATTTGCGGCTCGATGTTTTCCGGTAAAACTGAAGAACTTATTCGTCGTTTAAAACGCGCTCAGTTTGCCAAACAAAGAGTGGAAATTTTCAAACCGGCCATCGATACCCGCTATCACGATGAGATGGTTGTTTCTCATGACGCTAATGAAATCCGCTCTACTCCGGTTCCGGCAGCGGCCAATATCCGTATTCTTGCCGATGGCTGTGATGTCATCGGAATTGACGAAGCCCAGTTTTTTGATGACGAGATTGTTGCCGTTTGCAATGACCTTGCCAATTCCGGCGTACGCGTTATCGTAGCAGGACTGGACATGGACTTTAAAGGCAATCCTTTCGGCCCGATGCCCGCCCTGATGGCAACAGCCGAATATGTTACAAAAGTACATGCCGTTTGCACCCGCACCGGAAATTTAGCCAACTATAGTTTTAGAAAAACCCACAACGACAATCTTGTTTTACTGGGTGAAACGGAAGAATACGAACCGTTAAGCCGTGCGGCCTATTTTAATGCTATGAAAGAAATGCAGGAACAAGAGTCCAGAAACAAAAAAAATCAAGAATAAGCTTTGAGTTTAATTATAAAAAATATTATCCCGGTCATTCACGCTAAATGGTTAGGGACTGATGAAACATGTCCTGTAGACAATGTTTCCATCGACAGCCGTTCGTTACAAAACAACAACGGAACTTTATTTTTTGCACTGGTCGGACACAATCACGACGGACATCATTACATTCCGAACCTGATTGCCAAAGGCGTTCAGAACTTTGTAGTGAATCACATTCCGGACACGCTGGAAGGCAAGGCAAACTTCCTGGTAGTTAACGATACACTGCACAGCCTGCAGGAATTTGCGGCCTATTACCGCATGCAGTTTGATTTCCCGGTAATAGGTGTAACCGGAAGCAGCGGCAAAACCATTGTCAAAGAATGGCTGAATTTCCTGTTAAGCCCGGAATACAATATCATCCGCAGCCCTAAAAGCTACAACTCCCAGGTAGGTGTTCCGCTATCGATCATCGGGATCAATGAAAAACACAACTTAGGGATTTTTGAAGCCGGTATTTCCACTGTCGGCGAAATGGACAAACTGGAAGCCATTATCAAACCGACCATTGGTATTTTAACCAATATCGGTGGGGCACATGACGAAGGTTTCGAAAGCGTAGCCCAAAAAATATCCGAAAAAATAAAACTCTTCCAAAACACCAAAATTCTTATTTACCAGAAGAATCCGCTAATTGACGATCTTCTGGACAAAAATATCCCAACTTTCAGCTGGAGTTTTGAAGACCGCACTGCCGGTGTATTCATTACCAAAACGGCTCCTGACGAACTGGAAGTACACTACCGGCAACAGCCTTTCCTGCTGCAACTTCCGTTTCAGGACAAAGCGTCTGTTGAAAACACCATCAACTGCCTGATGGTACTACTGCATTTCGGGTATGACAAGGCTGTCATTAAAGAACGCCTGCACAACCTGTATCCGGTAGAAATGCGCCTGCAGGTGAAAAACGGCATTCACAACTGTACGCTAATTGACGACAGTTACAGTTCCGACTACCAGTCGCTAAAAATTGCGCTGGATTTCCTGGAGCAGCACAAAACCCATCAGCAGAAAACAATAATACTATCCGATATTTTCCAGAGCGGTTTTCCGGTGGAAGAATTATATGCCAAAGTTGCCCGGCTGTTAACCAACAATAAAATTGAACGCGTTATCGGGATTGGCGAAACCATCAGTCGTTACCTGAAAGATTTTCCGGGATTTATTGCCTTTAAAAACACCCATGATTTTCTGGTGCAATACAATGCCGCTTCTTTTCAGAATGAAACGATACTGATAAAAGGCGCACGAACCTTCCATTTTGAAGAAATCGTAACCCTGCTGGAAGAAAAAACACATGAAACGGTATTGGAGATCAACCTGAATTCCATCAGCCACAATCTGAACTTCTACAAATCGAAGCTAAAACCGTCCACAAAAATAATGGTCATGGTAAAAGCTTTCGGATATGGAAGTGGCAGTTTTGAAATTGCAAAATTATTGGCCCATCACAAAGTTGATTATTTAGGCGTGGCTTTCGCCGATGAAGGAATTGCACTTCGCAACGCCGGTATTGAAATGCCGATTATTGTGATGAACCCCGAAAACAGTGCTTTTTCGGCGATGATTGCCTACCATCTGGAACCGGAAATCTATTCGCCGACTGTATTAAAAACGTTTATCACTCTGGCCCAGCAGAAAAACCTGTCCAATTACCCGATACACATCAAACTGGATACCGGTATGCATCGTCTGGGTTTTGAGGAAAACAATCTCGATGATCTGATCTCTGTTTTAAAAAACAACAATTTTGTCTCCGTTAAAAGTATCTTCTCCCACCTTTCGGCGAGCGACGGACCGGAATTCAACGATTTCACGTTACAGCAGATCCATACGTTTGACCGATGGTCGCAAAAAATTGTATCGGAACTGAACATCACCCCTATCCGCCATATCCTGAACACATCCGGAATTTACAATTTCCCGGATTATCAGTTCGACATGGTACGCCTGGGTATCGGACTATACGGCGTAGGAAATGATGAGGAAGAAATGAAACACCTGGAAAATGTAGGCACGTTAAAAACCGTTATCCTGCAAACCAAAGAAATTCAGGCCGGTGAAAGTGTGGGCTACAGCCGGAAATTCATGGCAACCCAAACCACTAAAACCGCTACAATTCCCATTGGCTATGCCGACGGAATTCCAAGAAGCTGGGGCAATCAGAAAGGTTATGTGATGATTAAAAACCAGAAAGCGTCCATAATCGGCAATATTTGCATGGACATGTTAATGGTCGACATTACCGGTATTGACTGTAAAGAAGGTGATACGGTAATCATTTTTGGCCAGCAGCCAAGAGTAACCGAAATTGCAAAAACCATTGGCACCATACCCTACGAAATACTGACCAGCATCTCGCACCGGGTAAAACGCATTTTCTTTAAAGAATAAAAAAGACTACTAAAATTGTTAAATTTTTAATCCGTTTTACTACTTTAGTACTAACAAAAATTATTAACTAAAACATTTTAGGTATGGGAATGCTATCAGAATTTAAAGAATTTGCCATGAAAGGCAACGTTGTTGATCTTGCAATCGGGGTGATCATTGGTGGTGCTTTCGGTAAAATTGTAAGTTCATTTATCGATGATGTAATTACACCTTTACTGTTAAAACCGGCATTGGAAGCTGCTAATTTATCAAAAATTGAAGAGCTTACCATTTTTGGAGGAGTCAAGTACGGTATGTTTTTATCGGCTGTCATTAATTTTGTGATTGTTGCATTCGTGCTGTTCTTATTAATCAAGGGAATCAATGCTTCCAAGAAAAAAGAAGCGCCGGCTCCAACCGCTCCGGCTGGTCCTACTCAGGAAGAATTATTGGCTGAAATCCGTGATTTATTGAAAAAATAATCCGCTACACACATATTCTAACCTAAACCGTCCCGGTGTGGACGGTTTTTTTATTTATTGTTATTTTAACCGCATTATTATTTACTTTTGTCATACTAAAAATTTAACTAAAACACATAATATCAAAATGAAAGTAGCCGTTGTAGGAGCCACCGGAATGGTTGGTGAAGTAATGTTACAATTACTGGCAGAAAGAAATTTTCCCGTAACTGAATTAATCCCCGTAGCATCAGAAAAGTCTGTTGGGAAGCAGATTGATTTTAAGGGAAAGAAGTACGCTGTAGTAGGATTACAAACAGCGGTTGAAATGCGTCCTGATATTGCTGTTTTTTCAGCCGGAGGCGAAACCTCTTTAGCCTGGGCGCCAAAATTTGCCGAAGCCGGTACTACCGTTATCGACAACTCTTCTGCATGGCGAATGGACCAGACTAAAAAACTGATCGTTCCGGAAATCAATGCTTCGGTATTGACCAAAGAAGACAAAATTATTGCCAATCCAAACTGTTCGACTATTCAGATGGTGATGGTCCTGGCACCTTTACATAAAAAATACGGCATTAAACGAGTTGTTGTTTCGACCTATCAGTCCATTACCGGAACGGGAGTAAAAGCCGTAAAACAACTGGAAAACGAATTTGCCGGTATACAGGGAGAAATGGCCTATCCGTATCCAATTCACCGCAATGCCATTCCGCAGTGTGATGTTTTTGAAGAAAACGGGTATACGAAAGAAGAAATGAAGCTGGTTCGTGAAACACAGAAAATCATGGACGACAAAACGATTGCTGTTACAGCTACAGCCATCCGTATTCCGGTGGTGGGCGGCCACAGTGAAGCGGTAAACATCCAGTTTGAAAATGATTTCGACGTAAACGAAGTACGCGCTATCCTGCACAACACGCCGGGTGTGGTGGTACAGGATAATCCGGATACCAAAACGTACCCGATGCCTTTATATGCACACGGAAAAGACGATGTATTTGTGGGCAGAATCCGTCGCGACGAAAGTCAGCCGAATACCCTAAACATGTGGATCGTTTCCGACAACCTGCGCAAAGGAGCCGCAACAAACACCATCCAGATCGCAGAATACCTTGTAGCGAACAAGTTAGTATAATATCACTTTTGGAACATATTGACCGTTTTATTTTGGCAAAACATAAATTTTGTTAAAATAAAACGGTTTTCTTTTTTTGGTTTTCTATATTTGCAGGGAATGAAAAAGAAACTGGCCATACTGAACCTTTCTTTAATGATTGCTGTATTGTTCGCAATACTGTTCCAATCGATACATTCCTTTGAGCATTTGGTTGACGAATTCAGTCACGAACACTGCCACCACAAATACGACCATACCAAAACAGAATTCACACACGGGCATCATGATTTCGATCATTGTTTTACCTGCGAATTCTCTTTCAGTAATTATATCCCTACTGAATTTTTCTCTTTTTCCTTTAAAAACACTTTTAAAGCTATTGCTTATAGCTTTGCCAAAACAGAAAAACCTGTTGTTTTTTCAGGAAGCCTTTTTGCACTTCGTGCACCTCCCGGTACATTATAATCACATCGTTTATTAAAAAAACTGTCATGATCATTTCTCGTGATTTTGACCTATTGTGTATTATTTTGAACTGGAAAAATGCGAACACAACCTTTCCTTGTTCTCTGTTTTTTAGTTGTTTGCCACTTTGGTTTTTCGCAGAACAAACTGTCCGGAAAAGTTACCAATGAAAAGCAGCAACCGTTAAACGGAGCACATATTCACGCAGGCGATAAAAGTGCTGCCTCTAATCCTATGGGAGAATATGAAATCAGGAATTTACCGGACGGTAATCAGAAGATTTTCATTTCCTATGTGGGTTACAAAACACTGGATACCCTTGTCAGCATCAATGACAATGTGGTACTGAACGTTATGCTCAAACCCGACATTACCGCTTTAAAAGAAGTGGTCATCAGGGAAAAAGGCAGTGCGCCCAAAACAACCGCTTCCGAGCAGAAAATAAAGAGTGAAACTATCGAACGGTACAGCAACCAGACCTTAGGGGACGCCTTAAAAGAGGTTGCCGGGGTTTCCATTCTTAAAACCGGAAGCACTATTGTAAAACCGGTGATCAACGGGCTGCACAGCAGCCGCGTACCGATTATCAACAACAATGTCCGCCTGGAAGACCAGCAGTGGGGCGCAGAACATGCCCCGAATATGGACATTAATAGTGCCGGGAAAATTACCGTTATTAAAGGTGCCTCAAGCCTGCAATATGGTGGTGATGCCGTGGGCGGAATTGTTATTATCGAACCTTTATCGGTAAAAAAAGATACTTTATTTGGTAAAACAATTGTGAATATGGTTTCCAATGGCCGCGGCGGAAGTATCACTTCCAGCCTGCACAAAGGAAACAGCAAAGGTTGGGCATGGAACGTTTTAGGTACTTTTAAATATTTGGGCGACAGAGAAGCGCCCGATTATGTACTGTCCAATACCGGAAACCGGGAATCCAATTTTTCAGGCGACCTGAAATATATCGGGGACGATTATTCCATTACCGGTTTTTATAGCTTCTATAAAGCCCAGATTGGTATTTTAAGAGCTTCCCATATAGGAAATAGTACTGATTTGGTTAATAGTATCAACAATCAGGCTCCTGCATATATTGCGGATTTCACCTATACGCTCAATGCGCCCAGACAGGAAGTGGAACACCACCTGGCTAAAATTAATTTCCATAAAAAACTGGATCCCAACAGCCAGCTGGAGGTACAATATGCCTATCAGTTTAACAACCGTCTGGAATATGACCTGCGTCGTGGCGACAATGCTAACAAGGCAGCGCTCGACCTGGATTTAACAACGCATGCGCTGCAGGCAGACTGGAAACGGGAAACAGACAACTGGCAAACGAAGATTGGCGTAAATGCCGCCTATCAGACAAATTATGCCAGTCCTGCAACCGGAATCCGTCCTTTAATTCCAAATTATGACAAATATGATGCGGGTGCTTATGCTGTCGTATCCCATTCCTTTTCGGATGATTTCACGTTAGAAGGCGGACTTCGCTATGATTATTCACGGGTGGAAGCAACCAAATTTTACCTGAAATCCCGCTGGGAAGAGCGTGGTTATAACAACGATTTCCAGAATATTATTGTGGGTGAAGAGGGTAACCAATGGTTGACAAAACCGACCTTTTCTTTCCATAATGTATCCGGAAGTATCGGAGCCCGAAAAGAATTCGGCGATCACTGGAGCTGGTTAAACAACATTAGCCTGGCGACCCGGAATCCAAATCCTTCGGAGTTTTTCAGCGACGGACTGCACCATTCCACCGGTATGATCGAGTTGGGAGATTTGCGCCTGAAAAAAGAAAAAGCGCTTAAATTTTCATCCGCTTTATCCCGTAAAGGAGAAACCTTCTCTTTTGAGATCAATCCATACCTGAATAGCATTTCCGATTTTATGTACCTGACTCCTATCGGTCAGGAAACAACAATTCGCGGTGCTTTCCTGGTTTGGGAATACCGTCAGACAAATGCCCGCCTGCTGGGTATTGATGTTCATTCCAACTGGAAAATCAATTCGAATTTCGAACACGATTTTGCACTGGCTTACGTAAACGGAAGGGATCTTACAAACAGTAAGGCATTAATAGACATGCCGCCGTTAAACATTAGCAATGCCCTGCGCTTTACGAAAAAAGAGTGGAACCGTTTACAACTGGAACTAAAGAGCGAGCTGGTTTTCCGTCAGAACCAGTATCCGAATAATAACTTTATCACCAATACCATTGCAAACAATCAATTTGTTCCCACGCTGGTCGACATCAGTACGCCGCCAAAAGCGTATCATTTGCTGCATTTCAATTCCGAAATGAAATTAAAAGCCTTTAAAGGGATCCAGACCACCGTCGGATTATCCGTTCAGAATATTTTCAACACAAACTATAGAGACTACCTGAACCGTCAGCGCTTTTTTGCCGACGAACTGGGTAGAAATTTTCAACTACAATTAAAATTCAATTATTAAAAAAAACATTTACCATGAAAAATTTCAAAATAGCCGCTTTAGCCATAATCGCCATCATTTCTTTCGCTTCCTGTTCCAAAGACGACAATGCAACACCACAGGCCGTTAACGAAGAAGAAGTGATTACAACCGTAACGGCAACGTTTACCGGCGGCGGACAGGTGATTACATTAGTGTCCCGTGATCTGGACGGAGACGGTCCTAATGCACCGGTAGTAACGGTTTCGGGTAATTTCCAGGCCAATACTACTTACAATGGTTCGCTTACTTTTATGAACGAAGCTGCTTCTCCGGCTGAAGATATCACTCCGGAAATCATCGAAGAAGGTGTGGATCACCAGATTTTCTATAGAAAAACCGGTAATTTAAATGCTTTCGAATATGCCGCTACTGCTGATAATTTTGACAGCAACGGAAAACCAATCGGATTAAAATCGGTATTTACCACAACAAATGCTGCTTCCGGAACGGTTACCATTACCTTAAGACATTTACCAAATAAAAACGGTGCCGGGGTTTCTGGCGGTGACATTACCAATGCTGCCGGTGGAACGGATGCTGAAGTTACTTTCCCGGTAACGGTGCAATAATTTCAAAAAAAGTTATAAAACATCCAAAAAAGTGCTGCCTTAAAAACAGCACTTTTTGATTTTAACGAAACGATAACAATTGTTTCCTTATTTTTGTTAAAAAAACTGATGAAAAAAACAATAACAGCCATAGTTGTGGTTTGCAGTTTATCTATGAATGCACAAACGTCCAAAAGTACGGGTAAGCTAAAATACCCGGAAACCAAAAAAGTTGAAACCGTTGATACGTATTTCGGCACTAAAGTAAATGATCCTTACAGATGGCTTGAAGATGACCGCGCTGCCGAAACCGAAGCATGGGTTAAAGCTGAAAATAAGGTTACCTACAATTATTTAGAGCAGATTCCTTTTCGTAATGCTTTAAAAGCGAGAATGGAAAAATTGTGGAACTACGAAAAAATAGGTGCTCCTTTTAAAGAAGGAAATTACACTTACTACTATAAAAATAACGGTTTGCAAAACCAGTCGGTATTGTACCGCAAAGATGCTGCCGGTAAAGAAGAAATATTTCTGGATCCGAACACCTTTTCAAAAGACGGAACGACTTCTTTAGGTGGTCTTGATTTTTCTAAAGACGGCTCAAAAGTGGCTTATGCGATTTCTGAAGGCGGAAGCGACTGGAGAAAAGTGATCATCATGGATGCCCTTACCAAAAAAATAATTGAAGATACTTTGGTTGATGTAAAATTCAGCGGTGTATCCTGGAGAGGAAATGAAGGTTTCTACTATTCCAGTTACGACAAACCGGCCGGAAGTGAACTATCGGCTAAAACAGACCAGCACAAGCTGTATTTCCATAAATTGGGAACTTCTCAAAAAGAAGATAAAGTGATCTTCGGACTGGATCAGAAAAGAAGATATGTAGGTGGTGCCGTTACCGAAGATGATAAATATTTAGTAATTACCGCTTCAACATCTACATCCGGAAACGAATTATACATTAAGGACCTTTCAAATCCGAACAGTCCTATCGTTACTATAGTAGACAATTTTAACAGCGACAACTACATCATTGAAAACGAGGGAACAAAACTATTCATCGTTACCAATTTAAACGCGCCAAACAGACGTATTGTAACGGTTGACATTAACAATCCGAAACCGGAAAACTGGAAAAACTTTATTGCCGAAACAGAGAATGTACTTTCGCCGTCTACTGGTAGCGGTTATTTCTTTGCCAACTATATGAAAGATGCTGTTTCTATTGTAAAACAATACGACTACAGCGGAAAATTAGTTCGTGAAGTACAATTACCGGGCGTAGGTAGTGCCGGAGGTTTCGGAGGCAAAAAAGATGCGAAAACATTATACTATTCTTTCACCAATTATATCACACCGGGAACTACGTATGCTTTCGATCCGAACACCGGAAAATCGACGGTATACCAAAAACCAAAAGTAGATTTTAACAGTGAGGACTATGTTTCCAAACAAGTATTCTATACCTCAAAAGACGGTACTAAAATCCCGATGATTATCACCCATAAAAAAGGATTAAAACTGGATGGTAAGAACCCGACGATCCTTTACGGATATGGCGGATTCAACGTGAGCTTAACCCCAAGTTTCAGCATTGCCAATGCGGTATGGCTGGAAAATGGCGGTGTTTATGCTGTACCAAACTTACGCGGTGGTGGTGAATATGGTAAAAAATGGCATGATGCCGGTACGAAATTGCAAAAGCAAAATGTATTTGACGATTTTATCGCTGCGGGTGAATACCTGATCGCTCAAAAATATACGTCTAAAGATTTCTTAGCGATCCGCGGAGGATCTAATGGCGGATTATTGGTAGGAGCAACCATGACCCAACGTCCGGACCTTATAAAAGTCGCTTTACCGGCTGTGGGTGTAATGGACATGCTGCGTTATCATACGTTTACATCCGGAGCAGGATGGGCTTACGATTACGGAACAGCGGAAGACAACAAAGAAATGTTCAATTACCTGAAAGGATATTCTCCGGTTCACAATGTAAAAGCTGGCGTACAATATCCGGCAACTATGGTTACTACAGGTGATCATGACGACCGTGTTGTTCCGGCACACAGCTTTAAATTTGCTGCAGAATTACAGGAGAAACAAACCGGAACAAATCCGGTATTGATCCGTATCGACATTAACGCCGGTCACGGTGCCGGAAAATCGGTAGCGGCTACTATCCAGGAAAATGTAGACATCCAGGCTTTCACCCTTTTCAACATGGGCATCACAAAATTGCCAAACCTGAAAAAGTAATAAGCGGATTCCATAAAAATAAAAACGCACTTCAATTGAAGTGCGTTTTTCATTATATAACCAAATAAATAGAAAAAATGACCGTATTAAAAACGGTTATCACCGTCAAGCAGGTTCCCTAATCCGCCCAAAAGGCTTCCTTCTTCCCGGCTCTTTCCTCCGGCTCTCGGGGCAGAAGCAATAATTCTGTCGGCCAGACGGCTAAACGGTAACGATTGTACATACACAATCCCCGGTCCGCGAAGTGTCGCAAAAAACAATCCTTCCCCTCCAAAAATGGAGTTCTTTATCCCTCCGATAAATTCAATATCATAATCGATATCTTTGGTAAAACCAACGATACATCCGGTATCTACTTTTAGTATTTCACCGGCCTGTAATTCTTTTCGTGCCAGTGTTCCCCCGGAATGTACAAATGCCATTCCGTCTCCTTCCAGTTTTTGCATGATAAAACCTTCACCTCCGAAAAGTCCGGTTCCTAATTTTCTTGAAAAGTCAATCCCAATGGCAACACCTTTGGCTGCACAAAGGAAAGAATCTTTCTGGCAGATGAATTTTCCGCCGTATTTCATTAAATCGATGGCTACGATTTTTCCCGGATATGGAGAGGCAAAACAAATCTTGCTTTTTCCGTTATTCTGATTCGTATAAGCCGTCATAAACAAACTTTCGCCTGTCAGCACCCTTTTCCCCGCTGATAATAGTTTCCCGAAAATGCCCGACTGCTGCTGTACGGAACCGTCCCCGAAGATCGTTTCCATTTTAATACCGTTGTCCATCATCATAAAACTGCCCGCCTCAGCTACTACAACTTCCTGCGGATCAAGTTCTATTTCTACATATTGCATTTCTTCACCAAAAATTTGGTAATCGATTTCATGTGCCTGCATAATTGTTTCGTTTTTTGATTTTATAATTAGACGATCACTTCAAAAAAATGTTACAATCAAACATAGCAACATTTTTCTTTACAATTACCTAACAATTTTAATACCAGTCAATTACTACGTGCTTTTACCTAAAAACAACAAACCGTATTTTTACGCTGAAACGGGATTTGAAAACAACTGAAATTTGTTATCCTAATCTCAAATCAATAACATTATGAAAACTGAAACAGGTTTATTTATCGTATCGTACCGTATCGCATCTCCTAACCTTGGAGCTCCTACATTTGACGTACATTTAGCAGTAAACACTCCGGGAAAATCCGTTACCGGAAAAGGTGTTGTTCGCAATCCTACGGTTAATCCTCCGTTAAACGTATTCACAGAATTACGCGGCGATTTTACTTACATGACTGTAATGCCTAAAGAAACACATATTTTAGTTGTTGCAGAAGGATATCCTCATTTCAATTTCCCTCCACATGCAGGAATTGGTCCGGTTATTTTACCAAACACCAAATTAAGAATGGTATTGGAAGCTGACTGGCAATCCGGTACTGCAAACTACGCTTATGCAGACGACAAAGGAAACTGGCATGAAGTAAATGACGCAGCTGTAACGATTATCAAAGTAAACGAATTTGCTGCGAGCAACTAAGAAACAACGCTGTAATAATTGTAAAAAGCGGATGCTACCAGGGTAACATCCGCTTTTTTATATTTAGCCGGTATAATGCTAATATTCAAGTTTGCCGATATGGCGCATTACCCTTACGATCCTGTCTTTTCTTTTGTTGATATAGGAAGAAGAATTAGAGGCTTTAAATTTTCGGGGATTCGGAAGAATCGCGGCAATTCCCGCAGCCTCATATTTAGAGAGGTTTTTAGCATCTTTTCCGTACCAGAATTCCGATGCTGCCTGAGCGCCATAAACTCCGTTACCCATTTCGATACTGTTCAGATACACCTCCATAATGCGTTCTTTACCCCAGATAAGTTCTATCAATACGGTAAAATAAGCTTCCAGTCCTTTTCGCAGGTAACTTCTTCCCTGCCAGAGGAAAACATTTTTTGCCGTTTGCTGCGAAATTGTGCTGCCTCCTTTTAATTTACGTCCTTTCTGATTGCTGTCGAATGCTTTTTGCATCGCCTTAAAATCAAAACCGCTATGTATTAAAAAATTACCGTCTTCACTTGCAATAACTGCTTTTTGTAAATTTTCGGAAATATCTTCCAGCGGAACCCAGTCGTGGCTGTGCTCCACTTTGGCATCGGATTCTTTGTTCTCTATTGCCCGGATAACCATTAAAGGTGTAAAAGGAACCGGAACGAACTTAAAGAGTACTACAAAAAATAAGGATAAAGCGAAGAACCATAGAAACGCTTTGATACAAAAACGGACTACTTTATTCATAAAACTTCTTTTTTCTCCTTTTGGCTTTGTGCTGGTATTTGTTTTTGATGCTTTTTTTACTGCCATTATTCTATTAAAACAATTATTAGTTTTTTATAACCTTAATTAGTTTTCTTTTTTCATTTGAAGTAATTCTAACAAAATAAACTCCACTTGAATAGTCTGATAAATCTAATTTAACTTCTGTCATATCAAATTTAGAAGCATATAAGACCTGCCCGCTAATATTTACAATTTCAATGCCGGTTAGCACTTCATTATTTTGAATCGTCAGGATATTGTTTGTCGGATTTGGAAAAACTTTCAAATCCTTAAAAGCGAATTTTTCATCAGAAAGTGTGTATGGTGAAAAAGTCAGGTTATCTAACAAAGCATTATCTCCCGTTCCTGCATTTGATTTTCCTATGTGTTGAAGAGAAATCTTAATATCTGTACCCAAATATGGCGATAAATCAAATTCAAATGTTTCGAAATTATCCTGATTTGCAGTAACCGGTTTAAGAACATTACCTAATACATTACCATTAACAACCACTCTGAACATCGATTCATTATTATTATCAATATAGGTTTGCTTTAAATCAAATCGCATATATAATGACGTCATGGCATTAGGAATAATTTTCATATTAACCTTTGTAATATTGCTCCCGTTATTTTCCCACACATTCTGTCCGGTTTTCCATACAGCCGGATTACTACTTCCTCTCATCACTAAAAGTTTGTTTGAAGAATTTTCAGGATCGGGCGAATTTAATATTTTAGCATATTCTGTACTTTCTAAAAGTACCTTATCGTTAGCTCCATACTGGAAATCAAAAAATTCATTATTTGTTACTATTGTATTGGTATATCCCTCATCTAACCTGAATTGGTCCATTACGCAATTTATACTATTAGAACTCATACCGAATTTGAATTTAAAACTATAGTCTCCTGAAACAATAGGAGTAAATACGAATTTATTGTCTCCATATGCATACTCATACATTAATGCTGATTTTTCCAGTTCAGTTTCCATTGCTTCATTGGTATTTCCTCTACCAACACTTGAATATAAAAAATGATTCCCATATTGATAGCTAACCCTTGTTTTCATACTAAATGTGTATGTAGTACCTGCAGTTAATCTAAAAAGTGGCGTGAAAAAATACTGAGAGATGGTTCCGTTATTAAACCAGATATAGGATGTATCACCATAACCGGTTAATAAATAATCAAAGCTGTAACCTCCTGAACCAGGTGTGAGTTGTTGCGGAACATTCATGGATACAAATTCAGGATTTATCGTTTTAAAACAATTCGGTAAGATATTATTGCCATAAGAAGGCATTGAATTAAAATTCTCTCCCCAAGGCAGACTAATCATTTCTTCGCATGTTGTTCTAAATTTTTTAGGTCCCACAATAATACTTTCTCCTGTTAATCCGCATATTGTTTTCACATAGTAATCATATCCGGTATTAGGAATTAGCCCAGAAATAAGCATCTCGCTTCCGGAATTGGAAACTATTGTTCCGGTTCCCATAGCAAAGCCTGTTGGTCCAAATTCGATCTGTGAATTCTGAACATAATCGTAAACAATCAATGCAGAATCACTATTTACGTTTTTTGCTAAAATATTAGTAGGTTCTAAACAGAGAGGAATTACATCATAATAGATATCATCGATAAATATATAAGTATAAGTATCATTTCCTCCGTGTAAAAATGCAATATGCTTATTTGTTCCGGAATAATTAGAAAAATCAATATTAAATTCTTTTCCAACAAGCGGAATATCATTCAAACTTATAGTTGTATAAGGCTCAAAAGTTGTATAATCCAATGGATTTTCAATAGTTCCTACAATTAGATTTGTTTCTCCGCCATCTCTTTTAGCCCAAAATTTGACACGCTTATCATTACCAAAATCAGCTAAATAAGGAGATGACAGCATTCCGGGTTTATGATGTATTCCGGAGGCTGCATTATTGCCATAATAACTCAATTGGGCTGCATTAGGATTACTATTAATAGTTTCAAATGGAACATATTTTAGTAGTCCGGCAACATTAGCATTTGAAGGAGTCCAACAAAAATTTTGAATACCAGACGGCGTATTATTCTCTGAAGCATTATACTGATCAAAATTTTCGGAAAAAGGCGTTGAAACCGCACAGGAATTTCTGAAAGCATATTTTTCACTCCAATCACCATAAATACCATTTCCGCAATTATTTCTAACTCTAAACTCATATTTAGCGAATGGTATCAATCCTTCCAGTTGATAAGGATTTGAATTTACAGAAATAACCGTTCCGGAACCAGGAGTGAATCCCATTGAACCATATTCAATCTCCCAGGAATCTATATTAGCTGTTTGATTAGTAGTCCACTCCATCTTTACACTGTTATTACCCGACTGATATGCTCTTAAGCCTGTTGGCGTAGCACATTCAACCGAATAATACCTGAAATCGTCCAAATATATTATATAATCTCCGTTTGTTGATTTTTGCCTGATTCCAATATATTTATCTTGTCCGCTATACCCTGAAAAATCAACGGTATATTCCTTCCATTGATTTTCAACAAATGTGCCTGAAATATCGCGAAAAGGCGTAAATGTTGTATAATCATTCGGATCTGATAACGTTCCTATTGTTAATCCTTTAAATAAGGCATAACTATTTTGTTTGCAATACATCCAAAAGGATATTTTTTTGAAGTTATCAAAATCAATTAGTCTTGGTGTTACCAGAATATTTTTCGCACTGACATTTGGATCAGGTGCATTTATTTGATTTCTATGCATAATGGCCTTAACTCCGGAATGTGTACTTATTGGTTGCCCCGGAACATTCTGAGCTACTTTTATAAATATGTTTTCATTCCAGTATCTATTCGTAAATTGTGGTGTCAATCTCCTCCAGCAAGAATTGTTTACTTCAAAATCATCATTCTCAAAATCAATACTGTATCCTGAAACAATCCCTTCACATCTTGTTTTAAAATAACCTCTATCTGACCAACTACTAAAGTTTGCACCACATTTAGTTCTCACATAAAAATCATATTCTGTATTCCCTGACAATTGATTGATCTGAAACGGATTTGAGTTCACCGTTATCAATGTACCCGTCCCTGACAGGAATCCGGTCGGCCCGTACTCAATCTGCCATTCATGAACCGGATTATCATAATCATCCCATTTTACTATGGCAGAATTATAATCGGTCATAGTAACATTTAAATTTGTAGGCTCCTTACAGTCAGGAATATTCCCGTATACAAAATCGTCGATAAAAAAATTACCTCCTGAATTAAGATAGTCCATTGGATCTATACCTACTTTCAAAGCGATATAATGATGATTCAATTCATTGTTATAATTATCAAGATATACTATATGCTTTTTCCAATACCTGTTCTTATGCTGCCCTCCTATTTCATTCATTTCACCTGGCGCAATGGTTTTAAGAGGAGTAAAAGTTGTCTCTTCATTTGGATTGGACATGGTTCCAATGATAATAGGATGAGAATTATAATTATTAAATCCGTTCGATATTAAATAGAACGCTATTTTTTTATTATCATCTAAATCCTGTATGTAAGGTGTAATAAGGTAAGCTTTTTGATCTGCTGTTGATCCACCAATATTAATATTTATTAGTTTACTACCTGTTCTGGGCAGAACAGAAAGATATAAATTTGTCGAAATCTGACTAATACTGCCGCTCCCTTGTGTTAAACCTGTCCAACATGGATCTAAATATTCCGTTTCCAAAAAAGAAGTTGAATATCCTTCTGTCAAAGGAGTACATATCGTTGTAAAAGGAATTACAGATGACCAGTTTGAATATAGACCTCCTCCGCAATTAGCTCTGATTTTCACTTCGTAATTCGTATTTCCGGATAAATTTTCAAGAACAACCGGATAATTAGTCGTTGTGAAAACATTTGTGATCCCATTTTTTAAATTCTTTAAACTTACTTCCCGGGCATCTTGTCCTGAAGCTGTAAAATTTAATTGAGCTGTATGCTGTGAAATATCAGAAACATTGACATTTGTAAGATCGAAACAATTAACAGACTGTTCATAACTAAAATCATCAAAATAAACCGTTCCGTTATTCCCTGAACTTTTAACAGCAATATACTGGTCTTCAGAATTATAATTATTCATAAATACAGTCTCCTTCACAAAAGTACTTCCATTATTATACGTAACTGTTTTTAAAGGATGAAATGTCGATGGATCATACGGATTGGTTATTGTTCCATAAATAACTTTTGAACTATTCGATGTAGCCACGTAAAATGAAAACTTCTTATCAGTAGCCAAATCTGTGATTTTCGGAGACACCAACATTAACCCACGATCTCCACTCCATGAATAAAATAATGATTTTCCGGCTGTACCATTATATAAAAAATTTGTTTCTAAGATATTACTACCATTAATCGACGTTGTATTTTCTAATCTGTATCCTCTCCATCCTTCACTAATAGCCGAAGAATTAAAATCATAGCTATATCCGGTAGATTTACTTATCAAATCATATTCTTCGTTTACCGTAACAGGTTCCGACCATTCACTCCACCAATAAGCCATCAGGCTCTTTACAGAAAAATCCATTTTTACAAATGGATTTAACCTTAATGTATAGGAATTACTATTTATATTTGAATTAATCTGAGTATAGACAGAGTCTGACGTTGGTTTATATTTTAATTGCCAAAAATTATATACGTTAGTTACCTTATAATTCCCTGAAATATCCAATACTGCATTATGCTGAGATTGCATATTAGTTTGAGAAAAAAGAAATAAAAATGCAAATAAGGCTTTGCTGACCAAGTATTTTTTCACCATGTTTTTATATTAAATCTGCTAATTCCTTACCAATTAAACTGCCGATAGCGACACCCATTCCGCCTAAACGAACCCCACAATATACGTTTTGTGACAATTGCTGTACTATTGGGTTTTTATGGGAACCCATTCCCATAATACCGCTCCAGCGATGTTCGATACGGACTTCCTGACCGGGCAAAATTACATTTTTTAACAATGTTTCCAATCGGTTTTGAATTAATTCTGTTTCTCCGAATTGCGTGGTAGTCTCTCCTTCAAAGTCCAGATTTAGTCCGCCGCCAAAAAGAATCCTGTCGCCGATATTCCGGAAATAATAATAACCGCTGTCTATATGAAAGGTTCCCCGGATATCTAAATTCGGGATGGGCGCTGTGATCAGTACCTGTGCCCTTGCCGGACGAACGGCACCGTTAGTGAGCGTTCCGGCAAATCCGTTGGTCGCAAACAGCAATTTCTTTGTGGTAAAAACAAAGTCATTCGTGTTCACTTCAACCCCGTTTCCGTTATCATGATAACCGGAAACCGTCTGGTAATTTAAAATAAGTATATTGTTTACAACGGCTTCTTTCAGCAGTGCCTGCATCATGTTACCGATATCGATCTGCCCTTCAAAAGGGTTAAAGATCAGGTATTCCTGAATGCCTTTAAAATCAAAACGGTCTACTTCTTTTGAAAAAACATCCGCACGAAAGAGCGGTTTTAATACCTCATTTATAAAAGGCAGTTTTTGCAGGCATTCCGTATACGAAGCTTCATCATCTTGTAAAAAGAGCTCATAACCGCCATAAGGCTTAAAGTCAATCACGGAATCACCCAGCCGTTTGCGGAGCATTTGCAGCCCTTGCCAGCGTTTTTGGATGAGTCCGATAACCTCTTCTTCGGTATGATTTTTTAAATCCTCAATAATTTCCGAAAGGCTGCCAAAACAGGCAAAGCCGGCATTTTTAGTGCTGGCTCCCTGCGGAAGCGGCCCTTTTTCGAGTATGATGATCTTGCTATCGGGAAATTTTTCACGAAGCCGTAAGGCGGTATGAAGGCCAACGATTCCGCTTCCTACTACGGTATAATCCACATTGGAAAACCAGTTCTTTACTTCCCAATAACTAAGGTTAAGCATTAGCTTCTTTTCTCTTTTATTTTGTTTTTAAAGTAATTGATCGCCAAAGGTGACGTCGATACCACAATAATGATGATGATGATGTATTCAATATTCGCTTTCAGATCCAGATTGTGATTGTCCAGCAAATAACGATACAGGTAATGCCCTGAGAAGATCAGTACAAACGACCATAACACCGAGCTTACGATGTTATAGAACATAAATTTCTTTTTCTCCATCCTCACAATCCCGGCTACAATAGGAGCAAATGTTCTCAGGATTGGTAAAAAACGGGCAAATATGATTGCTCTTCCTCCATGTTTTTCAAAAAACAAACGGGATTGAATCAGGTATTTTTTCTTAAACCAAAAGTTATCTTCTTTAGAGTACAGGAAGTGGCCGCTTTTTGCACCAAACCAGTACCCGAATATATTTCCGATAATTCCGGATATCGCTACCAAAGTAGAAAGCAAAGCCACATTGGCAAAATCGCCTTTAATATCAAAAAGCTCTTTCATTAATACTTCGCTGTAAATTCCGGAAAGGAATAACAGGCTGTCACCCGGCAAAAAGAATCCGGCAAATAAACCGGTTTCTGCAAAAACGATAAACAATACTACATAAATACCAATGTGATGCCCTCCTATTTCTAAGTTAATATAAAATTCAGGGTTCAACAATTGTGTCCACTTAAAGCCTTCCATAATTTTTTTGTGTCTTTTTTATAATATTCGTTTTCGTTTTATTCGCTTGTTTCCCATTTATCTACTGCTGTAGTAGCCAGGGCATTACCCAATACGTTTGTCATACTTCTTGCCATATCGCAGAAATGGTCAATTGGCAGGATCAATGCAATACCTTCCGGCGGGATTCCGAACATCGCACAGGTGGCAACTACCACAATCAGGGATGCTCTGGGTACTCCGGCAACGCCTTTACTGGTTAACATCAATACCAGAAGCATGGTCAACTGTTTTTCTATTGGCATATCAATACCATAAACCTGGGCAATAAAAATACTGGCAAAGGTCATATACATCATACTACCGTCAAGATTAAACGAATACCCCAATGGTAAGGTAAAAGACACGATTCTGCTCTGACAGCCAAAACGCTCCAGTTCTTCAACCAGTTTCGGGAAAACCGCTTCACTGCTTGTCGTAGAAAAGGCAATCAGCAACGGACTCTTAATGCGTCGCAGTAATTCCCAAAGACGTTTTCCTAAAATAATATACCCAACGGTTAGCAATACTACCCACAGTAAAGCTATTCCTATTGCAAAATCCAGTAAATATTTGGCATAAAGCCCGAAGATCTCGAATCCGTAACTGGCTACTGCCGCCGCTACTGCTCCAAAAACTCCCAAAGGCGCTACCCACATAATATAGGTAACCATTTTTAAAATAACATGCGAAATAACATCCAGTGATTTGATCATCGGTTTCGCCACACGGCCCAATGATGCCAGCGCAATTCCGAACAGGATCGAGAAAATTACAATCTGTAAAATCTCATTGGTTGCCATCGCTTCAAAAATACTTTTCGGAACCACGTGTTTCACAAACTCTTCCAATGAAAATGACTGTGTTTTTTCCAATAACTCTCCCGCCGATGAAGTGTCCTCCATCTGAATGGATGTTCCTTTCCCGGGTTTAAGCCAGTTTACCAGGATCATCCCCAACAGTAACGACATCAGGGAAGCCGAAATAAACCATCCCATTGCTTTTGCGCCTACACGGCCTACCATTTTCATATCGCCCATTTTGGCAATCCCCACCACAAGTGTGGAAAACACTAACGGTGCGATAATCATCTGAACCAGACGGATAAAAATCGTCCCCAGTAATTTTATCTTCTCAGAAAACGAATCAATATTATCGATTGCGGTAACCGATTCGTTTTTTGACTTAAACGTTTTATCTAATTTTAAATTGTTGTTCTTTGCCAGAATTGCAGGAACAAAAGCGATCTTTTTTCCGGTTACTACCAAAGGCATCACCTCAGCATCCGGAGCAAGCGTTTTTTGAAATTCTTTATATTCAAGACTGTCTTTTACGACAAACACTTTTTGAGTATGTTTTACCCCATCATTTGTTAAAAAAACAAGTTCATCTTCACCTTGTTTTGCAGGGGTATACCGCAGCGTATTTCCTTTTCCGAAAGCGTTTACCAGAAACCCCAGAAGTATCCCTAATATTAATGATATGATAATCGCAATAAACAGTTTGTTGTTACTTTTCACGTGCCGATAATTTTAGTCCGTGAAAATAGTTATATTTTTCCAAACTTTCCGCCCCTGTTTTCATAAAAAGCGAATTTAACACCCTCTTTTGGCTTCTTTTTTTACAACTAATTTAAAAAAAAGCCTCCTATACCAATTTACCAAAACAAAAAGATAAGATTAAGATAAGGTTCACTTATGCGCTTTTTTATTTTAATTAAATGAAAATGTTAAAATACCTTTGTTATACCATGAATTAACCTAAAACACTACCAACTTATGAAGCGTAAATTACTTTCGTTTGCTTTATTAGCAATAACAAGTTTTTCCTTTGCCCAAAGCGGAAACTCTTTCTGGAAAGTGTCTTCAAAAAAAAGTAGCCAGACTACTTTTGAAAAAAGAGCACCACTTCCTACAAAAAACTTGTTTGATCTTGATGTCAGCGGACTAAAAACAGCCTTGTTAAAATCGCCGGACAGATCCTTAACCTATACAAAATCAACGGTAATAATCGCCTTTCCAAATGCCGATGGTGAACTGGAGCGATTCCGCATGACCGAAGCCTCCGTTTTTGCACCGGAACTTGCCGCGCGTTATCCGGAAATAAAATCATATATTGGTCAGGGAATCGACGATCCGTCTGCCATTATCCGCATCAGCGTTTCGCCACTTGGCATCCAGAGTATGCGAACAGCTGCCGATAAGCAAACGGTTTTTATAGAGCCTTTTTCTACCGATTTAAAAACATATTCCATTTACAAACGTTCCGACAAAGTAGCCGGATTTACAAAATTTGAATGTGAAGTGCTGGATCATGCCATGTCCAAAGTTGGCGGCTCCGGAGAAGCTTTACGTCCTAATGCAGACGACAGCACGTTGCGGACTTACCGCCTGGCCATGTCTGTAACCGGAGAATACACCACTTACCATGGCGGAACAAAAGCCCTGGCCTTAGCCGCTATTAACAACACCATGACCCGTGTGAACGGTGTTTTTGAAATGGATTTCGGGGTTCGGATGGTTTTAATTGCCAATACCGATGCGGTAATCTACACCAGTGCAGGCAGCGATCCGTACGGAAGTACCGATGCCAATTACAACTCTGAATTACAATCCACACTAACCAGTGTTATCGGAGCAGCCAATTATGATATCGGGCATTTAATGTCGGCTATCGGAAACAACGGTAATGCCGGCTGTATTGGCTGTGTTTGTAAATCCAATAAAGGAAGCGGATTTACCACCAGTACCGTTCCGGTGGGTGACAATTTTGATATTGATTTCGTAGCCCACGAAATGGGACATCAGTTTGGTGCGAACCACACCTTTACATTCAGCAATGAAGGAACCGGTGTGCAAAACGAACCGGGTAGCGGAACCACCATCATGGGCTATGCCGGAATTACCGGAGCAACCGATGTACAGGCACACAGCGACCCGTTCTTCCATGCCGTAAGCATACAGCAGGTAACCAATTATATCAAAACAACAACCTGTCAGACCAATACCGCAACCGGAAATGCGGTTCCTACAGCCGATGCCGGAGCCGACTATACGATTCCGAAAGGAACGCCTTTTATGCTAACCGGAGCCGGAACCGATGCCAATGGCGACGCTTTGACCTACTGCTGGGAACAAATGAATTCCGGAACCTCAACCACAACATACCCGAGCGTAACCGCTACATCCGGACCAGCCTTTAAATCATTTATACCAACCACATCGGGCGTACGTTATTTCCCGCAGCTGTCTACCGTTAAAACCGGAGCCACCTCATGGAAATGGGAAGCAGTGCCAAATGTTGCCCGAACAATGAACTTCCGTTTAACCGTTCGCGACAATCGCGCCGGCGGACCGGCAAACAACAGTGACGATATGGTCGTTACCGTTAATGCCACAGCCGGACCATTTACCGTAAGCGCACCCAATACAGCCGTATCCTGGGCAGCCGGTTCGACACAAACCGTAACCTGGAATGTAGCCGGAACAACTGCTAATGGTGTAAATGCTGCCAATGTGGACATCCTGTTATCAACAGACGGCGGTAATACCTACCCTATCACAATACTGGCAGGAACACCAAACGACGGTACACAAGCCATCACCGTACCGAATAATCCGGGAACACAAAACCGGATCATGGTAAAAGGCTCCAATCATATCTTCTTTGATATCTCCAATGTAAACTTTACCATTACCGGCGGCACCGGCGGCGATACTCAGGCTCCTACTGCGCCAACAAGCTTAGCCGCTTCCGGAACAACGCAAACCACAACCAATCTTTCCTGGACAGCCGCTACAGATAACGTAGCCGTAACCGGATATGATGTTTACAGAGGAACAACATTGTTAACAACGGTAACCACAACTACCTATACTGCTACCGGACTTACTGCGAATACGGCCTATACTTTTTCCGTAAAAGCAAAAGATGCTGCCGGGAATATCTCTGCAGAAAGCAACATCGTAAACGTAACCACCTTGCCGGCTACTGCTGCGTATTGTACCTCTAAAGGAAACAGCGTTGCCGACGAATATATCGGACGTGTGCAGTTAGGAACCATCAACAACGCTTCGACCGGAGGAACGGGTTATTCCGATTTCACCAGTATTTCCACAAACCTGTCAAAAGGAACGGCCTATACCATTACCGTAACACCAACATGGACCGGAACGGCCTATGCGGAAGGTTTCGCTGTATGGATTGACTATAATGGCGACAAGGACTTTGACGATGCCGGAGAATTGGTTTGGAGCAGAACCGCTTCGACTGCCACACCGGCAACCGGAACTTTCACAATACCGGCAACAGCAATTACCGGAGCGACCAGAATGCGCGTTTCAATGAAATACAACGGGGTTCCAACAGCATGTGAAGCCTTCTCATACGGAGAAGTGGAAGATTATACCGTAAACCTGCAAACCGGAGGCACCACACCGGTTACTTATTGTACTTCTAAAGGAAACAGTGTTTCCGACGAATATATCGGGCGTGTTCAGTTAGGAACCATCAACAACGCTTCGACCGGAGGAACAGGTTATACCGATTTCACCAGCATTTCCACAAATCTTGTAAAAAGTTCTTCCAACACCATTACGGTAACCCCAACATGGACCGGTACCGCTTATTCCGAAGGATATGCCGTTTGGATCGACTATAACCAGGATGGTGATTTTGCCGACAGCGGAGAATTAGTATGGAGCAAAACCGCTTCTACTGCCACACCGGCAACCGGTTCATTCACCGTTCCGGCTACGGCTTTGAGCGGCGCGACCAGAATGCGTGTTTCAATGAAATACAATGCTGTTCCAACAGCCTGCGAAGCCTTCTCTTACGGAGAAGTGGAAGATTACACGGTGAATATCGTAAACGCAGCTAAAGAAGACGGCTTCGGAAGAGGAAACACCATAGCCGACATCCAGCTGTATCCGAATCCAACCAGCGATATTTTAAACATCACAGCCGTTTCAGAAAAAGCAACGTTCCGAATCTTCAACCTTTTAGGACAGGAAGTAATAAAAGGAAGCATAAACAACAACATTGTTAATGTGAACACCATCACTTCCGGAAATTATATTCTGGAAATAAATGATAACGACACTGTTGTCAGCAAACGTTTTATCAAGCGATAAGTTTAAAACCGATTGATTCCTGAAAGCGACCTTAACTACATAAGGTCGCTTTTTTTTACGGCACAACCTCCTTTCGGATAGCAATAAAATGTTTACTTTTAAGGTTTCTTTTTAAAAAAATAAATACCCAATGAAAAAACTCCTTATTTTAACCCTTGGTATGATGGGACTAACAGCCGCAGCACAAGAGACCTTAACACCGGATTTACTCTGGAAATTAGGCAGACTTTCCCCTATCGGGATTTCTAAAGACGGGAAGAATATTGTTTATAAAGTGGCAACTCCTTCTATTGAAGAGAACAAATCCAACGCTAAATACTACACCATTCCTGTTAATGGCGGTGTTGCAACAGAAGTTCCGGATGTAAAAGACCTGGTTGCCGACAAAAACCTGTCGCCGGATGGCAAGTACATCCTGTCACACAAAGAAGTAAAAGTATCCCGGGTATTAGGAAAAGATTTTTATCCGGAACTAAAAAAATCGGAAGCCCAAATTTATAACGAACTGGATTACCGCCATTGGGATACCTGGAATGACGGAACACACAACCACGTTTTTTATGCTGAAAATGCCGATAAGGCAAAAGCGATCGACATCATGAAAGACGAACCGTATGATTCACCTCAAAAACCTTTCGGTGGTGATGAAGATTATATCTGGTCACATGACGGATCTAAAATCATTTATGTTTCCAAAAAACAATACGGAACCAACTATGCGATCAGCACCAATACTGATCTGTACGAATACGATATCAACACTAAAAAAACAAGAAACCTTACCGATGAAAACATGGGATACGATACGCATCCGATGCTTTCACCAAATGGTGACTTAACGTGGCTGCAAATGAAGCGCGACGGCTATGAGGCCGATAAAAATGACATTATCGTACGTCACAAAGAAAAAGATATCAATTTAACCGCAGCCTGGGACGGAACTGTGGACAGCTTTAAATGGAGTGCCGATGGTAAAAAGGTATATTTCATTGCCGCTGTTGACGGAACCAAACAACTTTTTGAAGTAAACTTCCCGGGACTGACTAAAATCGCTGTTCGCGTGACGCAAATTACAAATGGTGATTTCGATGTTAGCGAACTTATTGGTGTTTCCGGAAACAATGCTATTGTTACGAGAACCGACATGAATCATGCACCGGAAATTTATGCTTATGATTTAAAGAAAAAAACATGGAAACAGTTAACCACTGTTAACAACGATCTTTATGGCAAACTGACTTTAGGTAAAACCGAAAGACGGTATGTAACCACAACAGACGGTAAAAAAATGCTGGTATGGGTGATTTTACCGCCAAACTTCGACAAGACTAAAAAATACCCTACGTTATTATATTGTCAGGGCGGACCGCAATCGGCTTTAACACAAAGCTATTCTTTCCGTTGGAATTTCTCCCTGATGGCTTCACAGGGTTATATCATTGTAGCGCCTAACCGTCGCGGTATGCCGGGCCATGGGGTGCAGTGGAATGAACAGATCAGTAAAGACTGGGGCGGACAGGTAATGGACGATTATCTTTCGGCTATTGACGACATGGCAAAAGAGCCTTATGTAGACAAAACCCGTTTGGGAGCTGTTGGCGCGAGCTACGGAGGATATTCGGTATTCTACCTTGCCGGTATTCACAAAAACCGTTTTAAAACATTCATCTCACACTGTGGTGTGTACAACCTGGAAAGCATGTATGGTACCACCGAAGAAGTATTCTTCAACAACTGGGATCATGGCGGACCTTACTGGCAGGAAAACAATGTAGTTGCACAAAAGGCTTACAACCAGTTTAACCCTATAAAACTGGTAAACAACTGGAATACTCCAATCATGATTATCCAGGGAGGAAAAGATTACCGTGTGCCGATCGGACAAGGACAGGAAGCCTTCCAGGCAGCACAGCTAAAAGGTATTAAGAGCCGTTTTATGTATTTCCCGGAAGAAAATCATTGGGTTACAAAACCTCAAAATGCTTTGGTGTGGCAGCGTGAATTCTTTAAATGGTTAAAAGAAACATTATAAAATAAAAAATCCCTCAGGTAATTCCTGAGGGATTTCTTTTTAAGGTTGTATTCAACTATTTTTTAACCATCTTGAACGTTTCTTTACCGGCTCCGGTATTTGCCTGAACAACGTAGTTACCGCTGGCCAAACCGGAAATGTCGATTTGTCCTTCATTAGCATTCACTTTCGTTTCAAGCACTTTTTGACCTAAAAGGTTAAACACCGCTACGTCTGAAACCGTTTCATGGCTGGAAAAATGCAATACATTTTCTGCCGGATTCGGATAATATTTAACGACCGCTGCTTTTTCGAATTCGCTGGTTGCAAGAACACCATTCACCACCAAAGCATCTACTGTAGTCGAATAACCATAATCGGTTTCTACCTCAACAGCGATCTGATATGTTGCAGAAGGATCCGGAAGTGCAATATCTCCCGAAGAAGTCCAGGCAGTAACATTAGAATGGAACTCAGCAATTTGTACCCAGGCAGAAGTTGCAGAAGTTCTGTAAAAGATTCGCAACCAGTTTTGATCCGGATTCCAATAAGGATTTCTGAAATGGAAACTTACCGTAGGGTTTGTCACACCGGATAAGTTCAATACCGGGCTCACTAATTTCGTCTTATCAAAAAGATGGGAAGTTCCCGGGTAATTGGCAAATTTCACGCCTTCATAAGCACTCACTCCTGTTCCGCCTGTAGAAGGCGAGGTAGCAAATGTCCATGACATATTATTCACTTCATAAATCTGAGTCCAGCTGCCGCGGGTTGGCGAACTGTCTTCAAATGTTTCCATCCAGGGAAAAGTGGAAATCTGGGCATTCGCCGCAACAGTAAAAACAAATAGTAAAACAGTCAGGCTGCACTGTTTTAAGAAAGGGGTAAAAAACAAATGCTGGGGATAGTTTTGCTTCATAATTAATGATTTTTAATTTATTAATATTAATTCAAATGTATTAAAATTTTTATAATACAACAGAAAAACAAACTTTTTCATAAACTATCAATAAAAAACAATTCACAAAAATCACAAAACTCTAAAGAATAGTCCCAAAACATTATTTTTATAAAGAAAAAGCCCCAAAGGAACACTTTGGGGCTTTTTTCTTTAACAGGCGATTTTAATCTTTAAGTATTTTAAATTTCTGGGATTGTCCGTTTTCGGTATAAAACGTAACGAGATACAACCCGGAAGAAAGATTGTCAAGTCCTATTGCCTGTTCTCCGGAAGCGATTGCACCGCCTTTTATTTTCTGTCCCAGCAACGAATATACTTCATATTGATGCCATGCCGGAGCATTTTCCCAATACAATTTATCTTTAACGGGATTCGGATAAAGATTCAGATCCGCAGCCGTAAATTCGCCGGTTCCCAGCGGACATCCCAACACGAGTTTCGGAAGCAGCTGATTCGTAGTCGTTCCGTCGCCAAAACGGCCATTGCCGTTATAGCCCCATGCCCACAGGGAATTATCGTTTTTGATCGCAAACGAGCAAAAGCTACCGGCCGAAACACTTTTCCAGTCATTCTCCGTTCCAACCTGAGTAGGAACCGGTAAGTTAACGGAATTATGGCCGTTCTGGGTAGCAATTGTATTGCCCCATTGCCATAAGGTCCCGTCTGATTTTACAGCAACCGAATGAAATGTACCGTTGGCAATATCCAGCCAGGTATCTGTACCCAGCTGAAAAGGCGTATTTCTATTAGTCGTGGTTCCGTCACCCAATTGCCGCTGGTCGTTTTGTCCCCAAACCCACAAGGTTCCGTTTGTTTTCAATGCCAGCGTATGAGTTCCTCGTGCTGCCGAAATTTTCAACCAGTCATTATCGGTTCCTATCTGCGTGAGCACATACTGAGAGCCATTATTCCCGTTTCCAAGCTGACCGAACTGATTCCCTCCGCAGCCCCATAAAGTACCGTTGTTTTTTATGACAAATGAACGGAAATAGGAGGCTGAAATTGCCTTCCAGTCATTTGCCGTTCCTATCTGGGTGGGTGCAAAAAGATTGGTATTATTCTGGTAATTCCCCAATTCACCTGCTCCGTTATTGCCCCAGCCCCATAACGTACCGTCATTTTTCAGTGCTAATGTGTGCAGGTTTCCTCCGGATATCGTTTTCCAGTCTGTTGCCGTTCCCACCTGAACGGGAACCAGCCCTTCCGGAGCAGTACCCGCTCCTAATTGCCCTACTTCGTTATTACCCCAGGACCATAAAGTACCATCGTGTTTTAACCCGACAGTATGCATACGTGCCGGTGCAATTTCTTTCCAGCCAACAGCCGATACAACCTGAATGGGTGCTAATCGTTCCAGTTTTGTCCCGTCACCCAATTGTCCGTACTGATTTCTCCCCCATGTCCATAACGTGCCATCCGGCCGAAAAGCAAAAGAATTTTCATCCGAAGAAAATATCGTTGTGACACATTGTGCATACCCGCTGACAGCAAAGGTTGCCGTTAATAATAAGAGTAGTTTTATTTTCAAAATCGATCGTTATTAAGGTTACACTTTGTATTTTTTTAACAAAAAAGCTATGCAATGTATTACATATTATGCAATGTTTAAAAATAAAATCACTATTTTACACAACAAAAAAGAATTAATTCCTTTAAAATGACACAATATTTACATTTTTATATACATTTCCATTTTCAGCCTATACACTTATAACAATCAAATTTTAAATGAATGAAAAGAATACTACTCTGTAGCTGTTTGCTGTTAAACACCCTGGCTTTTTCACAAAATTACCAATGGCAATGGGCGAAAAGCGGCGGCGGAAATGCCAGAGGCCTCAACGAATCCCCGGATGCTTACTGGCAATCTTCGGAACAGATTTTTGACATCATTACCGATAGCGACAACAATTACTATTACCTGGCAACTATTTCACAGGGCAATACCCATATTGCCGGCCAGCCTGTTACTACATACAACGGTGCGGTAGCCGGTAATGACATCGCAATATTCGCAACGAATTGTGAAGGGGAATATTTATGGAGCCGGATAATCGGCGGCAGTCAGCAGGACACTGCCTATAAACTGGCAGTAGACAACCATGGCGGAATTTATACAGCCGTTAATGTGCTGAACAGCGCCTATGAAGGCTCCAATTTATTCCCACCCCGTTTTAGCGACAACAACAGCCTGCCTTACACCCCGATTGATAACAGCCAGATCAGCGAGGCCTGGAAAACCAGTTTTCTATTAAAATACAATGCTGCTGACGGCAGCTTATTGTGGCGTAAAAATTTGCAGGGCGCCGTAAACAGCCAAAACCGCAATGCCAATGCCTACCAGGTAGCGATTGACAGCAACGGCATCCTACACCTGATGGTAGGCTATAGCAAAGGAACTCATTTAAATGGCGCCATTACCGTTCCCGATACCTTTAGCACTACCTACCAGTATTATATTGTAAAATTTGACGTGCAGGGAAATCTACAGGGAAGTCCTATAGTATTACCGGCAGCCGGTACTTTTCTGGATTACCATACCGATTTCAGGTACAATGAAAACCTGAACACCTATTATATAGCCGGTACCCGAAACAATGGTGGCGGTACTTTTCTGCCGCTGGCATACAACAACATCGCTATAGAAGGCCGATCGTATGTACTGGCTATAAATGCTGCAAACGGTTCCGAAAGATGGCGCAAAGAAATGAATACTACCGATACGCAATTTGACGACAGTCGTATTTATGATCTTAAAATAGATTCGAATAATGACATTTATATTGGCGGTAAATTCTTTAATACCGGTAATGCGCCCTTGCTTTTCGGCACGCATACACTCAGCAATAATCTTACCGGCAACATTCCTTTTATTTTAAAAATGAACAGCAACGGCGATGTACAATGGAGCAAAGTTCCGAGTGCCTATATCGATCCTTTAGTGGCAACGGGGCGACACGCTGCCTATGAAGTCGCGCTGAATGGCAATGAAGTTGCTCTGGCTACTCATGGTCGGTCATCGGTTTGGGATGCTTTTTCTATTGACAGGCCGCAGGGACACCGGACAGATCCGGTTTTGATCCGGTTCAGCAAACAAAACGGAAACGTCATCGGCCTGCACGATATTATGAGTATGCCGGGGTTTGACGACGCTATCACAGCGGTTACTGCCGATAATGACGGCAACTATGCCGTGGGCGGTTATTTCCGGTATAATCTTTTTTCCAACAATCCGAATAGTATCCCGACATTACTCAACACAGCCGGAACCGGTAGTTATACCGATTTCTTTTTTGCAAAACTGGCCGCAACCGAATGCGGCGTACCGCTGAGCAGTAAAGCGTTTGGAAAAACATCCGCAACATTGTATCCTAACCCATCGGCTGATGTGGTTTATATTGACAGCCCGGAAACAATACTCCGCTATGAACTTTACAATCTTTTAGGACAGCGTTTATACAGCAATACGCTGGCGCAAAATGAGCAACGCATTTCTTTGCAAAATCTGGCTTCCGGCACTTATTTTGTAAAACTGCTAACCCGGCAGGGAGCAAGCATAATCGAAAAAATCATCAAAAAATAACGGCTTTCAGCCTGCCTATAGCCAATGCGGAGTACAGTACTCCGCATTGGCTTTCAAAATATTCCGTTTTTAAAAAGCTAAGCACACAGTACTTTCCGGAATAGTTAATTCAAAATTATTCCTATATTTATCGCGCTGATCATCCGGTATTACCGGATCACAGCAACGCTCCCCCAACCAACACAACCGCTCCCTTTTTCAATCCGTTTATCCACTGTTAAACGGACAGCATGGTTGTATATCATTATCAGCGCCCCTCGCAAATAACACAGGAAGGACACAAACCGTCTTTTCCTGATTTAAAAGACTATAAACGAAGAACGTAAAAGCCGGAATATCAATATTTAATCTATACACCATGAAATCATCTTCCGAATCAGGCTTTGGAGCCCGGGCGGCTAATGCCGAAAAGTTAGTAACCGCCTTACAGTATTTTGACAACTATCAGCCACAAAAGCCCGGCCAGGGTTTTGCTGCATTCAGCGCGTTGCTGCTGATTGTAAAAGAAAAGAATCGTATGGTTGCCGAAAAAAGGCAAAACTATTCGCTGGCGGTCGAAAACCGAAAGCAGCTTTTTACAAGCGGCGAAAATGCCATCCGCAAACTACTTTCCCCTATCAGAGCTACCATCCGGGCCAGTTTTGGAAAAACGTCCAAACAGGCACATGACATTAACAGCATCATTGCAAAAATCAGGGGAACCAATAAAACCTACAATGTTGACAGGAGCAGTATTGAAAACAACGTCAGCCTGTCTTACCGATCGTTTGGTTCGCAGGCACAGTTCTTCTCTGATTTGATTGTTAATCTTGAAAATTTCGGAGCGGCTTATGCGCCTTCCAACAGTAATTTGTCCATTACCGCCTTAAAAAACCTACTGGCTGAGGCTACCGAAGCGAATAACCTGCTGATGGCTGTTTATACCGAACTACGTCAGGCAAACAGGAACCGCATTACTGCCCATGCAGAACTGTCTGCCACCGCACAGGGCATCAAGGACAGCGTTAAAGCGCAATACGGAACCCAAAAGTCAGAATACCGGCTCATTAAAGGATTCAAAATATAGTTCTTAAAGCGTTACAACTACCGGTAGTATTCCTGATACTACCGGTAGTTTGTTTTCCGGATATTTTTAAGGAAGCATCCCTGACCTAAAACATCACTTCTCTTTCACAAACCACTGCATTCCCTTAATCAATACTTACATGATTTAGATATTGTTATGCATCATCATAACTTTCAGCTGCACAAAAACAATCATTCCTTGCATTGCTAAAAATTGTTGTGCATTGTTATCATTTTTTCTTGCACTACCTCAATAAATCATTGCATTATCAAAAGCAACTTGTGCATCGCGTTATCACTTTATCGTTTTATCAGTTGTATTAAATGAAAGAAAATACTTTTCACAAAAGTGAACAAAAGCATAAATAACTGTTAAATTTTAGTTTCCCGTGTAACAAGATTATAATTTCGGACTCCAATTAGAGAAATCAAAAAAATTAAATTATGTACAATTTTTCAATTAAACCGGTTGTATTGGCTTCTGCCTTACTGATGGGTTTAAGTTCCGGATTCGCACAGGACAACTTAGTAAATGCTTTAAAGAATAACGCGAGTTCAAACAGTAAAGAATCGTTTAAATTTACAGACGTAATTAATCTTGAGAACACTTCTATCAAGAACCAGGGTTCATCCGGTACTTGCTGGAGTTATTCGGCTAACTCTTTTATCGAATCAGAAATGATCCGAATGGGAAAACAGCCGGTTGAATTATCCCAGATTTTCTCTGCGCGTAATGCGTATGTAGAAAAGGGAAAAATGTATGTTCGTATGCATGGTGCCGTTACTTTAGGTGATGGTGGTGCTTTTCACGATGTTATGAACATGTACCGAAAATATGGTGCTGTTCCGCAAAGTGTTTATACCGGGTTAAACTACGGAACTGACAAAAATAAATTCTCAGAAATGAGCGCTATCATGGAAGGCGTATTACAGGCGGTTGTAAAGAATCCTAACGGAGAATTAACACCAAACTGGGAAAAAGCATATACTTCTGTTGTAGATTCTTATTTAGGACAGGTTCCGGCTTCTTTTGATTACAAAGGAAAAAAATACACTCCGCAATCTTTCGCTAAAGAAGTTGTAGGTATTAATCCTGACGATTATGTAGAAATCTCTTCTTTACAGGAATATCCTTATTATACTAAATTCACTTTGTTAGTACCGGACAACTGGGCTTTTGACCAGGTTTACAATGTTAAAATGGACGAATTAACAGAGATCATTGACAACGCTGTTAAAAAAGGATACACTGTTGCATGGGCTGGTGACGTGAGCGAAAAAGGATTCAGCTGGAAAAATGGTGTTGCCTTTGTACCGGAGAAAAACTTTGCAGACATGACAGCAGAAGAAAAAGCAGACATGTTTAACGGTCCAAAACCGGAAATGAAAATTACCGAGGAATTGCGTCAGAAAGCTTTTGACAATTATACAACTACAGACGACCACGGTATGCACATCGTTGGAATCGCTAAAGACCAGAACGGTAAAGAATACTATATCGTGAAAAATTCATGGGGTGTTAGCAATGACTATAAAGGGTATTTGTATATGAGCAAAGATTTTGTGAAATACAAAACTACAGACTTCATGGTTCACAAATCGGCTTTACCGGCGGCTATCGCAAAAAAATTAAAAGTATAAATACTATCATCATCAATCAAGAAAAATCCCGGGGCATGCTCCGGGATTTTTCTTTAATACTAATTCTAAAAAAATGCAGTTATATTTATACAAAACTTTAGTATATGCGGATAAAAAAATATTTCCTGTGTTTTTTGCTTATTTATTTCATTTTTCATCTTTTCAGCTTCCTGTTTGCATTGGTCTTAAACCCAATCGTTTTCTGGTCGGCTAAAAACCTTTTTCATATCGGTTATACTTTTGAGGCAAGAGGTTACGGCAGCGGTGATTATACTTATAAATACATTGAAACGTTCTGGCATCTTTGCCTGAGTTTTATCCTGGCCTTTCCGTTAAACATGCAGCTCAGCCAGCTTAAAGACAAGAATATCTATAAAGCACTGGCCTATTTTTTCCTGGTATTGCTTCGGGTTTACCTTGCTTTTTATATGCTTGTTTACGGATTCAGCAAGGTGTTTCCTTTTCAATTTCCTCCTGTTCATTATTTCAGGCTGGCGCAACCTTATGGCGAATCGTCACCAATGGGTCTTGCCTGGACCTTTATGCAGTATTCTCCCTATTACACGGCTTTTACCGGCCTTGCAGAAATAATCGGAGGGTTGCTGTTACTGCACCGGAAAACCGTCACACTGGGCGCTGTTATCCTTACCGGAGTTATTTCGAATATTGTGATGATGAATTTCTGCTATGATATTCCGGTAAAGTTAAATTCGATGCACATGCTGCTTGCTGCCCTGATCCTCTTATTGAATGACCGCAAGCGGCTGCTTACGTTTTTTATACAGAACAAACCAACTGCAGCATACGAAGCTCCTTATAACCTTAAAGACAAACGAACAGAGAAGCTCCTGGAAATGGTAAAAACGGGGTTTAAATTATTATTGTTTGCCGGTATTTTTACCGCCTATACCCTTTCGTATATAAAAATGTCAAATCAGGAAGAAGACAATCCGGAATTATTCGGGTTCTATGAAGTGAAGACCTCCGACAAACCGGTACCTTATGTGAGTTTCGTTTTTGAAACCTATAACGGTGCACAGATTCGCTATACCAATAATGAAGAGCAAAAATTCAATTCAAAGATTGACAGTATTGCGCATACCATCCAATTGTTTTCTATTGAAAAGGACAGCACCGTAACGCCCAAAGAAGTGAGCTTTCAGTATACGAAAACCAAAGACGGCTTAATACTGAACACAAAAGATACGGTCAAAATAGAGTTAAAGCTAAAAACAAAAGAAGATTTCCTGCTTACAAACAGGGGATTTCACTGGATAAATGAAACGCCTTTTAACCGTTAAAACAAAAAGCCTCACAAATTTGTGAGGCTTTTTTATAACAACAAGTTGTTTTTATTCTGTTGGATCTTTCATTACAAAACTCTCCATGAATTTTGTAGTATAGTTACCCGCTACATAATCCGGCTCATCCATTAATTGTCTGTGGAACGGAATGGTAGTTTTAATTCCTTCGATTACGAATTCATCCAAAGCACGTTTCATTTTATTGATCGCTTCTTCTCTGGTTTGCGCCGTTGTAATTAACTTGGCAATCATTGAATCATAATTTGGCGGAATGGTATATCCTGCATAAACGTGAGTATCCAAACGCACTCCGTGTCCTCCAGGAGAATGTAAAGTCGTGATTTTTCCAGGTGACGGACGGAAATCGTTATAAGGATCTTCCGCATTGATACGACATTCGATAGAGTGCAATTGCGGTAAATAGTTTTTACCGGAAATCGGCACACCCGCAGCTACTAAAATCTGCTCGCGGATTAAGTCATAATCAATTACCTGTTCTGTAATAGGGTGCTCTACCTGAATACGGGTATTCATTTCCATAAAGTAGAAGTTTCTGTGTTTGTCAACAAGGAACTCTACTGTACCGGCACCTTCATATTTAATATATTCGGCTGCTTTAACGGCTGCTTCACCCATTTTTTCACGTAATTCATCGGTCATGAATGGCGAAGGTGTTTCTTCCGTTAATTTTTGGTGACGACGTTGAACCGAGCAGTCTCTTTCAGAAAGGTGACAGGCTTTTCCATAAGAATCTCCAACAATCTGGATTTCAATATGGCGAGGCTCTTCGATCAGTTTTTCCATGTACATACCATCGTTTCCGAAGGCAGCACCAGCTTCCTGACGGGCGCTTTCCCATGCTTTCAGAAGATCTTCTTCTTTCCACACAGCACGCATCCCTTTACCACCACCACCGGCAGTAGCTTTTAACATTACCGGGTAACCAAATTCTTTAGCCAGTTTTTTAGTTTGTTCGAACGATTCTAATAATCCTTCAGAACCTGGAATAGTTGGAACACCAGCTTCTTTCATGGTTGCTTTGGCTGTAGCCTTATCACCCATTTTGTCAATCATTTCTGCAGAAGCTCCGATGAATTTAATGCCGTGTTCCTCACAAATTTTTGAAAACTTAGCGTTTTCAGAAAGGAAACCGTAACCCGGATGAATCGCATCTGCATTTGTAATTTCTGCAGCAGCAATGATATTTGACATTTTCAAATAGGATAAATTACTTGGTGGTGGTCCTATACATACTGCTTCATCAGCAAACTTAACGTGTAAGCTTTCCGCGTCAGCTGTAGAATAAACCGCAACCGTTTTTATTCCCATTTCTCTACAGGTTCTAATAACACGAAGTGCAATTTCTCCCCTGTTTGCAATTAATATTTTTTTAAACATCTCTTGAAACTTTAAATTTGGATTCTAAATTTTAAATCATTCTAAATGAGGCATAAAAAAACCATCATTCAAAATTTAGCATTTAAAATTTCTTATGATGGGTCTACTAAGAATAACGGTTGATCGAATTCAACTGGAGAAGCGTCGTCCACTAATACTTTAACGATTTTACCGGAAATTTCCGATTCAATTTCGTTAAACAATTTCATTGCTTCAATCACACAAACTACGTCTCCTTTATTGATTGTACTTCCTACTTCAACGAATGGTGCTTTATCCGGAGATGGTTTTCTGTATAGGGTACCGATGATAGGCGATTTAATAGTAATGTATTTTGCATTTTCATCAGCTGCCGGAGCTTCAGTTACAGCAACAGGTGTTGCCGGAGCTACAGCTTGCGGTACAGCAACCTGAGGTGCTGCAGCCTGCATTGGAACATGTTGAACATATGTTGTTTCAGCTGCTCCTGCCTCTGTAGTTTTAATGGTGATCTTAAAATCATCCATCTCTAATTTTACTTCGGTAGCACCAGACTTCGCTACAAATTTGATTAGGTTTTGAATTTCTCTAATATCCATCTTGTTCGGAATTTTGATTTAGTTAGTTTATTGTTTGTTATAAGCCCATTTTAAGTAGATCGCTCCCCAAGTGAAGCCACCACCAAATGCAGCAAAAATTATATTATCTCCTTTTTTGAAAGAGTTCTCAAAATCGGAAAGTAGTAATGGCAACGTTGCAGAAGTGGTATTGCCATACTTCTGAATGTTTACCAACACTTTAGATTCGTCGAGTTCCATTCGGCTTGCCGTCGCATCAATTATTCTTTTATTAGCCTGATGAGCAACCAACCAGTTAACATCTTCTTTGGAAAGATTGTTACGTTCCATTATTTTCTCACTTACATCTGCCATTCCTGAAACCGCATATTTGAAAACGGTTTTTCCATCCTGGTGTACAAAGTGTTGTTTGTTTTTTACGGTTTCTTCCGAAGGTGGCAGGATAGATCCTCCTGCTTCGATTTTCAAAAATTCTCTTCCTACACCGTCACTTCTTAAAAATTCATCCTGAAAACCAAGTCCTTCCGTATTGGGTTCAAAAAGTACCGCTCCGGCACCGTCACCAAAAATGATGCAGGTAGCTCTGTCGGTATAATCAATAATAGAAGACATTTTATCGGCTCCTATTAATAATACTTTTTTATATCTTCCGGATTCAATATAAGCGGAAGCTGTCGATAAACCATATAGAAAACTGGAACATGCTGCCTGTAAGTCGTAGGCAAATGCATTTGTCGCTCCAATTTGTGTTGCGGTATATACGGCTGTAGAAGCCACCGGCATATCCGGTGTTGCTGTAGCCAGTAATACTAAATCAATGTCTTTAGGATCAATTCCAGATTTTTCAATCAGATTTTGGGCTGCTTTTATTGCCAGAAAAGAAGTGCCTTGCCCTTCTTCTTTGAGAATACGTCTTTCTTTAATTCCCGTACGAGTGGTAATCCATTCATCGTTCGTATCCACCATAGTTTCCAGTACCTTGTTCGATAAAACATAGTCCGGAACGTAGGATCCAACTGCTGTAATGGCTGCTGTAATTTTAGTCATAAGGGTTACTTTTTCTTTTTGAAATTTTAGCTAAAAAAAGTGGTGGAAATTACAAAAAAAATCCGAAACCCAACCTCTTTTATTGCTACTTAATTCGTTTCAAAGGGTTTTTAACAAAAAAAACTCCCACATAGTGAGAGTTTTCTCTATTATTTTCTTTGATTAAGCAACAGCTTCTTGCTTATCAATTACAACTTGACCTCTGTAGTACATTTTACCTTCATGCCAGTAAGCTCTGTGATATAAATGTGCCTCTCCTGTTACAGGACATGTAGCAATTTGAGGAACAGACGCTTTATAATGCGTTCTTCTCTTATCTCTTCTTGTTTTCGAGGTTTTTCTCTTAGGATGTGCCATCTTACTATATTATTTATCCGTTAATAGTTGTTTTAATTTATCCCATCGGGGATCAATATTTTCTTCTTCTTTGTTTTGTTCTTTTGGAGCCAGTTCATTCAATTTTTCAATTGCTTCCGACTTTAATGTTCCATCCTTTATTCCGGGATGAATTCTTTTTGACGGTACGGAAAGTACAATTAGTTCATAAATGTACTGCATGATGTTGACCTGAAATTCGCCATGAGGCAACACTAGCAACTCATCGTTCTCATCATTATAGGTATCACCGAATTTTACAATCAAATTCATCTTACCTTTTATTGGCAAATCAAATTCCTCACTTGTCAAATCACAAGGAACGTTTACAGTGCCTTTGTGTTTAAAACTGAGTTCAAGCATCGTGCTTTTCTTATCCAAAACCACATCTACTTTGATATTGACATCGTTGTATTCATCAAAATCAAAGTTCTCAAAGAACTTTTTATCTATCTGATATTCAAACTGATGCTTACCTTGCTTCAATCCTACAAACGGGATTAAAAATTCTTTATCATTGTTCATAACAACAGTTTTGAGCGTGCAAAGATATAAAATTATTGTAAATCCAAACGAGTTGTAAACATTTTTTTGTTTATAACTGCTTTTGTTTTGTTTTTAAAGGGTTTTTAACCAGCTCTTTGTGTTCATTTCTATTGTGATACACATCCAGTGCCAGATAAACGGCTTCTTTAAACGAGTTATAATCCGCCTCTCCTTTTCCGGCAATTTCATAGGCCGTTCCGTGATCGGGCGAGGTTCTTATTTTATTCAGTCCAGCCGTATAATTCACTCCGTTTCCGAAAGATAGCGTTTTAAAAGGCACCAATCCCTGGTCGTGATAGTTAGCGATAACCGCATCATATTTTTCATATTGACTCAGTCCAAAAAAGCTGTCTGCCGAAAAAGGCCCGAAAACCAGGATACCTTCATCAAACAATTTTTTCAATGCCGGTTTTACCACCTCATCATCTTCTTTACCAATCACGCCGTTATCACCACAATGCGGATTTAATCCCAAAACGGCTATTTTCGGCTTTGTGATCCCAAAATCTTCAATAAGGCATTTATGTACGGTTTCGATTTTTTTCCGGATAAGGGCTTCCGTCAGGTGACTGGATATTTCATTTACCGGAATGTGGTCCGTAAACAACCCTACTCTTAAATTATCCTGAACCATCAGCATAAGCGCATCGCCTTCCAGTTCCTGATCCAGATAATCCGTATGTCCCGGAAAATGAAATTCTTCCGATTGAATATTATACTTATTAATAGGAGCGGTCACCAGTACATCGATCAAACCGCCTTTTAACGCCGCAGTTGCCGCTGTAAACGATTTAATAGCATATTTCCCTACCGTTTCGTCATTCACTCCAAATTCAAGATTAACGCCTTCTCTCCAGACATTCAGTACATTTATTTTTCCGGGTACTACCTGTTCTAATTTATCAATCCCCTGAAGATTCGAATTCAACCGCAAGGTTTTCTTGATAAAGGAGAGTATTTTCACATTTGCAAAAATCACCGGCGTGCATAACTCCAACATGCGTGTATCTTCAAAAGTTTTCAATACAACCTCACTCCCAATTCCGTTTAAATCTCCAATAGAAATTCCTACAATTATATTTTCTGCTTTTTTCACCATGTCCACTAGTTATTTATTGCTATTTTTGGATATGCAAATTTAGCAAAATAAATCAGTTATGTTTACAGGAATTATTGAAACTCTTGGCACCGTTCAGGACATTCAAAAAGAAAACGATAATATACACGTTACCGTAAAATCTTCTATAACCGGCGCGTTAAAAATTGACCAGAGTGTTTCCCACAATGGTGTCTGCCTGACCGTTGTTGCCATTAATGAAGACACCTATACCGTTACCGCAATTAAAGAGACTATTGAAAAGACCAATTTAGGCGAGTGGCACATTGGCGATACGATCAATTTAGAGCGCGGCATGAAACTGGGTGATCGTCTTGACGGGCATATCGTTCAGGGACATGTGGACCAGACCGGTATCTGCAAAAGCATTGAAGATGCTAACGGAAGTCATTATTTTACTTTCGAATACGATTCAAAGCAGAATAATATCACCATCGAAAAAGGTTCCATCACTGTTAATGGTGTAAGCCTTACGGTTGTCAATTCAAAAGAAAATGAATTCAGCGTGGCGATCATACCGTACACACTGGCACACACTAATTTCAAGGATTTCAAGGTTGGCTCAAAAATCAATCTGGAATTTGATGTAATCGGCAAATATGTCAGCCGACTACACGAGCTGCGAAAATAAAAAAAAGCGTCCTGATTAACGGGACGCTTTTTTTATAGCTATATTTTTAAAGTAATAGAATGCATAAATCAATCCAATGCCTAACAGAAAATACACACTTCCGTCAATCGGTGCTCCCGGCGGCGGCGGCGCTCCTTGTGCCGGCGGTGGCGGTACAGGTGCTCCCATTATTGTGAATGTATTTAAAACGAAACAGGAAACGACTCCTATCTTTAATGCACTGTCTTTCATTTGGTAAAAGTAAAAAATATTCTTAATGTGAATACAAAATCTTTCATAAGTTAATGTTAACCTTAAGTCACAAGCACCAACTTATTCATATTTTTACATTAAGCCATAATTAACCTATCGGACACGAATGTAGCAAGTTTTCTTAACAAAACAATGTTTTTTTTAAAAAAACAAGTGAAAATCTTATTTTTTTCGACCATCACACTTTTATAGGGGTCGAAATAACACATGCAACAGGACAATCACTTATTCCAAAGTCCGTAAATTTCAAAAAATCAGCTTCCGACCAAATTAACCGCAGCTGCCCTAAAAACCTCCTGAATCCGGGGCTATTCCCTTTTGCAGTAGCCTTTCATTACACTCTGTTAGTCCACAAAAAACAACCAAACAAAATACTGATTAACAACAATATAAGGTAAAATTACTTAGTTTTTAAAACCCGTAATATCACCCTTTTTTAACCGCTTTTTTAATCCTTACTTAGTAGTGTCATTCCGAAGCTTCATTTTTTTGACAAGCGGAAACCGAAAAGCTAATAAGAGTAGGTAAAAACAATTAAAAAATAACAATTATGAATTGGCCCAAAACTATTGCTTTGTCCGAATTAGACAAACTAAAAATCGAAAGTGCAACTAACGGACAATTAAGAAAACGCTTATTAAGCGAGCCGGAAGTTGTTTTTAAAGAAAGAGGAATAGACGTTCCGGCTGGAGTATCGCTAAATGTTGTTGAAGATACCGATAAGAGTCACACTTTTGCTTTATTGCCGTTTGTAGGAAGCGATCTGTCTAAAGCACCTTTACAAAAAGCATCCAATGCCTCTACATGGGAATGTACTACATGTACACCAACTTCTCCGATTTGTGCAGGTTCTTTAGCTTCTCTTACTTGTGCATAATTAACGGCATCGCATTGTTAATTATACCTGAGCTAAAACACGGAAAAGATTTTCTTTTCCGTAATATCTATATTGTATTCAAATGAGGTTGTTTTCCATTGTGAAAACAACCTCATTTATTCGCTTTCCCTTTACTCACTTTTAAAATCCTATAGTATGCTTGTTACAGAAAAATTTGTACCAAAAGAAACCTGTATTGACATGGAAGAAGCCGGTGTACTGGCCCGATCTCCCATAGTACCGGAATTATTCCAGGAATTACTGGAAACTGCCGAAAAAGAACTGGTTGCCACCACAAGCATTTCTACAGCGTTATTTAAAAGTGCCTTACCCGACTTTATCCTATGCTACGAGCAGCACCTGGCGCGGCTTACCAATCTTACCATCCTGCAGCGTTTTTCCAGCTTTCACCTGGCGCTAAACCCTTTATGGAGACCCAGAAAAGCAACCCCCGGAAAAGCGGCAACAGGGAGTTCCAGAACCATTCTGGATGCTTATATTAACTGGGAAGAAACCCTGAAATTACTTTCAACAGAAGGACCGTATCCCGAATTAGGCCGCTTAGTCGCCCTGACAAAGAAAAACTGGCTGGAAAATACCCGCATAATGCTGGAACGCATTGCACTGCATCATGAAGAAATCGCCCGGCTGATGGGCATCACAACAACAGCATTAGGAAATCTTAAATCGGCAAAATTCGGAATATCCGACGCACACAATAATGGTCAAACCGCCGCTATTTTGTCTTTTGGCGATCGAAAAATAGTATACAAACCCCGTTCTCTTGACGGAGAAGAAGGCTGGAATGCCATTGTAAACGAGGTCCTGAATACCCGGATGAAAAAAGCAGTGCTTGTTCCTAAAATCATCAAAGGCGATGGTTACGGCTTTATGGAGTTCATCGGCTCCGAAGATTGCTCCCATACCGATGAGATACAATTGTGTTACGAACGGTACGGCGCCATCCTGGCTATCGCACACGTGATCGGCACCTGCGATCTGCATCATGAAAACATCATCGTTTCCGGTGCTCATCCGGTTGTTATTGATGCCGAGCCTTTATTCCGGGCACGCCTCGGCATTTCCCAAAGCGGTGAAGACCGGCTAAAATTCGAACGAAACCTGTCGCTCGAAGGTTTAGACGTAAAGGAATCCGTTTTAGAATTGGGAATCCTTCCTTTGGTCATGAAATCACCGTTAAAAAATGAAGAAAATGAAGACATTCAGGCAGAGCATGAAATCGGAGCTTTGGTTCCTTACGGCCTGGAGTCTTTTTACGATATGCTTCCCTGCGCAAAAGACAGCGACGACCTGCAAATAAGACCTATCAAAGTAAAAGCCTCCTCTTTTCCGAACCTGCCTTATTTAAACGGCACTGTTCAGCTACCAAAAGATTATCTTGACGAAATCATCAATGGCTTTACCGCTACCTATGAGTATCTGGAACAGTACAAAGACGATTTTCTTTCTGATGACGGCTTTTTAAAAAATTTCGAAACCGCTAAAATCCGGATGCTGGCACGACCAACAATGGATTATACCAACATATTATCCCGTTCCCTGAGTCCGGAGGTTTTAAACGACTATGAAGCCCGTAAAGAGCTCATAAAAACCGACCTGGAAATTACATCCTGTCAAAGAATGGACACTATAGACGGCTTGCTGGAAACCGAACTGAACAGTATATTGGGCGGAGATATCCCTCTTTTTGAACTGCCTTCCAATGTACTGCAATACAAAGCATCGGCATTGTTGTCCACTCCGTTAGACTGTGCCAAAAGCCGATGGCAGGCTATGGACAGTTTCGACAAAATGCTGCAGGTTACCAGTATAAAGGAACGATTGCTGCAACGGGAAAAGAATGTTATTGCCAACAAACCCACTACATTTCAATCCGGGGATTTATTGCAGCATGGCCTTGAAATAGCCGCTTCGCTTTATGATGCTGCTATTTCCAAAAACAAAGCGCCACACTGGGTATACACCAGTTATGCCCCCGGTTTTGCTGCAACCATGGCACATATTGACCGGGAATCGCTCTATGAGGGAGCTGCCGGAACGGCTTTAGTTTTAGCCGAAGCCGGGCGTCTCGGCGGTCAGCGGGAATGGCAGCAACTGGCAGTAAATGTTTTTGATCCTTTGCTAAACGGCGAAAAACCTGTTGCCGTCCATCGGGGTGCCGGAATCGCCAGAGGACTCGGCGGCCTCCTCTACTCGATGACAAGAATTGCCCAGTCGGCAGACAGCGATCAGCTTTTAAACACCGCGACTACCATTGCCACACAATATGCTCCTGAAATCAACGAAAAAGAGGTGCTGAATGAGGTTTTATATGGCCGCGCCGGGTTACTGCTGTCCTTATTGTCGCTATACAAAGTAAATCCGAATGCACGCTTACTGGCAATAATAGACGACATTGCGATCACCTTAAAAAGAAACGTCATTAGCAACAGTGAAGAGGCTTACTGGCAGGTTCCAAACGGCAAACCGCTTCCACACGTAAGCCACGGAAATTCCGGAATAGCAATGGCTTTAGCCAGATGGGCAGCATTGAGAGGCGATGATGCCGCTGCACAAATTGTTTTAAAAGCCATGCAGTTTGATGATAACTTCTGGAATGAAAAAGAAAAAGGCTGGGACGATGCGCGTTTCCTTCATTTAGACCACGACAAGAAAACCAACTGGAGCTGGTGCAACGGCCGCTCCGGAGCTATTTTATCCCGATTATCGATTGCCCAGGCACTGGGCATCCCCTTTGAAAGCAACGCAATGATCTCCGATTCCATACAGGCCGAAAAAACAGACGTACTGGAAGATGTTTCCTCCGGTTTGTGCTGCGGTACGGCCGGCGTAATTGACGCCATGCTGGAAGTAAAACATCATTGCTGTAATCATCATCATATAGACGCAACATTGGAGCATGCCGTAAAAGCAATCGCAACAAAATCGCCTTGCAGCCATTATTCCACCTTAACATCGTCCCTGTTTACCGGTTCTTCCAGCCTGGCATTTAGCTTAATGCGAGCCGCTAAACCGGATGCCGTTAAATCGGTCTTGTTTTTTGAATAATCCTGAAACGCTACGAGATCTTTAACATAATTGATTTTAAGTTTTTTGTTGTGGATTTACTGATATATATTCTATTTTCAATCCTGATAGCAGCAGGTGCAATACCGCTGCCGTAAAAAACAAAAAAAGCGCTACATTACTGTAGCGCTTTCCATTAAAAACCTGTGGTCCCACCTGGGCTCGAACCAGGGACCACCTGATTATGAGTCAGGTGCTCTAACCAACTGAGCTATAGGACCGGTTTTGAGGTTGCAATATTACTATTATTTTTTATTTAGTGCAAGCTTAATTCGAAATTTCTTGACATAATTCCACCAAAACCCCGTTCGTTCCCTTAGGATGAAGAAACGCTACCAATTTATTATCGGCCCCTTTTTTAGGGATCTCGTTTAGCACCGTAAAACCTTCTGCTTTTAACCGCGCAATTTCCGATACGATATCTTCCACATCAAAAGCGATATGGTGAATGCCTTCCCCTTTTTTCTCAATAAATTTCGCAATAGGGCTATCCGGATTGGTCGCTTCCAGCAATTCAATTTTATTGGGTCCGTTCATAAAGAAAGCGGTTTTTACACCTTCACTGGCTACTTCTTCCTGTTTGTAAGCCGGAGCTCCAAACAGCTTTTCAAAAACAAGATTGGACACTTCCAAGTCTTTTACGGCTATACCGATATGTTCAATTTTTCTCATCTGAATATTTCAAAAATTTCTTTAAATCCCGCCGGAGATTCTGCTTTTATTCTTAAAACAAAGATAAAAAACTTTATCCGGCTGCAACTTTAAAAATTTACTACTCAAAAAATCGTATTTTTGCAGCATGGAAACAAATAGACAAAAAAAGATAGGAACCGTTTTGCAAAAAGATCTTGTAGATATTTTGCAGGGCGAAGTGCGTAAAAACGGAATTAGCAATCTAATTATTTCTGTATCAAAAGTGAGCGTTACGACGGATTTATCCATCGCAAAAGTATATTTAAGCATCTTCCCGCCCGAAAAAGGACCGGAACTTTTAAATGCGATCCGCACCAATACCCCTTTAATCAAACACGACTTATCACAACGTGTAAAATTACAATTGCGTAAAGTGCCGAACCTTTCTTTTTATATCGACGACAGCCTTGACTATATCGAAAAGATAGACAAAGCCCTTACCGGAGAAGAAAACCCGATTGAAAACCCGGAACTTTTAATCAAAAGAAAGAAATCATAATTGAATTTCCCGTTTTACATAGCAAAACGTTATACGGTTAGTTTCAGTAAGAGTACTGCCATTAACATTATTACCGGGATTGCGTCGCTGGGCATTATTGTCAGCGCCATGTCCCTGTTTGTTGTGCTATCCGTATTTAGCGGTTTGCGGGAATTCAGTCTTTCCTTTGCGAATGATACCGATCCCGATCTGAAGATATCGGGCACCACCGGAAAATCATTTGAAATCAGTCCGGAACAGGACACACAGCTTAAAAACTCCAAAACCATTGCCTTATACAGTAAAGTTGTGGAAGAACGGGTTCTTTTCTATTTTAACGGAAAAGAACAGGTGGCTTACCTGAAAGGCGTAGACAGCATTTTTAAAAACATCAATCCTTTTGACAAGAAATTCTACGGCGGACAATGGCTCAATCCAAATACCAGCCAGGTAGTGGTAGGTCTTGGAATCACCAACAAGCTTTCGATGGGACTATTCGATTACAACAATCCTTTCGAGGTTTTTGTACCGAAACCCGGAAAAGGCACTATCGAAAGTCCGAACGACGCTTTTAACAGAGCGGTTCTGGTACCCATCGGAATTTATGCCATTAACGAAGATCTGGACAACAAATATGTTTTTGCCGACCTTGGCCTGGCACAGGAATTACTGCAATACAAGCCCAACCAGGTTTCTGCAATGGAAGTAAAACTAAAACCAAATACTACGGATGATGCGGCTATAGCCGAATTAAAAACTATCTTTAAAAACAAGGTCACCGTAAAAACACGTGCGCAGCTAAACGACAGTTTATACAAAATGCTGAACACCGAAAACATTGCCGTTTACCTCATCTTTACACTGGTAATTGTTGTAGCCTTATTCAATCTGGTCGGTGCCTTAATCATGATGATCCTCGATAAAAAAGGCAACCTGAAAACCCTTTTTAACCTGGGTGCCGAAATCCGGCACCTGAGAGGCATTTTCCTGTTACAGGGCAGCCTGCTCACCTTTACAGGAGGCGTTATCGGACTTCTTTTAGGAATTATAATTGTCATTCTCCAAAAGCAGTTCTCGCTGATCATGGTTACACCAAGCATGGCATATCCGGTTGTTTTCAGCTTTACCAACATCCTTATTGTTTTACTGACCATCATGGTTTTAGGCTTCCTGGCGTCATTAATCGCTTCGAGCCGTGTCAGTAAAAAATTATTGCAATAATTATTGCCGTACAAAATAAATCGTACATTTGTCACTCTCAAAATTGAAAGCCGATGATTGTTTCTGTACAGTCCTAAAGGCATCCATTGCTGATTAGGACATTCCGATTTGTTTTTTTCGCCCTATTCTCAGGGCTCATTAATCATTAATCCTAATTTGTTATGACAGAAACCCCTATATCACAAGGTTTATTCTCTAAAATTTTCAGCACTATAAAACAAGCCGTTAAAGGCGACGAAACTTTCGATTTTACATCCGGAAGCATTAAAAAAGCAGTCATCCTGTTAGCCATTCCAATGGTTTTGGAAATGCTGATGGAATCCGTTTTTGCGTTAGTCGATTTGTATTTTGTCGGCCACCTGGAGCACAGCAGCTATGCTATACAGACGGTTGGTCTTACCGAATCGGTAATTACGATTATTTACTCGTTAGCCATCGGAATCAGTATGGCAGCCACAGCCGTAGTAGCACGCCGTATTGGTGAAAAAGATCCCGTTGCCGCAGCCAAAGCCGGTATGCAGGCGATTGTTATTGCCGTAACGATCAATACCGTTATCAGCATTTTAGGTTTTATTTTTGCCAAAGAGATCCTGTTGCTAATGGGGGCATCGGAAGAAGCGGCTGCCTATGGCGTGAATTTCACCCGTATCATGATGGGCGGAAGCTTATGCATCATGCTGCTTTTCCTGATCAACGGTATTTTCAGAGGAGCCGGAAATGCGGCGATTGCAATGAAAAGTCTATGGATTGCCAATATTTGCAACATCATTTTATGCCCGATATTAATTAACGGATTCGGCCCCATTCCGGCATTCGGATTAACCGGTGCTGCTATTGCCACCACTACCGGAAGAAGCCTTGGTGTTGTATACCAGCTGTATCATTTGTTCCGCGGAAAAGGTATTTTAAAAATCATCCCGTCTTATTTTATTCCGGATTTTGAGCAGATTAAAGCTTTAGTAAAAATTGCCGCTCCGGGCGTTCTACAATTTGTAATTGCGTCCTGCAGCTGGATCTTTTTAGCACAGCTGGTTGCAACCACCGGAGGCGATCACGGCTCTGCCGGTTACCAGACCGCTTTGCGGATCATGATGTTCTTTATCCTTCCGGCCTGGGGACTAAGCAATGCCGCCGCTACTCTGGTAGGGCAGAATTTGGGTGCCAAGCAGGTGGAACGTGCTGAAAAATCGGTTTTAACAACCGCAAAATATAATGTCATATTTATGGTAACGATTACCGTAGTTACGTTTTTATTTGCCAACTATATCATTGGTTTTTTCACAAACGATATTCAGGTAAAAGACATCGCCGTTGAAGCTCTGCACATCATCTGCCTGGGCTATGTATTTTACGGAATCGGGATGGTATTGATCAACACCTTTAATGGTGCCGGCGATACCCTGACACCAACGTGGGTAAACTTTTTCGGATTCTGGCTGTTCCAGATCCCACTGGCCTATTTGCTGGCCAGATACTACCAGATGGGTCCTACCGGTGTTTTTATCGCCATTCCGGTATCGGAAACTGCGATCACGATTGCCAGTATTATTTTGTATAAAAAAGGGCGCTGGAAACGCATTGAAGTATAACAAACAAAAAGGAGCAACTGCGTTGCTCCTTTTTTTATAACATCTGATAATCCGAATAGGCTTCCTGGATTTCATCCAGTATCCGGAATAAGGCTTCCCCGTCATCGGTAGTTACCAGTTTCTGACGGTATTCTTTAAATCCGTGGATTCCTTTAAAATAATTGGTATAATGACGGCGCATTTCTACAATACCAACACGCTCCCCTTTCCAGTCCATTGACCAGGTAAGGTGGTTTCTTGCTGCTTCCACTCTGTCCTGTATGGTTGGCGTTGGCAGTAATTCCCCGGTATTAAAATAATGTTTGATCTCGTTAAATATCCATGGATATCCAATTGCAGCACGCCCGATCATAATACCGTCCAATCCGTAGCGGTTTTTATATTCCAGTGCTTTTTGCGGACTGTCGATATCGCCGTTACCAAAAATAGGCATCGTAATTCTCGGGTTGTTTTTCACGCGTTCAATATGGCTCCAGTCGGAATGCCCTTTATACATCTGGGCACGGGTTCTTGCATGAATCGTCAGCGCCTGCACGCCTACATCCTGTAGTCTTTCGGCCACTTCATCAATATTGATCGAATCTTCATCCCAGCCCAGTCTTGTTTTTACCGTTACCGGAAGATGGGTACTTTTAATGACCGCTTTCGTGAGGCGCACCATCAGGTCGACATCTTTCAACACTCCGGCTCCGGCTCCTTTGCACACCACTTTCTTTACCGGACATCCAAAATTGATATCCACCAAATCCGGCTCGACCGTTTCCACGATTTTTGCCGAAAGCGCCATGGCTTCTTCATCACCGCCGAAAATCTGAATCCCAACCGGTCTTTCATAATCGAAAATATCCAGTTTTTTACGGCTTTTCATTGCATCGCGTATGAGTCCTTCCGAAGAGATAAACTCCGAATACATCAAATCTGCGCCATGAAGTTTGCACAGCCTGCGGAAAGGCGGATCGCTCACATCTTCCATAGGTGCCAGCAATAACGGATAATCGGGTAATTCTATGTTGCCAATCTTGACCATCTTCTACATTTTGGCGCAAAATTACGAATTTTTCAGCGATTCTTTTTCTTAAGAAATGTTTAAAGCTTTTTTAAGCTGCTTTACAGGAAAGCATTAACGCTTTCCGAAGGCATAAAAAACAGCCTTAATACTCCTTTCAGCCGGGCTGTTTTCCTGCAAATCCGGGCGAAACAGTGTTATGCCGCCGTTATTTTTACAGTTAGCAGCAAAAAAGGTGCCGATTTAAAAATTAATCGTTTGTAACTGTTTAACTTTAAATTATATTTGCCGATTATTTCACTACCTTTATATGTTGGACCATGGTGAATGATGACTAATCGGAGCGTATAAGCTGCTGATTGGATGCGTAAAGGATTGCAGCGGCATCCTTTTGTCTCACGAAGTGAGCAAAAGATACAGCGGAAAGCCTGGCCTGCTTCCGGCAGGATACGCCCAAATAAACTTGATACTAAACGAAGATGAAGCATATTAGAAATTTTTGCATTATTGCACACATCGATCACGGAAAAAGTACGTTAGCCGATCGATTGCTTGATGCCACCCAAACCGTAACGGCCCGTGAGCAACAGGCGCAGTTACTGGACAACATGGACCTGGAGCGTGAGCGTGGAATCACGATTAAAAGCCACGCCATCCAGATGGAATATACCTATAAAGGGGAACAATATATCCTGAACCTGATTGATACTCCGGGACACGTGGATTTCTCCTATGAGGTTTCCCGTTCCATTGCTGCCTGCGAAGGTGCTTTATTAATTGTAGATGCTGCACAGAGTATACAGGCGCAAACGATCTCCAACTTATACCTTGCTTTGGAAAATGACCTGGAAATTATCCCGGTACTGAACAAAGTGGATTTACCAAGTGCAAATCCGGAAGAAGTGAGCGATGACATCGTAGATTTATTAGGCTGCAAACACGACGAGATCATTCCGGCTTCCGGAAAAACAGGTCTTGGCGTAGACAAAATATTAGAAGCTATTATTGAGCGTATCCCTGCTCCGAAAGGCGATAAAGAAGAACCGCTTCAGGCTTTGATTTTCGACTCGGTTTACAATCCGTTCCGCGGTATTGAAGTTATTTTCCGTGTTATTAACGGTGAAATCAAAAAAGGACAGAAAATCAAGTTCATGGCTACCGGCAATGAATATTATGCTGACGAGATTGGTACTTTAAAATTAAATCAGGTTCCCAAACAGGTTGTTTCTACAGGCGATGTTGGGTATTTGATTTCCGGAATTAAAGAAGCCCGTGAAGTAAAAGTGGGTGATACTATTACCGATGCCAAAACGCCGACGCAAAACATGATTAAAGGCTTTGAGGATGTGAAACCAATGGTATTTGCCGGTATTTATCCTGTTGATACGGAAGATTATGAAGAATTGCGTAACTCTATGGAAAAACTGCAACTAAACGATGCTTCTCTGGTGTTCACACCGGAAAGTTCGGCGGCTTTAGGGTTTGGTTTCCGTTGTGGTTTCTTAGGAATGTTACACATGGAAATTATCCAGGAGCGTTTAGAGCGTGAATTCAACATGACGGTTATTACAACGGTTCCGAACGTTTCGTACCTGGCTTACACCAAAAAAGATCCGGAAACGGCGCTGATTGTAAACAACCCTTCGGATTTACCGGAACCTTCAAAATTAGACCGTGTAGAGGAGCCGTACATCAAGGCGACGATCATTACCAAATCGGACTTTGTGGGTAACGTAATGTCTTTGTGTATTGAAAAACGTGGCTTGATTACCAACCAGACGTATTTAACGACCGAGCGTGTGGAATTGAATTTCGACATGCCGCTGGCCGAAATTGTATTTGATTTTTACGACCGTTTAAAAACGGTATCCAAAGGATATGCTTCTTTTGACTACTCTCCGATTGGAATGCGTACGTCAAAATTAGTAAAACTGGATGTCCTGCTGAATGCGAATTCTGTGGATGCCCTTTCTGCGCTGATTCACGAAGACAATGCATATAACATTGGTAAAAAAATGTGTGAAAAGCTGAAAGAATTAATCCCGCGCCAGCAATTTGATATTCCGATTCAGGCTGCTATCGGCGCCAAAATTATCGCCCGTGAAACCATTAAAGCGTTGCGTAAAGACGTAACCGCAAAATGTTATGGTGGTGATATTTCCCGTAAGCGTAAGCTACTTGAAAAACAGAAAAAAGGTAAAAAACGTATGCGCCAGGTGGGTAACGTAGAAATCCCGCAGGAAGCATTTATGGCTGTATTAAAGCTGAATGATTAACATAGAAGACCTGATATAATCAGGTCTTTTTTTTATACTGCTGTAACCCTCCTCCGAATAAATTATACTGAAAGTTTAAAGTAAATTTAATTTTAAAACAATATTTACAATATTTTAACTTTAAATAGCTTTTTAATTAATCATAACTGCAATTTAATTGCATTTTCACAATATCGAAAAGCGTTTTTTCGTTAACTTTACATGGCTAAAAATCATTTTAGTTATGAGAAAATTTATCCCCATTTTAATATTTCTCTTTAATCTCTCTTTATATGCACAAGGGATCACTATTGACACGACTTCACAGAGCGTTCCGCAGCTGATCAGCAACTCCCTTTTACAGAATTCCTGTTTTAACGAAACCAACTTTCAATATTCTTCCCATCGCGGTATCGGGCAGTTTACGAGCACCAATCCGAATTTCCCGATTCAAAGCGGTATCATTATTCGTAACGGTATCGCGAAATATACGGAAGGGCAATATACCGGATTAAACGAAAGCAGTGTGCTCACCGCAGCCGGCGATCCGGATTTACAAAACATCAGCAATGCCAGCGGACAGCCGTCATCTATAAACGATGTGGCGTATATACAATTTGATTTCACGCCCTTATCCAGCAGTTTTAGTTTTGATTTTCTTTTTGCATCCAACGAATACGGTCAGTACCAATGCGGGTTTAGTGATATTTTCGCCTTTTTACTTACCGATCTGACCACCGGTGTGACCACTAACCTGGCGGTCGTACCGAATACAGCCATTCCGATTTCGGTAAAAACCATCCGCGACAATCTCTACAATTCCGGCTGTACATCATCGAATCCGAATCTATTCGGCCGTTATAATGTTACCGATGTTGCCAATTCTGCCATTAACATGCGCGGAGAAACTGTCCTGCTGACCGCTTCCTCTGCCGTAACGCCCAACAGGGCCTACCGCATTAAACTTGCCATAGGCGATTATAACGATGCTAATTTTGATTCAGCTGTATTTATCGCCGGGAAAAGTTTTGTAACCAATACCGATTTAGGACCGGACACCACGATCTGCCAGGGAGAAACCATACTGTTGCAATCGGGATTAGGACCGCAGTTCAATCATGTCTGGACTTTTAACGGCTCTATAATTCCCGGAGCAACCGCAGCCACATTAACCGTTACCCAGGCCGGAACCTATGGCGTGATTGCCACAACCGGCAATGGCAGCTGCCAGATAACCGACGACATTGTGATTACCGATCTGGCTATCACAACGCCAAATGACCTGAGAGTCTGCAACAACGGACAGAGTACTTTTGTATTTAACCTGACACAAAACAATGCGGCTGCTTTGGGCCTGAATAACGCCAGCTTTGAATTGCTGTATTATGCTTCTTTAGCCGATGCCAATGCGAACAATCCTATTCCGCAATCGGATCTGACAGCTTATTCCAGTGCCGGCAACCAAACCATATACATTAAAGTGAGAAGACTGAGCAACAATACAATTTGCAACAATCTTATTTCCTTTAACCTGCTGGTCAATGCCATGATTACGGCTACACAACCGCCCAATCTGTCCAGATGCAGCACCCGTTCCGGAAATTTAAGCATTAACTTAACGGTTCAGACTCCCATAATTTTAAACGGACAGAATGCCAACGCTTTCAGCATACAGTATTTCACTTCCCAGAGCAATGCTCAAAACAATACTGCTGCGATAAGCAATCCGGGTGCTTTCACGATGACTGCCGGGCAATCGCCAATGACCATCTGGGTCAGAATGTCCGATAGTAACAATCCGGGATGTTATGCCCTGGTTAGCTTTGATGTGGTTATCGAACCGCTTCCTCCGGTAGACACCCATCCCAACGTAATTGAATGCAGCAGCTATACGCTGCCGCCTTTGGTAAACGGGCATTATTTTTCCGGTCCGAACGGCACGGGCGTTCCGCTCAATCCGGGTGACGTGATTACACAACAGGGTACCTATTTTATTTTTAACGGCCCGATAGGCCCTTTAGGCTGTACCGACCAGAATTCTTTTATGGTAACGTTAATCGATCAGTTGAGTTTTCCGGATACCGGTTGCGGCCAATATATCATCCCAAGTGCGCCGGCAGGGAATTTCTATACCGGACCGGCTGGAACCGGAACACTGCTGTCACCGGGAACCGTATTGACAACCAATCAGACCATTTATTTTTATGCGCTTGTTAATGGCGTTCCCTGTCAGGAAAAAACCTATAACATTACCATTTTCCCGTTACCACCGGTAGATACTCCGGCCGATGTGGTAACCTGCAACTCCTATGTATTGCCGGCGCTCACGAATGGTAATTATTATACCGGAACCGGAGGAACCGGAACCCAGTTAAGCGCCGGAGCCACCATTACCGCCAGCCAGACGTTATATGTATATGCGTTTAACGGAACCTGTCCTAACCAGCATCCTTTTCGCATCAATATTATTGACACTGCTGTTTTTCAGCCAATAACCGCCTGCGGAGAGTTTATACTGCCGGCCATTCCGATTGGCAATTATTATACCCAGCCGGGAGGCAACGGTACCGTTATTCCGGCCGGAACAAGCATCACCACATCACAGACAGTTTACTATTATGCCAATACCACCACCACACCCAATTGTACGGACAATCTGAACTACCAGCTGACGATACTGCAAAAACCGGTAGTGGACACTCCGGCTGACCGGTTGGAATGTGCCCAGTACCTGCTTCCGCCATTAAACAACGGCGCTTACTTTACCGGAACCGGAGGAACCGGAACACCATTAAATGCCGGTACTGTTATTACAAGTACGCAGACCCTTTATATTTATGCGTCTTCCAGCAATGGCTGTACGAACGAGCATCCTTTTACTGTTACCATAAGACCCTTACCGCCAATAGATAGTTTTACAGACGTATATACCTGTACTTCTTTTACCCTGCCGCAGTTAACCAACGGTAATTATTATACCGGAACCGGAGGAACCGGAACCCAATTAAACGCCGGAACCGATATTACGACCACCCAGACCATTTATATCTTTAACAACTGGAGTGATTTCCCGCAATGTACTAACGAAACGATGTTTACCGTACATGCTCTGGGCATTGATGTCGGCACGTTTGACGATATCCGCGCCTGCGACAGCTATACCCTGCCCAATTTAACTATCGGGAATTATTATACACAGCCTAACGGACAGGGCAGCCTACTTCCTGCCGGAACAGTTTTAACCACTACCCAGACTATTTATGTGTATGCCGTTTCCGGAAACCGGTTTACCTGTACCGATGAAGATGATTTTCTGGTTACCGTTTCCGTAACTCCTGTTTTACCTGTATTTAACGATGTAGAGCGCTGCGGAAGCTATACCCTGCCGGCGATACCGCTTGGAAATTATTTTAGCGCTTCCGGAGGAACGGGTACTGCTTACAATGCCGGTGACGTTATTTCCGGTTCGCAGACCATGTATGTTTATGCTGCCGCCGCGGATAACAGTAACTGTTTTGATGAAAAACCGTTTCAAATTACCATTCATCCTTTACTGGATTTAGCTCTTGCAGACGGCACCATCTGTGTCGATCCGGTAACACAGGCCGTCATCACGCCTTATACCATAAACACCGGGTTAAGCCCTTCGCTGTTCACGGTGGAATGGTCCTTAAACAACCAGGTCGTGCATACCGGACCCGATTATACCGCCACACAAACCGGTACCTATACCGTCAGCACTATAAAACTAACCCCGGAATCGGGTAATGATTGTAATTACAGTCCGGAAACCGTTATTGTCGATCAATCCAGTGTTGCCATAGCCACGCTGTCCATCAGCGAGCCTTTTGCCGATTCCAGCACGATTACCGTAAACGTTACCGGAGGTTACGGGAATTACGTTTTTCAGCTTGACGACGGTGGCGAACAAACGTCCAATGTTTTCAACAATGTATCGGGAGGAGAGCACTGGGTCAGCATTATTGATACCAAGGCTAATTGCGGCCTTATCCGCTTAAAAACCTATATCCTGAAATATCCTAAATATTTCACTCCGAACGGTGACGGTTATAACGACACCTGGAACATCCCGGATTTGCGCAATCAGAAAGATGCCCGGATCTATATTTTTGACCGTTACGGAAAATTCTTAAAAGAAATCAGCCCTAACGGAAGCGGATGGAACGGAACTCTTAACGGTTATCCGCTACCTTCAACCGACTATTGGTTTAAGGTTCTTTTTAAAGATAACGGAGATCAAAAAGAATTCAAAGCCCACTTTTCACTGAAACGATAAGCGCCGTTTTTCAGTCCTTTTAACATTCTTATCCTGTGCGTTTTTTTTATTTAACTTTGCACTCTTATAATTTATTCAAATGATAGAAGATAAAACGCCTCAAAGAACAAGTTTGTCCCAACTGGGTGAATTTGGATTAATAGATCATTTAACCAAAAATATCCAGATCAGCCAGCCTTCTACCCTGAAAGGAATTGGTGATGACGCTGCCGTTCTGGATTTTAAAGATAAAAAAGCCGTTATTTCTACCGATTTATTAGTAGAAGGTGTTCATTTCGATCTGGCTTACATGCCGTTAAAGCATTTGGGTTATAAAGCTGTGGTGGTGAATCTTTCCGACATCTGCGCGATGAATGCCAAACCGACCCAGATAACAGTTTCGATTGCCGTTTCAAACCGTTTTCCGCTGGAAGCACTGGAAGAACTTTATGATGGAATTGCACTGGCTGCCAAAATTTACGATGTGGATGTTATTGGCGGCGACACGACTTCTTCTCAGAAAGGTTTATTAATCAGCATTACGGCTATTGGAGTAGCGACTGAAGAGGAACTGGTGTACAGAACCGGCGCTAACGATAATGATTTATTGGTGGTTACCGGCGACGTTGGTGCGGCCTATATGGGATTGCAGGTACTGGAACGCGAAAAGCAGGTATTCCAGGTGAACCCGAACAACCAGCCGGATCTTGACAATTATACCTATTTAATAGAACGCCAGTTAAAACCGGAAGCCCGTAAAGACGTTAAAGAGTTATTACAGGCTTTGGATTTAAAACCTACGGCTATGATTGATATTTCTGATGGCTTGTCATCCGAGATCATCCACCTGTGTAAGAATTCCGGAATTGGCTGTAACCTATATGAAGACAAATTACCGCTTGATCCGCAATTGATCAATACCTGTGAAGAGTTTAATGTAGACAGCACGACGATTGCCATTAACGGCGGTGAAGATTATGAATTGCTTTTCACGATCAAGATGGACGATTTCGACAAGATTAAAGGAAACCCTAATTTTACGGTAATCGGTCACATGACACCGGAAAGCGAAGGCATCCATTTAATTACAAGAGCAAACACTAAAATTCCTTTGAAGGCAAGAGGCTGGAACGCTTTAAACGCTGAGTAATAAAATAATTCCAAAAAAAAAGCGTTAGTACATTACTAACGCTTGATTTTTAATGAGCTAAACCAAATCCTCTATTTGGCTGGGCTGAAGCAAGACCTTTTACAGGCTGGGCTAAAGAAGGTAATCCACTATTTTTACCTTATACTGTATAAACTAACTTAATTAAGTATTTAATGACACTGTAAAAGTACTTCTTTCGACAACACAGATTTTACGGTTTTTTCAAGTATTTTTTACGGTTTCGTTTTTTTTTGAGTTTTTCTTTGTTTTTAACACTTTCAAAGGGTTTAAAAGGGCTTAAAATCGTTCTGAAAGGGCTTCAGCATCTCAAAAAACCGTACCATTTATAAACCGGATTACGGTATAGTAAAAAGGCTTTCCCGAAAAGAGAAAGCCTTTTTTATAATTTACATTTTCATCAGCCAGTTACGCATAGAAACTTCTTCATTGATAATTCCTCTCAATTCTGAAATTTTCACACGATCCTGCTGCATGGTATCTCTGTGACGAATCGTTACTGTTTCATCTTCTAATGTCTGATGATCGACCGTAACACAGAATGGTGTTCCTAATGCATCCTGACGACGGTAACGACGCCCAACGGCATCTTTCTCATCATAGGCAACATTGAAATCCCATTTTAAGTCTTCTATAATTTTTCTGGCAACTTCCGGCAGACCATCTCTTTTAATTAATGGCAGTATCGCAGCCTTTGTTGGCGCTAAAACGGAAGGCAGTCTTAAAACCGTACGGGTTGAGCCGTCTTCCAATACTTCTTCCTGCAATGATTTCGAGAAAACCGACAAGAACATTCTGTCCAGTCCAACAGAGGTTTCCACTACATACGGTACATAGCTGGAGTTTGTTTCGTTATCGAAATATTGTAATTTCTTACCGGAATGCTGTTCGTGTGCTTTTAAATCGAAATCGGTTCTGGAGTGAATTCCTTCGAGTTCTTTAAATCCGAATGGGAAGTTAAATTCGATATCGGCAGCAGCATTAGCATAATGGGCTAATTTTTCATGGTCGTGGAAACGATAGTTTTCTTTTCCTAATCCTAATGAAAGGTGCCATTTTAATCTTGTTTCTTTCCAGTATTCGTAATATTTCATTTCTTCCCCCGGACGAACAAAAAACTGCATTTCCATTTGTTCGAACTCCCGCATACGGAAGATAAACTGACGGGCAACGATTTCGTTACGGAACGCTTTTCCGGTTTGTGCAATTCCAAAAGGAATCTTCATACGTCCTGTTTTCTGTACGTTCAGGAAGTTTACAAAGATACCCTGTGCCGTTTCCGGACGCAGGTACAGATCCATAGCAGAATCGGCAGAAGCGCCTAATTTTGTTCCGAACATCAGGTTAAACTGGCGTACTTCGGTCCAGTTTCTGGATCCTGATTCCGGGCAGGCAATTTCCAGCTCTTCAATCAAAGCCTTAACATCGGCAAGATTTTCCGTTTCCAGGGAACGTGCCATTCTTTCCAGAATTTCGCGCTGTCTGCTTCGGTATTCAATAACACGGGCATTGGTCGCTACAAACTGTGCTTCATCAAAAGCATCGCCAAAACGGTCTTTTGCTTTATCAATTTCTTTTTGTGCTTTCTGGTTTAATTTTTCGGCATAATCCTCAATTAAAACATCCGCACGATATCTTCTTTTTGAATCTTTATTGTCAATTAGCGGATCGTTAAACGCATCCACGTGGCCGGAAGCTTTCCATGTAGTAGGATGCATAAAAATAGCAGCATCAATACCTACAATGTTTTCGTGCATCTGAACCATGGATTTCCACCAGTATTCACGTATATTTTTCTTTAATTCTACACCGTTTTGAGCATAATCGTATACTGCGCTCAAACCATCATAAATTTCGCTAGAAGGGAAAATAAATCCGTATTCTTTTGCATGCGAAACTACATTCTTAAATAAGTCTTCTTGTTTTGCCATAATGCAAAAATAGGAAAAAGAGATTGTAAAAAATAGGGGAAATTTTAACTTTTTGAAGTATTATCGAAATTGGAAATTAGCCGTTCCGATTATTCTGTCCTGATGGATTATGTTAACTTCATAATCGCCTTTAATCAGTTTTTTTTTATCGACGTCAACAAAGGCGCAAACGTCGGTCGCTTTATTATCATAAAACACGATCCCTCTGGCGGTACAGTCCAGATCGCTGTTGTATTTTTCATTAGGATGAAGGCCGTTGCTCAACACGGTGTGTTCCGGGTTTACAATCTGATAGAAAATTTCCTGATTGCCGCGGCCGATGTTTTCGTTATATGCTAAAGTGTAGCAAATCCTGATCTGGTCTATTTTATTGGACCGGTTGGTTTCCAAAAAATCGCTGTAGATAATTTTAACACCTCTAACACTTACATTCATCGCTTTGAGCTGTTTCGTTTTCAGACCGGCATCATCATTTTCCAGGCTGCTTAACTCGTTACTGGCTGCTTTCGCCGTTTTTTTTCTTTCTTTCGTTTTCGTACTGACAATCTTCTGTTTTACCTTTTCCGTCTTTTTCAAATCTGCCGTAACAGCTTGAGGTTGTTTTACGGCTCCTTCGGGATGTATGACTGTTTTAAAAAGCAGGGAACTTCTTTTCGTATTTGTCCCCAGAACATTGCTAACAGAATCATATCGTTTTAAAATTTCCGAAAGTTCATTTTTATGTATGGAATTCTCTAAAGATATCTTATCTTTAAGTGATTTGTTTTCACTAGATAACCGATATAAATTAAAAGACAGGGTGAGTACTCCGATAACGAGCACACCGACACTCACCTGACCTAAAATTGAAGAATTATTACTTGTCATTTCTATTTATTAATCAATAAAAGTATTCCGCCTGTTGTAATACTAAAAAAATAATCGATGAAATGATAAAAAACTTGATAAACTTACTCTTTCCGAGATTATGTAGCGGCTGTAACAGCATTTTATTGCAAAATGAAGGGGCAATTTGCATCAAATGCCGGCATGAGATCCCGATTACGAATCATCATCTGATACCGGAAAATGAAACCCTGAAAAAGTTCTACGGAAGACTGCCTCTGGAATATGCTTCCTCCTTTTTTTATTACCATAAAGAAGGTATTGTACAGCAGCTCATTCACCATCTCAAATACAAAGGCCGGCAGGAAATAGGCGAATTGCTCGGCAATTGGTATTTTACAGAAATTAAAGACCTTACCATTCTCAAAACCGTTACCGAGATCATTCCGGTTCCGCTTCACAAAAAACGGTTACAGGAACGCGGTTACAACCAGCTCACCACATTCGGGAAAGCGCTGGCGGCCGGTTTTGAAATTCCGTACAACGAAACCATCCTGCTCCGTAAATATTATTCCAAGACCCAGACAAAGAAGACTATTTTCAGCCGGACCGAGATTGGCACCGAATTATTCGAGGTTCATTTTACCGAAAAAGACCACGGCAAACATTTTTTACTGATCGACGATGTTATTACCAGCGGTGCCACACTGGAAGCCTGCGGCAAAATGCTGCTGAAAATCCCCAATGCCAGCCTGAGCATCCTTGCCATTGGTTATACACACTCTTAATTTTACAAAGATTTTCTAAAAACATTTTCATTCCACTGAATATAATTGTTATTTTGTGCTGTAAAATCATTGGTAACATGTTGAAGAACCGTATTGCTTTCTTTATTATTGTCTTTTCTCTTTTATTAACCGGTTGTGCCAAAAGAGGTATGGTTTCGGGTGGTCCGAAAGACACCATTCCTCCTACAATCACCTATAGTAATCCTGAGAATTTCAGTACTAATTTTAACGGGAATTTCATCAAGATCAATTTCGATGAATATATTAAGGTAAAAGACATCAATAAACAACTGATTATTTCGCCTCCAATGAAGAAGGCTCCGGATATCGTTCCGATGGGCTATGCCAGCAAATACATCACCATTAAAATCAAAGATACTTTACAGCCCAACACCACTTACAGTTTTAATTTCGGACAGAGTATAACGGACAACAATGAGTTCAATCCGTATTCCCAGTTTAAATATGTGTTTTCAACCGGTCCGTATATTGATTCTTTAAAAGTGGGCGGTGTTATCAAAGATGCCTATTCCCGAAAGGCCGATAATTTTGTATCGGTAATGCTGTATGAAGCCGAAAAATTTACCGATTCCACCGTTTTTAAACAACAGCCGCGTTATGTTACCAATACGCTGGACAGTTTAAAAGTGTTTACCCTGGAAAATTTAAAAGAGGGCAAATACCATGTTGTTGCTATAAAAGACGTTAATAACGATTATAAGTTTGATCCGAAAACCGATAAAATCGCTTTTTTTAAGGATCCGATTACAATTCCTAACGATACCCTTTTCAGCCTGAGTTTATTCAAGGAAGAGCTTCCGTTTAAAGCAGAAAAGCCTACACAGGAAACTCCCAACAAACTGATTTTAGGTTACGAAGGGAAAGATCCGAAAAACACCAAAGTAATTGTAAAACGGGGCGGCGAAACGCTGAATACCATAATTACCAAATTCCCGGCCAAAGATTCCCTACACATCTGGCTGCCTAAAATCACGCCCGATTCCCTGCAGATCCTGGTTAGCAACGGCAATTATTCAAAAGAGTTTAAAACGAAAATCAAGGAGCAGAAAGTTAAAGATTCCTTGTCTTTTGATGCCAAACCAAAGGGTTCCATCGGCCTGAGAGATCTTTTTACAGTATTACCTTCGATGCCTTTAACCAAAATTGACGAGGCTAAAATGAAGCTGATCAATAAAGATTCCGTAGCGGTTCCTTTTAAAACAAAATATAACGATTTTGATAATGCGCTGGAATTCGACTTTAAAAAAGAACCCAATCAGAAATATTCCCTGACCTTATTTCCGGGCGCTTTAACCGATTTTTACGAAAAGGCCAACGATACCCTTAAATATTCATTAGCCACAAAAAGCATTACGGAGTATGGTAATTTACGGGTACAGCTTGAAAACGTAAAACGTTTTCCTGTAATTCTGGAAATTCTTGATAAAAATGCCAAAGTGATTGCAACCGCATACAGCGAAAAAGAAACGGTTCTGGACTTCAACACACTCGAACCGAATTTGTACACGCTGCGCCTGATTTACGACGACAATAAGAACCGCAAATGGGACACCGGTAATTACCTGGAAAAGTTACAGCCGGAAGAGGTTATCTATTTTATTAATGATGTCGACGTTCGCGCAAACTGGGATGTGGATCAGGTTTTTAAATTAGATTAAACTTATCCCTGTCTCTCAGGAAGCCCAGCTTATTTCTGTTCGCCAGCATTAATTCTTTGTCCAGCTGAACGGAGAACACCACTTCTTTTTCCACCGGTTCCACCAAAGCATTGCCCAGATAGTCCAGCACCTGCGAATGTCCGGAATAAAAGTTATGATTCACATCGTCACCAATCCGGTTCACCCCTATCACATAGGACATATTTTCTATGGCTCTTGCTTTCAACAATGTATCCCAGGCTAAAATTCTAACCTGAGGCCAGTTGGCTACATAAATCAGCAAATCATAATCGTCATTGTTACGGGAAAAAACCGGAAAACGCAGATCGTAGCAAATTAACGGACAGATTCTCCATCCCAGATAATTCACAATCAGTCTTTCGGTTCCACCGGAAGTATAAACCTTGTTTTCGCCAGCCAGGGAAAATAGGTGTCGTTTATCGTAGTATTCCACATCACCGTTAGGAAAAACAAAAAGCAGGCGGTTATAGAAATTATCATTTTCGCGGATGACCAGACTGCCTGTTATGGCACAGTTTTTTTCAACGGCCGTGTGTTTCATCCACGTTACCGTTACACCGTCCATGGATTCGGCTACTTCATCGGGATTCATCGTAAAACCGGAGCTGAACATTTCCGGCAATACAACCAGCAGCGAATCTTCGGGAATATTCTGAATTTTTGCAGCAAAATAATTTCTGTTTACTTCCGGGTTTTCCCAGAAAAGAGGGGCCTGAATAATGCTAATTTTCATTTCCTGTGCTTCGTTTTTACGGTTTATGGATTCGAAATGTATTTCTTCAATAAAAATAGAAAAGATATTGTAAACAAAAGGGATTCATCCCACAAAAATACTGCAGGTTTTATTGCTGAAAACAAAAAACGCATTCAGCTTGTGGCCGAATGCGTTTTTATCGTGATTTTTATAAAACTATTTGATACTTGCTTTAAGATATTCTCTGTTCATACGGGCAATATTCTCAAGAGAAATTCCTTTTGGACATTCTACCTCACAAGCACCGGTATTAGTACAGTTACCAAAACCTTCGTGGTCCATTTGCTCTACCATGTTCAGTACACGCTCTGCTGCTTCCACTTTACCCTGAGGCAATAAAGCAAATTGCGATACTTTAGCTGAAACAAACAACATAGCCGAAGAGTTTTTACAAGTAGCCACACAAGCACCACAACCGATACAGGTAGCCGCATCGAAAGCTCGGTCTGCATCATGTTTAGGAATTGGAATTGCGTTAGCATCCTGTGTATTTCCGGAAGTATTTACCGAAATAAATCCTCCTGCGTGCTGAATTCTGTCGAAAGCACTTCTGTCTACAACTAAATCTTTAATTACCGGGAAGGCTTTCGCACGGAATGGCTCAATATAAATAGTATCACCATCTTTAAACATACGCATGTGTAACTGACAAGTCGTTACTCCTCTGTCTGGTCCGTGAGCTTCACCGTTAATATACAAAGAACACATTCCGCAGATTCCCTCACGACAATCGTGATCGAAAGCTACCGGTTCGTCTCCTTTTTCTACTAATCCGTCATTCAATACGTCTAACATTTCCAAGAAAGACATATCAGGCGACACATCGCTGATTTTATAATCAACTAATTGTCCTTTATCTTGAGCGTTTTTCTGACGCCATATTTTTAACGTTAAATTCATAACTTTTTGTATTAAGTATTAAGTGCAAGGTATTCTAATTTGCCTTAACACATTAAAATTATTTGTAACTTCTTTGAACCAGTTTCACATTTTCGAATTTCAGCTCTTCTTTGTGTAATACGGCTTCTCTCGGGTTTCCTTTGTATTCCCAAGCGGCTACGTATGCAAAGTTAACGTCATCACGTTGTGCTTCTCCTTCTTCTGTTTGATATTCTTCTCTAAAGTGACCTCCACAAGATTCATTTCTGTGTAAAGCATCTTTAGCGAATAACTCTCCTAATTCCAAGAAATCGGCAACACGCAATGCTTTTTCCAATTCCTGGTTAAATCCGTTAATATCTCCGGGAACACGAACGTCTCTGTAGAATTCCTCACGGATGGCTTTAATCTCATCCATAGCTTCCGTAAGTCCCTGGGCATTACGCGCCATACCTACTTTATCCCACATTACTTTTCCTAATTTTCTATGGAAATGGTCAACAGAATGTGTACCGTTATTGTTACTGAATTTTTCAATCAAGTCTCTAACGTTTTTCTCCGCTTCCGCAAATTCCGGTAAATCTGTTGAGATTTTACCTGTACGGATATCTTTTGATAAATAATCACCAATAGTGTACGGTAATACGAAGTATCCGTCAGCAAGACCCTGCATCAAAGCAGAAGCTCCCAAACGGTTCGCTCCGTGATCGGAGAAGTTTGCTTCACCAATAGAATAACAACCTTCAATTGTGGTCATTAAGTTATAATCTACCCAGATTCCACCCATTGTGTAGTGAACTGCCGGATAAATCATCATTGGTGTTTCGTATGGATTATCGTCAACGATTTTCTCATACATCTGGAACAGGTTACCATATTTGTTAGCAACTACTTCTGTTCCTAATTTTTTTACTAAAGCCGCGTCATTCTGATCCAGGTGTTTGATTTTTGCCTGCTCTTTTCCATAACGCTGAATTGCAGAAGCAAAATCCAAATAAACGGCTTCTCCTGTTTTGTTAACGCCATATCCCGCATCACATCTTTCTTTTGCTGCACGTGAAGCTACGTCACGCGGTACCAGGTTACCAAAAGATGGATAACGTCTTTCCAAATAATAATCTCTGTTTTCTTCTGCGATTTGTGTTGGTTTCAAACGCCCTTCACGAATAGCAATAGCATCATCCATGTTTTTAGGAACCCAGATTCTACCGTCATTTCTTAATGATTCAGACATCAGGGTTAATTTAGACTGGTGGTCTCCTGATACCGGAATACAAGTTGGGTGAATTTGCGTATAACAAGGATTAGCGAAGTAAGCTCCTTTTTTGTGTATTTTCCATGCAGCGGTTACGTTACTTCCCATAGCATTGGTAGAAAGGAAGAATACGTTTCCGTAACCTCCTGAAGCGATAACAACAGCGTGAGCTGAATGTCTTTCGATTGCTCCGGTAACCAGGTCACGGGCAATGATTCCTCTTGCTTTTCCATCAACGATAACAAGGTCTAACATTTCATGACGGTTGTACATCTGGATTTTTCCACGTCCGATTTGACGGTTCATTGCAGAATAAGCGCCTAATAACAACTGTTGTCCTGTTTGTCCTTTTGCATAGAATGTTCTGGAAACCAATGTTCCACCGAAAGAACGGTTATCTAATAAACCTCCGTACTCACGTGCCAAAGGCACACCCTGAGCCACACATTGGTCAATAATATTAGCCGATACTTCTGCTAAACGGTGAACGTTAGCTTCACGGGCGCGGTAATCGCCTCCTTTAACCGTATCGTAAAACAAACGGAAAGTGGAGTCACCATCACCCTGGTAGTTTTTTGCTGCATTGATACCTCCCTGTGCTGCAATCGAGTGCGCACGACGTGGAGAATCCTGAAAACAAAAAGCTTTTACGTTATAACCTAATTCTGCCAAAGTAGCGGCAGCCGAACCTCCTGCCAAACCTGTTCCAACGATGATTACATCGATGTTACGTTTGTTCGCCGGGTTAACCAGGTTAATGTGATCTTTATAGTCTGTCCATTTCGTTGAAATAGGACCTTGAGGTATTTTAGAATCTAATGCCATAATCTTTATCTATTATAGGATTATTTAACAAAGTGAATATATAAAGGAATAATAGCAAATAAAAGCGGTACAATAATTGCAAATCCTTTTCCGAAAATTCGAATCGCCGGAGAATATTTAGGATTATTAGCTCCTAACGACTGGAAAGCACTATTAAATCCGTGTAGTAAGTGGAATGCTAAAACAGCCATTGAAAACACGTAGAAAATGGTAAATGCCAATCCCAATTTCGGATCTTTAAAGAACGCAATTGTAATTGTATGTAAATCTTTATATCCTTCTGCAAATTTAATTTTCGCCGGTTTAACGTAGTAAAAATCACGTCCTTCAACAACAATGTTTTCACCGTCTACACTTTGTACCGGGATAAATTTATCCTGTCCCCAACCGGAAGTAAGGTAAAATTCCTGAGAGTTTCCTGGCTGTGCTTCTACTGTAATTTTTTGCAAAGGCATATTTGAGAAATGCATTTTTGCCCAAAAATTCACCATGTGAGTAGCGATAAAAATCAGGATTAAGGTTCCTAAAACCGCCATGTTTCTTGAAGCCCACGCGCTGTTTGCAGCAGCGTTGTTTTTAGCATACCCAACAGGCCTTGCTTTCTTGTTTTGGATTGTCAGAAGAATACCATCGATCGCGTGGAATAAAATCGAAATGTACGTTAAATAAGATAGAATTTTTACAGCTGGATTGGTAGTCATAAACAATGCATATTCGTTGAATTGCAATTGTGTTCCGAATAATAACTGTAGGTTACCTGCTAAGTGACCCACCAAAAACAAGCATAAAAATAAACCCGTAAGAGCCATCCAGTATTTTTTCCCGATAGATGACTTTAAAAGTGCAGATTTTGCCATAGTGTTTGATTGTAATAGTTTTTAAAAAAATCAAACAAAAGTAACGCTATTTCAAATTAACCGCAACCCTTTAACCCTTATTTATAATGAATTTAAAGTGAGAAATGCAATGTCTTGCGAAAAATGCACTGCCTGAATTTGGTATATACTTTAAAAATAGAAGAGTAGCTATTCCGGAAATATTATTTCAGATAAGAAGGCATTAATCCTCTAAGCCCCATATCAACAACATTTTCACCTGCTGAAGGCTCATATTTCCCGTCAAAATTAACCTCTTTCCACTCAAAACTGTTGTTTACAGAAAGCGACAGGGTAACTTCAACATTTTTTGTTTCGTTTCCGGTAATCACAAATGCATTGGCAAATTTACCGGTTACCACACAGGATTTAGGCGGTATCGGAGAGGTGGCAAAAAGCGGGTTCGGAACCGTAGTGGCACCTTCCGGAGCCTGTCCGGAAAAAGGCATTCCGTTAACATTTAAAGCCCAGTATCCCTGCTCTCTGTTACCATTTACCGGGAAACTGCTGTTCCCGATGTGATGTGTCGTTAAATAGGTTTTAAATCCGACAAAACCAGCCAGCGTTCCGGTATAGTCCGTTCCCTGATTTAAAATATTAATGTCATAATTCTGGTACGACAACGAAACCCTTACCCATTCGTAGCTCCCGGTAGCCACCTGACTCAACGGTACGGAAAGGAAAACTTCATTTTCACCCACAATTTTCGACTGACTAAAATCTATCGCATTTTCACCACCTGCCATTGTTTCAGGCGCATGGTATAAAACGGTACCCATTCCTAAAGCAGTATTGGCATTTGGTGCCAGCTCCAGATAATGAGAACTGATTGCATTAAAAGAAGGGGATTGTGCCGCATTGCCACTGGCAATTGGTGCCGGCTGACCGGTATTGTTTAAACGGATCTGGTTGTTATCAAATTTAAATTTAACAATCAACTGCGGTTCTGAATTCCTCACATCGTCATTGTCATCACATGCAAATAATGTGATGGCAATTAATAATATGTATAGAATATTTCTAAAATTCATAACCTTCGTTTAACAAAATATAATAAACAAAAATCTTGCCAAGATTTTGTTAAATCAATATGTCTTCGTGACATCTTCATCTACAACGATAATATAGTCCGCTTTATTGTGGTGTTCTTCCTCTAATTTCAAAATATTTTCCTGGCTTACCGTTGCAATGGTAATAATTTTAATTTCAGGCTGGTATTGTTTCAGATACCAATAGATTCCTTCATGGTAATCGCTGTGATAACTTCCGTTGTAATGCACAAATACCGTATTGTCTTTTTTATTTTTCACAATAAAATATCCCATGGTCGCATCTTTGATTGCCTGCGCTTTCGGAAGGGTTTCGCCGCCATGGCCGCCCATCATCTCCACTATTTTAACATAGCCCGGCAGTTTGGCATCATACGGAACCGGAAGCGGTGCTATCCAGGTTTTCTCTTCATCAGTAAGGGTTTCCAGTGCTTCAAAGCCTTTTTTAAATACCAGACTGGCATATCGTCTCGGGATATTCGTGGCAATAAATTCTGTTTTGGTTGCTTTGGCAAAATCCACTAATGGTTTGTAATCTGTTTTATGATTTTTCCACAATCGCGCCAAAGTATCGAAAGCTTTCTGGTCTATCGCGCCACTCAGATACTGATTCAACTGCGGCTGATTATCGGCTTCGATCATTTCGGCTCCCAAAACCAGTTTTCTTTTTGCAGCCAGGTCTTTTGTTAATTCCAATTGCAGCCAGTGCACCACAGAGTTGTCATGAAACTCTCCAAACAACACTACTTCTGTTTTTTCACAGGCCTTTACTAATTTTTCATAATTTGTTTTTTTACCGTTTTTATCAAATAACTGGTATGGCATTTTATGCTGAGCCTGCAAAATTGTCACTAAAAATAGTGTTACAAGAAGTGATATTGTTTTTTTCATGGCAGAAAATTACCCATAATTATGAATTCTTCAAAATTTTATAGTCGTATTAACAGCATTTGTTTCTAAAGTTTTTAAATTTGGGTTCATATATACTTAAAAATTATTTCGTTATGAAATACCATCAAATAGACCGGGACTTATTCATTAAAAACCGCAAAAAATTCGCCGCGGCAATGAAGCCAAACAGTATCGCTGTTTTTAACTCCAATGATATTTATCCTGTTAGTGCAGACAGCACGTTGCCATTTGCACAGCACCGTGACATTTTCTATCTGTCCGGCGTAGATCAGGAAGAAAGCATCCTGGTTATTTTCCCCGATGCTCCTTATGAATCTCAAAAGGAAATGTTATTCTTAAGAGAAACCAATGAACACATTGCGATATGGGAAGGTGAAAAACTAACCAAAGAACGCGCATTTGAGGTTTCCGGTGTTAAAACCGTACACTGGTTACAGGATTTCGAAAAGGTATTGTATGAACTGATGACTTATGCCGATACGATGTATATCAACACGAATGAACATTACCGTGCCAAGGTGGAAACCGAAACACGTGAAGCCCGTTTTGTAAAATGGTGGAAAGAAAATTATCCTGCGCATAAAGTAGAAAAAAGCAATCCGATTTTACAGCGTTTGCGTTCGGTAAAAGAAAGCGAAGAGCTGGATTTAATCCAACAGGCCTGTAATATTACCGAAAAAGGTTTCCGTCGTATTTTATCGTTTGTAAAACCGGGCGTTATGGAATATGAAGTAGAAGCCGAATTTGCACACGAGTTCCTGAGAAACCGTTCCAAAGGTTTTGCCTATACTCCTATTATTGCTTCCGGTAACAACGCAAATGTATTGCACTATATCGAGAACAACCAGCAGTGTAATGCCGGTGATTTATTATTATTGGATGTTGGTGCCGAGTATGCCAACTATTCGAGCGATATGACCCGAACCATTCCGGTTTCCGGGAAATTCACCAAAAGACAAAGAGAAGTTTACGATGCGGTATTGCGCGTAAAAAACGAAGCCGGTAAAATGCTGGTACCGGGTAATTTCTGGAAACAATACCATATTGAAGTAGGAAAAATAATGACTTCCGAATTGCTAGGTTTAGGATTACTGGACAAAGCTGACGTTCAGAACGAAAATCCGGACTGGCCGGCTTATAAAAAATACTTCATGCACGGTACTTCCCATCACATGGGATTGGACACGCACGATTACGGTTTGCTGTATGAGCCGATGCAGGCAAATATGGTTTTCACGATCGAACCGGGAATTTACATTCCTGCTGAAGGATTCGGAATCCGTATTGAAGACGATGTGGTTATCCAGGCAAGCGGAGAGCCTTTCAACCTGATGCGCAATATTCCTATTGAGGCTGACGAAATCGAAAGCTTAATGAATCGCTAAAAAACGCTTATTTTATATAAAAACGGTTTATGACTAAAGTTGTAAACCGTTTTATTTTTTCAGTTTGCCGAATAGGTTTACTTTTGCAACACGATAAATCCCCACCGTTGAAACACATTCTTTTTAAAAATACTAAAATTGCTTATTCCGAAACCGGAAAAGGAACCGCCTTGGTTTTTCTGCATGGTTTTTTAGAGAATTCCGGTATGTGGGATTTTTACACCAAAGCTTTTTCTAAAAAATACCGCGTTATCACGATCGATTTACTGGGTCACGGACAATCGGAATCTATCGGCTACATTCACAGTATGGAAGATATGGCCGATGCCGTTCATGCCGTTTTGAGTGAGCTTCGTATCCGGAAAGCGGTTTTTACCGGACATTCTATGGGTGGTTATGTTGCTCTGGCTTTCGCCGAATTGTACCCGGACAATGTTAAAGGAATGGTGCTGCTTAACTCTACTTCCAGAGCCGACAGCGACGAGCGCAAGCGCAACCGGGATCGTGCCATTATTGCCGTAAAGCAGAGTTATTCGAATTTTATCAGGATGTCGATTGCCAATTTATTCAGTGAAGACAATCGCGAAAGACTGACCGAAACCATTGAAAAGGTAAAACTGGAAGCTTTAAAAACACCCTTACAGGGCATTATTGCCGCTTTGGAAGGTATGAAAGCCCGCAATGACCGGGAAGTTATTTTACACTTTGCGCCGTATCCCATTATGCTTATTCTGGGAAAAAAAGATCCGGTACTAAACTATAACGACAGCCTTGAACAGCTTGAAGGTACCGCTGTAAAACTCGTCACGTTCAACGACGGCCACATGAGCCACATTGAAAACAAATATGAGCTGAAAGGGATCTTATCGGATTTCTTTAAGAATATCTAACTTATTGTATCCGCTCTTCAAAAGGAATTCCGGCATTCAGGATTTCATTGATCAGGACAATAATTTCCGTCCGGAAACTGGCCAGCGTCTCCGCCGTTATCATCATATTGAATTCTTTTTCCTCTTTAAATCCAAAAGGCATAAAGCCGTTCCGCATATTTTTAAAGGATATAATCCCTACTTCCAGTTCCATACCGTTACAGTGCTGTTCATACATAAAAGCATAGCAGAGCAGCTGTATGATCTTATCATTTTTTATGTCCGCGGTTAAACCAGTCCAGTCTTTTAAGAGCACACTGTTCTTTTCGACTCTTCCGGTTTTATAATCCACTATCCTTATTTTTCCGTTGCGCTGTTCAATCCGGTCCACATTACCGGCAATTTTGACCGGAAACGGCAACCGGCTGTCTTCCAGCACTCTTTCCAACGGGATTTCCAGACCTAAGATCTTAACCGCATCATTGTTTTCCAGTTGTTTTTTCTCCTCTCTCAGGAAGTTGTGTACGTTCCGTTTCGCCACTTCAAAAGCGAGCAGGTTTTTACCTTTGGCAATCTCTCCTTCCTTATAAATCATCCGGAATTGCTTTTCAACTTCCGCATTTGATGCGCCAAACATCTGATCCACATCAGGTAATGTCAAAAATTTTCCCAGATATGGACGGTACAGTTCTTCCAGCACACCATGGATAATGGTTCCCAGAGTATTCAGGGCGATGTTTTCCTCAACTTCTTCCACTTCGGATATCCGCAGTATTCGCTGGTTATAAAACTGAATCGGATTCCGCATATAGGTCGTCAGTCCGGATGGCGAAAATCCTTTTACTGTAGCGATTTCCTTTAAACGCGCCAGTACTCCGTCAGATTTCGGGATCACGACCGGCTCGTAGGCTTTATCCGGTAAAAAAGCATTGTAAATTTGATGTATCAGGACATGCTTCGGTCTTTTTTCAATTTCCAGCTGCGTAATAAAACGGCTGCGTTCCCCGGCATCCAATCCTTCACTTTCGGTATTGTACAGCAGGTAAATATTTTTAGCCCTTAGCAATAAGTGGTAAAAGTGATAGCTGTAAATAGCATCTTTTTCCTTATAGGTAGGCAATCCCAATTCTCTTTTAACATCATAAGGGATGAACGAGTTTGTGGTTTTTCCGGCCGGAAATTTACCTTCATTCATCGAGGTAATAATTACCGTTTCAAAATCCAGCACACGACTTTCCAAAACACCCATTATCTGTAATCCGGTTAGCGGCTCTCCTTCAAATGAAACTTCCGCCAGATCGACAATCTGCTTATAAACCGTGAAAAGCGTATTCAGGTTATCAATTTTTGGATGTGCCTCATAATAATTAATAAGCTTGTTAATTACTTTGAAAACCGAATACAGGAAGGCTTTGGATATTTTATCTTCTTCATTATCATTACTCAGGAAGGACTTGATTGTAAGGATAATTTCCGAAAGCCTGTTCAGCACACTAATAACATCATCACTCCATTTCTCGAATAATAAAGAAAATAATCCGGTAGGATAATTGTTGATTTCGAGCAGTTTTTTTTGCGTCAGGAACGTAATATTGTTTTTATTCACAATCTGAACAGCATAGGAAGCCTTCACATACGGTTCGACTAACGGATGCGTCAGGATATCCAGTATTTCTTTATAGTAGAACACATAGTTCTTTTCATCCCGCTGTATAGCGTTTGTGTGAAGTTTGAACAATTTGTGTATCAATATCTGAGCCGGGTTATTTTTACTGCTATAACCCATTGTAATGTTCAGGCTTTCAACCGTATTGGGCAGCGCATACAGCACCGGAATGAGCAGGTTTTCTTCCCCTAAAACAAGCGCGACCTTGTCCAGACTTTCTGTTTTGAGCTGCACTTCTTCAATCAGTTTTCCGGCAATTTTTGCCTGGCCTACGGTTTTGGGCGTTCCGATAATCCGGATGTTTTTTTCCTGGCTGAATTCGTTTACGATCCATTCAAACGGCTGCGTAGTATATTGTTTCCACTCTTTTTTAAACCTTCTGACAAATAGTCCGGCATCGTGAAAGGTATCGTTCAGGAAAACCTCATCGATGTCCCAATACACTTTTGCCTGTTCATTAAACAGCAATTGCTGCATTATCTTTTCTTCCGCCTGATTCAGGGCATTAAAGCCTGCAAACAGCAGTTTTTTATCACCTATGGCTTCCGAGAAATGGTTCAGGTTTTCAACAGCTTCCCTGTAGATCAGTCCCTGATAGCCTATTCCTTTCCGAAGTAGGTGTTCGTATAATCCCTGATAATAGGAGGGTAATAAATTCCAGAATTCCAGATAGTTTTCAATCAGCGTGGTTCTTTGTTCCAGGTCTAACGACCAGTGCTTGATGTCTTCAATATCTTTCAGATAGGAAAACACATGGCCTGGTTTTAGCAGGTAGCGGTCAATTTCATTAAAATCCTGCAGCAATGTTTTTGCCCAGTTAGCAAAAAGCTCAAAAGGCTGTTGTTTCTCTTTGGGCGTTAATTCCAGATAAACATCATAGAATTCAAACAGCAATTCAATACTATCGCAGGTGCGAATGCCGGCAACATTTTGAATAAAGTCTTCGATACTGATGATTTCGGGAGCGAATACCGTTCCGTTCAATTGTTTTTTCAGCGCTTCTACTAAAAATATTTTCGCTCTTTTATTGGGTAAAACAATTGTAATCCCGGACAGGTTTTCCTGGTATTGCGATACGATTTCGCTGCTTAATTTATCTAAAAAGGAATAATTCACCATTTATTTTTTTGCAGATAACTGCCTTGGAAATTTTTAACTGTATTGAAAACCAAACTGGTTATGGCTGATTTTATTTCCATACAGAATAAAAATTATGCCTCCATAAAGTTAGGAAAATTGGCCTTCAAAAAAAGCAATCAGCCACAATTATGAATAAAAAAAAACGTCCCGATAAATCGGGACGTTTCATTTATTTAGGTATGTGAATTAAATTATTTGATTAATTTAACCTCAACACGTCTGTTGTTAGCTTTACCTTTAGCTGTTTTGTTAGTATCGATTGGTTTAGATTCACCATATCCGATTGAAGATAATCTTTCGAAATCGATTCCGTTTTCGATTAAATAATCTTTAACAGCTTTAGCTCTTTCTTCAGATAATTTTTGGTTGAATGCATCTTTACCATCGCTATCCGTGTGACCTTCAATGCTGAATCTAGCATGAGGGTACTCTTTCAAGATTGCAGTGATTGACTGTAATACCGGGAAAGTTTGTTTTTGGAAAGTAGCTTTACCAGAGTTGAATAAGATTGTTTTAGCGTAAGCATTTAATTTTTTGATAGTCTCGTCAGAAACTTCAGGACATCCGTTGTTAGCAACAGTTCCTTTAACGTCTGGACATTTATCATCTTTATCAGCTACACCGTCACCATCTCTATCTGGCCAAGGACAACCTGCATTTTCTTTAGGACCTTTTACAGAAGGACATTTGTCTAAGTTATCTGGCACACCGTCACCGTCTGTATCAGGACATCCGTTGAATTGTTTTAAACCAGCTACTTCAGGACAAGCATCATCTTTATCAGCGATACCATCACCGTCTGTATCAGGACATCCCTGGAATTCTTTAAGACCAGCTACATCCGGACAAGCATCATCTTTATCTGGAATACCGTCACCGTCTGTATCAGGACAACCTTGGAATTCTTTTAAACCAGCTACATCTGGACAAGCGTCATCTTTATCATAGATTCCGTCTCCGTCTGTATCTTTACCTCCAAATTTGAAAGTAATACCAGCGAAATGCTGCATATGAGATGGAACATCAACAGAAGGATTTCTTGTCTCATCAAATGAATGCTTGTAAGTTGAACGGAAAGATAAACCTACATTTTCAGAGAACCAGAAAGTTAAACCTAAACCTCCGTTTACAGTTCCTGTACTAGCATCTCCAAAGAAAGTATAACCTCCACCAATGTGAGCAGAAGGATCAATAACTTTAGATCCGATTAAATTCATGAAGCTATAGTTGATAACCCCATCGATACCGTAGTAAGAAAGATCACCAGGATTTACAACAGTGTAATCTCCAGGAATCGTAACTCTTGGCTCTACGAATCTTGTAATTTTATTTACCGATCCAGTCACTCCGAAAGAGAAGTTATCTCCTACGTGTCTAGAAACATTAACGAAAGAAACAGAAGGGATAATATTCCAATTATCTCTTACGTTAAAATACTGTGAAAATTGTTCTTCTAATTTCTTGCTGGCACTGAATCTTGTGTCTACAGCGTTCGCACCAATAGTAATAGCCCAAGGGTTATTGCTATCCTGAGCCTGCGAACTAAGACCCGCAAACATCAATGCTGCTACGAATAATTTGTTTAGATGTCTCATACTTTTTTTATTTAATTACAATACGTTATAATTACAGCAAAAGTAAGATGTAAAATATTAACTACAAAGCAATTTGTTAAAAAATTCGCTTTTTCTTACTAAAAACTTCTTATTGAATTACTCCCAATGCTTTTCCAACCTCTTTAAATGCATTTATTGCCTTATCCAGATGCTCTTTTGAATGAGCCGCAGACAGTTGTACTCTTATTCTTGCTTTATCCTTAGGAACCACCGGGAAGAAGAATCCGATTACATAGATTCCTTTTTTCAGCAATTCATCTGCCATTACCTGAGAAAGTTTCGCATCATACAGCATTACCGGTACAATTGCCGAATCGCCGTCAATAATATCAAATCCGGCTTCTTTCATTCCGGTTTTAAAATAATTGGTATTCCACTCCAGTTTATCTCTTAAAGCAGTGTCTTTCTCCAACAATTCAAACACTTTTATTGAAGCTCCCACAATTGAAGGCGCCAAAGAGTTTGAAAACAAATACGGACGGGAACGCTGTCTTAAAATTTCGATAATTTCTTTTTTAGCGGTGGTATAACCCCCCATTGCTCCACCCAAAGCTTTCCCTAATGTTCCGGTGATGATATCCACACGGCCCATAACGTTTTTAGCTTCCAATGTTCCTTTTCCGGTTGCTCCGATAAATCCTGCCGCATGGCACTCGTCTACCATAACCATTGCATCATATTTGTCTGCCAGATCACAGATTTTATCCAAAGGCGCTACCAGTCCGTCCATTGAAAAGACCCCATCGGTAACGATCAGTTTGAAACGTCTTCCTTCTTCATTTGCCTTGATAAGCTGCTGCTCCAAATCGGCCATATTATTGTTTTCATAACGGTAACGTGCCGCTTTACACAAACGCACTCCGTCAATAATAGATGCGTGGTTTAAGCTATCGGAAATAATTGCATCCTCCTCACCCAATAACGGCTCAAAAACACCTCCGTTAGCATCAAAAGCTGCTGCATAAAGGATCGTATCTTCCGTTCCGTAAAAGTTGGCTATTTTTTGTTCTAATGTTTTATGAATATCCTGAGTTCCGCAGATAAAACGTACAGACGACATTCCGAAACCGTGTGTATCCAAAGCATCTTTCGCTGCCTGAACCACTTCCGGATGGGAAGACAAGCCCAAGTAGTTATTGGCACAAAAATTTAAAACGGTTTCGCCGGAAGCAATTTTAATTTCGGCTCCCTGCGGAGAAGTAATGATTCTTTCTTTTTTAAACAATCCGTTTTCCTGAATTGTATTTAATTCGTTTTGCAAATAATCTTTGATTTTTCCGTACATGATATGCTGTTTATTCGGTTATGCTATTTATTCGGTTACAAATGTATCACATTTAAAGTTTCCCCTATATACACCAGGGTCTTTTTCATCACTTCAAATCCCATCTCTTCCAATGCCATTTTGTACTCTTCCAGCTGTTTTTCATACTTCGCCTGATGCATCCCGGTTTTATAATCCAGCAAATAGGCTTTCCGCTCTTTTAAAACCACCCTGTCCGGTTTAATGGTTCTGTTCCCTTTTTTAATAATACTCTGTTCTTTGTAAACCACATTGCCTTCTTCAAAAAACAATTGCAGTTCGGGATGTTCCACAATTTCCCGCAGGGTTTTTTCTACTTCTTCCTTTTGTGTATGCGTTATCAAGCCGCTTTCCTGCGCCTTGATTATCGCCAGCGGGATATCGTTGCCGGTTTTTACAAAAGACAGGATCTCATGCAGTACATTTCCAAATTCAATAGCTCTTTCCTGAGCCGTTCCCCACATCAAAGCTTCTCTTTGGGCGATTTTCACGGCCTTAGGATCTAATTTCTCCTGAACTACCGTAATCAGCTGCTGTTGCTCTCCCTGCGGTCTGGCTACAGATTTTCGTTCCGGTGTTCCAAATTCGAAGATTCTTTTTTCCTCCTGATATACGCCTTTATAATCCAGGTATTTAATAAAATAGGAGGACATATTGTTTTTCAGCTCGCCTTTACTGCTCACATTTTTACCGGAGATAATATACAGCTGTTCTTCCGCCCTCGTAAGTGCCACATACAAAACGTTGATATTGTCCAGTAAATCCTGCTGACTTTTTTCTTCATAGACCAAAGCAGCTTTTTCGCCATATTCCGACACTTCTTTCCTGACATCCACCAATGCTTTCGAAATAGCAAAATCGGCTTCATCCATTTCCAGCCACATTTTACTTCGCGGCGCGCGCGCATAGTCTTCTTCCGCAAACGGGAAAATAACCACCGGAAATTCAAGTCCTTTCGATTTGTGGATCGTCATGATCCGGACAGCATCATTACCTTCCGGTGACGGGATACTGAATTTCGATCCGTTTTTATCCCAGTATTCCAAAAAGTCGGCAATTCCGGATTGTGTTCTCACATCTCTTTCCAATACCAGATCCAGAAAATACTGCACGTAGGAAATCGTACTTTTTTCTTTTATAAAAACAGCCACAATAATTTCCACTGCTTCATACAGGGATTTTTTACGGCAGTCTTTAAACGAGATGATAATCCCCAGTTCGTGCAACCATTGCTCCAATCCTTCTTCCGTTTCCTGCTGCATGCCTTTTTCGATACAATCGTGAACCGGCAGCTGTGTTTGCCTGTATTGCGCAACGAAATACAAAAAGGCAGCTTTCGCTTCTTTATCGTTATTATTTTTCAGGTATCGCAGTACATTCAGGATCAAACGCACCTCTGTGGCATTTTCAATTAACAGGGTTTCCGACGAGAGTATCTTAACCGAATTTTCGGTTAGAAAATTTGCCAGCGCCACGCCCGAAGAGCGCTTACGGGTAAGCAACACGATATCTTTATAGGCAAAACCTTTAGCCACTACTTCTTTAATGGTCTGCAATGTCGCTTTCAGGTACAACTGCTCTTTTCCATCCGCTTCTTCCTCGTTGTTTTCGTCGGCCTCCACTACATCCGGAATAAACGAAATATTCACATAACCGCCGGTTTTAGCATTTACCTGCTGATGGCTGTGGTTCCTGTACAGATCCTGATAATCCACATTGGAAAACTCATCAGACAGCATGGCAAAAAAGGCGTTGTTGAATTCGATAACTTCCGAATAGCTCCGGAAATTTTTCTCCAGACGCACCAATTGCTTGTCCGGATTTGAAAAAGGGTTCCGGCATTTACTCAAAGCAATAAACTGCTCTGCTTTACCGCCCCGCCATCTGTAAATGGATTGTTTCGGATCGCCCACAATCATCAGCGAGCCTCTTGTTCCGCTCAGGTCTTCGCTCGACAGCGCATTATCGATTAGCGGAATCAGGTTGTGCCACTGCATTTCGGAAGTATCCTGAAACTCGTCTATAAAAAAATGTTTGTACCGTTCCCCCAGACGCTCATAGATAAAAGGAGCCGGCTGGTTCTGAATTTCTTTATAAATAATCGCATTGAACTCGGAAATAGACAGGATATTCTGTTCTTTCTGAATCCGCTCCAGTTCTTTACTAATGGAGTTCAATAGCGATAAGGGTGTAATATTTTTCAGAAAGGCCTCATAAAAACTTTTCTTTTCATAGTTTTTATAGACTTCCTCCAGCAATGTTATTAACGTTCCGGATATGCTTTCTATAATTTCTTTGTCTTTTGCCGTTTTATTAACAGCTATATCTTCGGCTTCCCGGAATTTTTTATGGCTGCTTTTCAGTTCTCCTTTCTGAATGTATCCCAAATGATTCGGAAAAGTTCCGCGGGAAAACGATTTTAAATCGATGCCTTTGCTTTCAATCAACGCCATTGCCTCATCGGCTTTCGCCACACAATCAGCTTCCAATTTTGCAATAGCAGCTGTTAACTGCTGTTTGATAACCTGGAATTCCTCAATTGTTTTATCCTGGAAATTAACGATCTCATTCCGGTTGTTTTCATTCATCAGCAGCCTGCCCACATCCAGTAATTCCCCGGTAACGTCCCAGCTTTTATCATTATCCGTTTTATCAACCGAAAAGTCTACCAGGATATTGGTCAGCTCATGGTCTTCCCCGGCTTTGGCTACTATAGCATCAACCGCTTCCTGCAATAACGAATCGGTTTCCAGAGAAACGTCAAACGTGACCGGAAGATTCAGATCATGTGCAAACGCACGAATAACCTTATGGGTGAATTTATCAATGGTCGAAATATCAAACGAGGCATAATTGTGAATGATATTTTTAATAATAGCTTTCGATTTATCTTTAATCGTAACCAGACTGAGCCGTATTTCGGCAGCAATATCCTGCATCAGGTCCATTGCTTTGTCATTTGGCGCTTCTTTTGAAAACTCCGACAAGCTGGAAACAATCCTGGTTTTCATTTCCTCAACCGCTTTATTGGTAAAGGTAATGGCCAGGATTTTTTTATAGGCATCGTTGGTATCCGATTGCAACAGTATCTTTAAATACTCTTTTACAAGCGTATAGGTTTTTCCGGAACCCGCCGAAGCATCATATATGGAGAATGCAGTTTTATTCACAGTTAAGAAAAGTTTATATTGAAATTACCAATAACGGAATAGAGAATTACTATTTTTTATTCCAAAGTTTAATTTATAAATTTGAATAAAAATAATACTAATCTATAAAAAATCATACTATGGCTTTCGAATTACCACAACTCCCATATACTTATGACGCCTTAGAGCCTCATATTGATGCCCGTACAATGGAAATACACCATTCCAAACATCACAATGCATACACTACAAATCTGAACGCTGCTATTGCAGGAACAGACCTGGAAGGAAAATCTATTGAAGAAATTCTTCACAATCTGGATTTATCCAAAGCTGCTGTACGTAATAATGGTGGTGGTTTTTACAACCACAATTTATTCTGGGAAGTAATGTCACCAAACGGCGGCGGACAACCAACGGGAGAATTAGCAGAGGCGATTACGGCTGCTTTTGGTTCTTTTGAAGAATTTAAAGCACAGTTTTCAAAAGCTGGAGCAACACAATTCGGTTCCGGATGGGCTTGGCTTTGTGTTCAGAAAGGCGGAAAACTGGATGTTTGCGGAACGCCTAACCAGGACAACCCATTAATGCCGGGAATCGGATGCGGCGGAACGCCTATTTTAGGAATGGACGTATGGGAACATGCTTACTACCTGAACTATCAAAACAGAAGACCGGATTATATTGAAGCTTTCTTTAATGTAATTAACTGGGCTGAAGTAGCAAAACGTTTTGCAGCTGCAAAATAAAAGATATCTTTTACAAAAAAACCCGAAAGAATCAGGGATGATTCTTTCGGGTTTTTTTATGCCTTTTTATAAAATGAAAAAGGTGGAATAGAATTCCACCCTTTTTGCCCCAAATCTACCATAAACTTAACCTACTAATGCTATGGTGATACAAATGTATTGTCAACGCTTTCCGTCATCAAATAAATCAGATTATCTACTAATAAATTCGATAAAAAGCGCGTTTTAACTCTTTAATAAGCACGGGCATCCTTACCTTCATAAAAATTCATAAAAGCCCGGTTCACAACACGATTACCACCGTTTGTCGGATAGTCGCCTGTAAAGTACCAATCTCCTAAATTTTTAGGACATGCTTTGTGTAAATTTTCAACGGTCTGGAAGATGATTTTTACCTCTGCTCCCACACAGGAAGTAGTCAGCATTGCAGCAATTTTATCGGAAATTTCCTGATCTGTAAAAGGAGCATACATTTCTTTTACATAGTTAACCACTTCACTATCCGGTAAATTTTCCTGTGCTTTCGATTTTTGATAAACTTCTTCCACTATATGGTACAGGTTACGCTCTTTCAGCAATTCCAAAGCGGCCTGAAAAGCAACCAGTCCTTCCAGTTTTGCCATATCGATACCGTAACAATCCGGATAACGGATCTGCGGTGCCGAAGAAACAATCACTATCTTTTTAGGATGCAGCCTGTCCATCATTTTGATGATACTTTTCTTTAAGGTCGTACCACGAACAATACTGTCATCAATGATAACCAGATTGTCGGTCGGTTTAATAACCCCGTAGGTCACATCATAAACGTGTGCTACCAGATCATCACGGCTGCTGTCTTCTGTAATAAACGTACGCAGCTTCGCATCTTTAATCGCTACTTTTTCGGTTCTCAGTTTTACAGAAAGGATATCCTGTAACTTCTCAGCCGTTAAAACTTCTTTATTCGCTAAGATATCGGATATTTTACGCTGGTTTAAGAAATCCTGAGCCGCTTCCACCATTCCGTAAAAGGAGGTTTCTGCAGTATTGGGAATATACGAGAATACCGTATTGTCCGTATCATTATCAATAGCCTCTAAAACAGCCGGCATGATCAGTTTACCCAAATCTTTACGTTCCTGGTAAATTTCGGCATCGCTTCCTCTTGAAAAATAGATTCTTTCAAAAGAACAGGCTTTTAAAGGTAATGCCTCTCTGATTTGTTCGTCCAGTACGCGGCCGTCTTTTTTTACGATAATGGCATGTCCCGGAGTAATTTCCTGAATGGCCTCAAACGGAACATTGAAAACGGTCTGAATAACCGGTCTTTCGGATGCTACCACCACGATTTCATCATCCTGGTAATAAAATGCCGGACGGATTCCTGCCGGATCTCTTGTTACGAAAGCATCACCATGACCTAAAAGTCCTGCCATTGCATATCCGCCATCCCAGTTTTTGGAAGCACGTCTTAAAATACGGGCAATATCCAGCCTTTCGGCAATTACCGGAGAAGCATCTCTTTTGCTTAGTCCTTCGTTTTTACATTCCTGATACAGGTCTGTAATTTCATCATCCAGAAAATGTCCGATTTTTTCCATTACCGTAACGGTATCGGCCATTTCTTTCGGATGCTGCCCTAATCGTACCAAATCGTCGAAAAGTTCTTTAACATTCGTCATGTTAAAGTTTCCGGCAACAATCAGGTTGCGGTGCATCCAGTTGTTCTGACGTAAAAACGGATGTACACTTTCAATGCTGTTTTTTCCAAAAGTCCCGTAACGAACGTGCCCTAAAAACAGTTCACCGATATAAGGGATTTCTTTTTTCTGTAGTTCTACATTGTCGTTATACTCCGGATGTAACGCTAATTCTTCATTAATCCTTTGATTGACTTGTGCAAAAATGTCCTGAATCGGTTGCGCCTGATTGGATCTGATTCTGCTGATATAGCGCTCTCCCGGTTCCACATCTAATTTAATACTTGCCAAACCTGCTCCATCCTGCCCTCTGTTGTGCTGCTTTTCCATTAACAGGTACATTTTCTGTATCCCGTAAAAAGCAGAACCATATTTTTCTTTATAGAATTCCAATGGTTTTTTTAATCTCAAAAGGGCAATGCCACACTCATGTTTTATTGCGTCACTCATAGTTGTTGTGTTGTTGTGTGTTTTTGTATATTAATAAAAAAAGCCCCGTTTCGAGGCTTCGGATGTATCCGTTATTCTTGTAATGCAATTTCAAATTGCGTTAATGCTTTAAATTGTTTCAAGCGGGACAGTACTTCCGGTTTTTGCAAACGTTCCATTCGCTGCGTTCCGAATTCTTCAACACAGAACGATGCTAAATTGGATCCGTAAACAATGGCGTTTTTAAGGTTTTCAAAAGAAACATTTTCGCTCTGCGCGATATATCCTGAAAAACCTCCTGCAAAAGTATCTCCGGCTCCTGTTGGATCGAAAACCTCTTCCAATGGTAAAGCCGGTGCAAAGAAAACTTCTTTATTGTGGAACAATAATGCTCCGTGCTCTCCTTTTTTGATTACCACAAACTTAGGTCCCATTTCCTGAATTTTAGCAGCCGCTTTCACCAAAGAGTATTCTCCGGACAACTGGCGTGCTTCTTCATCATTAATTGTAATTACATCTACTCTTTTAATGACATCCAGTAATTCCGGTAAAGCGCAATCCATCCAGAAGTTCATGGTATCCAATACTACTAATTTAGGACGTGATTCCATTTGATCCAAAACACTGCTTTGTACAATAGGATGCAAGTTTCCTAACATTACTACATCGGCATCTTTAAAATCTGCCGGTACTTTTGGCTGGAAATCTGCCAATACATTCAATTGTGTATCTAAGGTATCTCTTGAATTTAAATCGTTGTGATAACGTCCGCTCCAAAAGAAGGTCTTTCCTCCTTTTACCACTTCAAGTCCTGAGATATCAATATTTCTATTTTTAAGTGAGTCTAAATATTCTTGTGGAAAATCTTCACCAACTACAGAAACTATAGCCGACTTTAAATTAAAAAAAGAAGCCGAAAGTCCAATATATGTAGCAGCACCACCTAAAATTTTATCAGTCTTTCCAAACGGTGTTTCAATTGCATCAAAAGCAACAGTTCCTACAATTAATAATTTATTCATAAAACGAGTTGAAAATTAGGGTGCAAATATACTTCATAAGTTTCAGAGTTGCAACGATTCAGCATCACAAAGTAATTGTAAAGTTTACAACAGCATTCCCTAATTATGCTGCTCTCTTTCATAAAAGGTATCCACAGAAAGCTTTTCCAACTGTGAAGCCATTACCGCCAGCTCGTCACATCGTTCATTCTGAGGGTGGTTATTATGTCCTTTTACCCATTTGAAGTCCACCTGGTGTTTGCGGTAAATCTTTAAAAACCGCATCCAGAGATCCGGATTTTTCTTCCCGTCAAAGTTTTTCTTTTCCCAGCCGAAAACCCAGCCTTTCACTACGGAATCAATCACATATCTGGAATCGGAGATAACCAGCACTTTTGTGCCCTGTATTTTGAGCTTTTCAAGTCCTACGATTACCGCCAGCAATTCCATCCTGTTATTGGTCGTGAGGCGGAAACCTTCAAAGAATTCTTTTTTATACGGTTTGCCCACCCATTGCAGGATTACACCGTAACCGCCGGGACCGGGATTGCCTTTGGCAGCACCGTCTGTATATATATGTACTTCGTGACTCACGTTATTCTTTTAACAGGTTTTCAATCACCACCGGGAAATGGTCGTGTTCCAGAAGCTGCACTTTATGCGCAATTTCTTCGGGCGTCAGACAATCTGCAACAGCTGTCCGCGCCTGAAATACAATACCGCCTTCGTCATAATGTTCGTTTACATAATGTATTGTAATCCCCGTTTCCGCTTCTTTATTTTCCAGAACGGCACGGTGAACATGCATGCCATACATTCCTTTACCGCCATATTTCGGTAATAATGCCGGATGAATATTGATGATTTTATCGGGATAATGCGCAATAATACTGTCCGGAAACTTCCAAAGAAATCCTGCCAAAACGATCAGATCCGGCCGAATTGTGTCGATTTTTTCCAGAACAGTTCCGTCAAAAAGCTCGTTTTTGTCAAAAATTACGGTCGAAACACCCAATTTTTCCGATTTTTCCAAAACTTTTGCAGTGGCATTATTCGAAAAAACTGCCGCCACCTGTATTTGGCTATTATCCCTGAAGTGTAAAATAATTTTTTCGGCGTTAGAGCCCGAACCAGAAGCAAATATCACAATCTTTCTCATCGATCCCGTGTTTTTTTATTCCGCAAAAAAAAGAATAATAAATGATATTAAACAGTTTTTAGAGGCCTTTGTAAAATTAATTTTTTATTTTCGTAGCCACATTTATTAACTAAAATGTTGTATTAAAATAAAGTTTTTTATTTTTGCCAACAAATTAAATTTTAAAATTAAAGATTATGTCAGACATTGCATCAAGAGTAAAAGCGATTATCGTAGACAAATTAGGTGTTGACGAAAACGAAGTTGTAACGGAAGCAAGCTTCACTAACGATTTAGGAGCTGATTCATTAGACACTGTTGAGCTTATTATGGAGTTCGAAAAAGAATTCGATATTCAAATTCCAGATGACCAAGCTGAAAACATTGCTACTGTTGGCCAAGCTATCTCTTACATAGAAGAAGCTAAGAAATAATAACCTCATGCATCCCATGTGTTCATTTTCCTGAATACATGGGTGTTATTATTTTTCAACAGGTATTTGGTTAAGAGAAATACTACTGATTGGAAACAATCTATTAAAATATATATCAAATTACCCATGTTTCCTTTGATTCATAAAAGAAAACAACATGGGTATTTTTGTTTAAATTGAAACTATAAAATTGAACGTATGAAATTAAGACGAGTTGTAGTAACGGGATTAGGTGCACTTACTCCTATTGGTAACAATATTCAAGAATACTGGAATGGTCTTATTAATGGTGTAAGCGGAGCGGCTCCAATTACTTATTTTGATGCAACCAACTTCAAAACACAATTTGCTTGTGAGCTAAAAGGTTTTAATGTTGAAAATTTCATAGATCGTAAAGAGGCTCGTAAAATGGACCGTTATGCGCAATATGCAATGGTTTCATCTGAAGAGGCGGTTAACGATGCTAATTTCAATTTTGACAAATTAGATAAAGACAGAGTTGGTGTTATCTGGGGATCCGGTATTGGCGGTTTGGAAACTTTCCAGCAGGAAGTTATGGATTTTGCAAAAGGAAGTGGTATTCCTAAGTTCAATCCGTTCTTTATACCAAAAATGATCGCGGATATCGCCGGAGGTCACATTTCAATAAAATACGGATTCAGAGGCCCGAACTTCACTACAGTTTCAGCTTGCGCTTCCTCTACAAATGCATTAATTGATGCTTTTAACTATATCCGTTTAGGCCATGCTGATGTTATGGTTACGGGTGGTTCTGAAGCAGCAGTTACCATTGCAGGTATGGGTGGTTTTAATGCGATGCATGCCCTTTCTACAAGAAACAACGATCCCAAGACAGCTTCCCGTCCTATGGACAAAGACCGTGAAGGTTTTGTACTAGGAGAAGGAGCCGGTGCATTAATTCTGGAAGAATACGAACACGCTGTGGCTCGTGGTGCCAGAATCTATTGCGAAATTGGCGGTGGCGGAATGTCAGCAGATGCACACCACATTACAGCTCCGCATCCGGAAGGATTTGGTGCTAAAAATGTAATGTTGAACTGTTTGAGAGATGCCGGTTTACAACCAACGGATGTAGACGGTGTGAACATGCACGGAACTTCTACACCATTAGGCGATATTGCCGAAAGCAAAGCTATTCAGCACGTATTTGGCGAACACGCTTATACGTTAAACCTGAATTCAACAAAATCAATGACCGGACACTTACTGGGTGCTGCCGGAGCCATTGAAGCAATTGCTTCTATTCTTTCTATCGTACACGGAATTGTTCCTCCAACGATCAACCATTTTACCGATGATGAAAACATCGATAACAAATTAAACTTCACCTTCAATCAGGCTCAGAAAAGAGACATGAAAGTTGTGATGAGTAATACTTTTGGTTTTGGCGGACACAATGCTTGCGTATTAGTTAAAAAAATAGAGCTATAGTATTCTAATGAGTATTATCAAAAAAATATTTTCAAATTCCCGCTCTAATGAAGACGGGATTTTTTTTGATGAAATCCAAAAAATATTAGGATTCAAACCCGCAAATTTAAACCATTACCGCAAGGCTTTCACCCACCGTTCGATGAACAAAACGGACGAGGATGGAAACCCGCTTAACTACGAACGTTTGGAGTTTTTAGGCGATGCCATGCTGGGCTCTGTTATTGCAGCCCACCTTTTCAATATGGTTCCCACCGGCGATGAAGGCTATCTGACCAAGATGCGCTCCAAAATCGTGAGCCGGGAACACCTTAACGAATTGGGCAAGGACCTGAACCTGATTAAACACGTGGAAAGCAAAGTGTCTACCCAGCATTTTGGCGAGAATATACACGGAAATTTATTCGAAGCCTTAATCGGCGCCATTTACCTGGACAGAGGGTTTACCTATTGTGAGAAATTTATCCATAAAAAGGTAATCACTCCTTATGTCGATATCCCGAAACTGGAAGGAAAAGTAATCAGTTATAAAAGTCTTGTTATTGAATGGTGCCAGAAAGAAAAGCTGTCATTCCATTATGATGTTTTTGAAGACAACGGAAACGAAGGCATTAAATATTTTGGCGTTAAATTAAAGATTGACAACAAGATCGTTGCAAGAGCAAGAGCAACGTCTAAGAAAAAAGCAGAAGAGAAAGCCTCACAAAGAGCCTATTTTGCTTTTCAGGAAAAGATGAACAAAAAGTAACAACCTGCCTTTGCTAAATTATCGTTAACAACACGGCTTTGCTGTTTTTTAAATCTTTAATGTACTATCTTTACATTTGATTTTTTAAGAAAATATGGCTATTCACAAACTACTGATTGACGATTTCATTTCCGAAGATTATGAATTGATTGCAATTCATGCTACCTTGGAAGATTATCGATTAGCCTATTTTATCAATCAGAAATTACCGGTTACCTTCGAAAAAAGCAGTAAAGACATCGGCATCCAGATCGAGGAGGGAAAAAGTCATTTTACCCGCTTTATTTTTGATGACGAAGCCAATGAATTGTTCTGGAATTTAATTCCGAACAAGACCAAAATAATAACCCGCCAAACGAAAGCAACAACCCTTTTTGAGGAAACAGAATTTGATATTACTACCAACATCTTCCTGCTTCCGGAATTAAAAAAAGTGGATTACATTATAAAAATCGAAAATACCGACGATTTTTTTGACCTGGACAGTTTAATCGACCAATTACTAACGATTAAACAGATTACCATGGCCTACAAAATCGATCAGAACAAACTAAAATCAAAAAATAATTTAATTTTCTAATACAAATGCCGACAAGAAAAAAGACAAAAATTGTAGCAACACTTGGTCCTGCATGCAGTACAAGAGAGATCATTAAAGATATGATCGATGCAGGAGTAAATGTGTTTAGAATTAATTTTTCTCATGCTGATTATACCGATGTTAAAGAACGTATTGACATTATTAGAGGGCTAAACGAAGAATTTGGCTATGCAACATCCATACTGGCCGATTTACAGGGACCAAAACTGCGCGTAGGCGTTATGAAGGAAGATGTCGTAGTCAGCAAAGGCGATGAAATCACTTTCACCACTGCCGAAGACATTTTAGGTACTGCCCAAAAAGTGTACATGAACTATAAAGAGTTCCCGAGAGATGTGAATCCCGGAGAACGCATCCTTCTGGACGACGGAAAGCTTATTTTCGAAGTTCTGGAAACCGATAAAAACACCGAAGTAAAAGCGGTTGTGATTCAGGGTGGTCCTTTAAAATCTAAAAAAGGGGTAAACCTTCCGAATACCAAAGTATCACTTCCGGCTTTAACCGAAAAAGATATCCGTGATGCGCTTTTTGCCATTAAGAACAATGTAGACTGGATTGCGCTTTCATTCGTTAGAACACCGAAAGACCTGGAAGATTTACAGGATCTGATCGCTGCAAATTCCGACCATAAAATTCCGATTATTGCTAAGATTGAAAAACCGGAAGCTGTTGAAAACATTGATAAAATCGTTGCTTTTGCCGATGGTTTAATGGTTGCCCGTGGTGATCTGGGTGTGGAAATGCCGGCTCAGGAAGTGCCGCTGATCCAGAAAAAACTGGTACACCGAGCTAAAACAGCCCGTATACCGGTAATCATTGCCACACAAATGATGGAAACAATGATCACCAGCCTAACACCTACCCGTGCAGAAGTAAACGACGTGGCAAACTCCGTAATGGATGGTGCCGATGCCGTAATGCTTTCCGGAGAAACGTCTGTGGGTAGTTACCCGGTTCAGGTAATTGAGAAAATGACACAGATTATTGAGAGCGTTGAAAACTCTCCTTTAATTAAAGTGCCTCAAAATCCGCCATTGGTAAGAACCAAACGCTACATTACAAAATCGATTTGTTACCACGCCGCTTTAATGGCTAATGATATTGATGCCAAAGCCATTTCAACTTTAACGAATAGCGGTTATACGGCTTTCCAGATTTCGGCATGGAGACCTCATTCCCATATTCTGGTATTTACTTCAAACAAACGAATTGTAACACAATTGAGCCTGCTTTGGGGGGTACATACATTCCTATACGATAAATTGGTCAGCACTGACGATACCGTAGAGGATATCAATAAAATTTCGAAAGAAAAAGGATTTGTCGAAGAAGGCGACATGCTTATCAATCTTGCCGCCATGCCGGTGATTGACAAAGGGATGGTTAATACCTTACGAATCTCGCAGATCAACTAACATACTACTAAAAAAGCTATCCAAACGGGTAGCTTTTTTGTTTGATACCGGTTTCCGGATTATACTTAGAAATCAAATTTTAACTGTACTACAACGGCTTTCTTTATTTCCGTATTCAGGTTTCCTAAAGAAATTCCGAGCAAACGCACCGAATCTTTCATTTTTTCCTGATAGAGCAATTCTTTGGCCGTTTCAAAAATCAGGCTTTTATCCGAAATAAAATACGGCAGCGTCTTGCTTCTTGTCTGCAACGTAAAATCGGAATATTTAATTTTAAGCGTAACGGTTTTGCCGGCTATTTTTTGAGGCTTCATTCGCTTATCCAGTTCTTTTGCAATGTTTTCCAGCTTCTCTTCCATAAAGATTTCCGAAGAGAGATTGATGTTAAAGGTTCTTTCAGCACCAACCGATTTCAACGTCCGGTTGGGTTTTACCGAACTGTTGTGAATACCCCTGACAATGCTGTAATAATGCACGCCGCTTTTTCCAAAATGTTCTTCTAAATATTCCACCGATTTTGCTTTTAAATCCTTGCCGGTAAAGATTCCGCTCTGATACATTTTTTCCGCCGTGACCTTACCAATTCCGTAGAATTTTTTAATATCCAGTTCTTCCAGAAATTGCTCCACTTCTTCCGGGTTGATGGTTTTTTGTCCGTTTGGTTTATTAATGTCGCTGGCTACTTTTGCCACAAATTTATTAATGGAAATTCCAGCCGAAGCGGTCAGGCCCACTTCATCAAAAATCCGTTTCCGGATTTCTTTGGCAATTAATGTCGCACTGGGATTTCCTTTTTTGTTCTCGGTAACATCCAGATAGGCTTCATCCAGCGAAAGTGGCTCCACCAGATCCGTATAATCATGAAAAATAGCACGGATTTTTTTAGAGATCTCTTTATAGCGGTCAAAACGGGGCCGGACAAAAATGAGTTCCGGGCAATTCTTCTTGGCAAGATAGCCGCTCATTGCACTCCGAACACCAAATTTCCGGGCTTCATAACTCGCTGCCGAAACCACTCCCCGCACTTCACTACCACCAACAGCAACAGGTTTCCCTTTAAGCATAGGGTTGTCCATTTGCTCAACAGAAGCATAAAAAGCATCCATATCGACATGGATAATTTTGCGGAAATAGGGAGTCGATTCCATGGCGTAAATTTATTGTATATTCCATAAAAAAATAAGCATTCCTGAAAAAAACGGCGATACTTTCAGACACTTTCGGTTTAATAGGAAATTTATTATTAACCCTGTTATGAAGCGATAATGATACGAAAAAGAGGCTTCCGTTTTTCGCCCTCAGGCTGTTTGCTACAGCGGCGAAAGAACAAAATCCGCAAATAAAAAAAGAGGCCGTTAAGCCTCTCCGATCACATAGGTTCTGTTTTATGTTTGTAGAAATGGATTTTTTTAAATAGTTCCGGAAATCAATACAGCTTCTGTACGGATAAAAACAATTCCCGGGTATTGTCTGCCGTATTTGTATCTGTAGTAGTCGCATTACTGCTTCCTGCATAGGATTTATTGTCTACGCGAATGGCATAATATACCCTGTACCATCGTGGTTCCGGCTCCTGCATTGTAATATCAAAAGTTACGGTTTCATTATGGGTCTGGGTTAGGTAAACGCCATCGTCAAACTGCCGGTAATCACCCGGCACTAATTTTATGTTTCCATTATCGGAATCTCCGGTATGGGTAGACACTTCCGAAACCCAAATTTTAATATTGCCGGTACTCACGTTGTACAAACGGGGATTAAATGTAGTTGCGGCACCTGTTCCCGAGGAATTGGCGTTAAACTGGGCATCCAGCCTCAGCACACCGCCCAATACGGGAAGGTCAGCAAGATAGGTGCTTGCCAGGATATTCGCGCCGGCCGTACTTGCCGGAATACTACCGTGATAATAGACCAATTCGCCGATGGCAATGTCCTCATCATTTCCGCCAAAAGCAAATTTCCAGGTTACCCCGTTAAAGAGATAATATCCCGGCTTATCTACTCTCGCCGTTTTTACTGATGGTGTGTTTACCGCTTCCGTTACATATACCAGTGCTCCGGTCTGCTCAGCAAGATAGACCGCATCTTTGGCTTTTAGCTGATCACCGGTCATTCTCGGAGCAATTACGCCGTCGGCCGATGTTGCGGCATCCGGTTTTCCTACAACATCCAGAGTGGCTTTCGGAGCCGCAGTATTGATGCCTACCTGTGCAAAAATTCCAATAGAAAAAAAACTTAAAATCAAACTGCATCCCAATAACTTAACTTCCTTCATCTTTTTACGTGCTTTTTAAATATTTTATTAAAAAAGCGGGATACGACCTGGAAATCATTTTATTTTTACCCTGTCTTCTTTATCTTTACACTAATAAACACTTTACCCCAAAATAAAGTTACCCCGCTTTAATAGTACAAAGAGTTATCCCGCTTTATTGAAGTGCAAAGTTATCCCGCCAGACAAATCATTTTCAGGTCCTATCAATGAAAACCGGAAAACGGCTTATACTCTATAAAGCACTCCTAGTCAACGCCTTAATACAGTCATTTACAGAATATGACTGATTGAAAAATAGTTGAAGTAATAACCCGGTAATAATAGAACAGTAATGACATCCTCAGGCCTTACAAAACTTCAGAAGATCGAAAAATATAAAAAAGCGCTGGTTCGTTCCTATATCATTTTAATGGCCATTGTGCTTTTTATATTTGCCGGCATTTTTACCTTTTTCATTGTAGACAAAACAATGTCCTGGTATCTCTATGGCGGGCTTTTTTTCCTGCTATATTCTTATTTCATCATTGGCAAGCGGTACTCTGTTAACATACTGGTTCATTCGTATATGATCATTGCTTCCTTTTACAATTTTTACATCATGCTCGCTTTCTGGCACAACTCTGTAGCAAGTTTTGTATGGCTTATGCCAATTCCATTAGCCGCTTATGTGTTTTTCTCCAGAAAATATGTTATTCTCTACAGTCTGTTTGTTCTTTTAAATATTGCTGCAGGCTATTTGATTTCCGTAAATTTTGATTTTGACTTTAAAGAACACAGCCGGGAAGATGTAAAGCTGACGGATACTTTTCTTGTTATCTCTAATGTAGCTGTGATTGCCCTTCTCATCTATTACAAGGATAAAATACGGCGGGAAGAGATTTACCATCAAATTGAAAATGTGCCGAATACGGAAACCCGAACGGGCAACGTTGCCGAAAAAGATCCGCCGTTTGCAGATGAACTGTTTGAAAAGATTGAAAGCGCCATGCAAGACCAGCAGTTTTATAAGGATGTTACTTTCAACATCTCCAAACTGTCGGCAGCATTGGGTGTAAACAACAGCTATATCTCAAAAGCAATACGCCATCACGGTTATCCCAATTTTAACAGCTATCTCAACCGGTACAGGGTTAATTGTGTGAAAAAACTATTGGTCGAAAACGATCTGGAAAAAGTAACGCTGATGTCTATTTATACGGAAGCCGGATTCTCGAATCAATCTACTTTTAACCGTGTGTTTAAGCAGCTTGAAAAGATCACGCCTTCCGATATGATCCGGCAGCTGAATAACGATTATTCTTCGTGATTTCTTTCCTTTAGCGGGAAGAAAAAGGCACCCGGATGTTTTTTAAAATGTGCCCAGATGGCTTTATTCAGCAAACGGAATTCCGAGATTGGAATATTCCGGGAACGAAACGCAAGTCCTAACGACAGTGCAAAGCTCACAATAAAGTTCATAAAACCAATTATTCCGATTCCGAGAATACTCCAGAAAATCATCCAGAAATCCACTTTAAAATCGGTTCCGTATAGTCCTAAGGCAAAGTTTCCGCTGGCAAAAGTAATGTGGCGGATATCCAGGTTTAGTCCTAAAAAGATTCCTATTGAAGCGGTACTTCCCAAAAAGACGCCAAACCATCCGTTTGAAACAATTCCCGCCCAGTTATTTTCAAACCAGGTGGCTATTTTTTTTGTTTTTTCCACACCCAGACTCAGCTTTAACAACGGGTGCTCCTGGATTCTATAATACACCTGATTGTGTTTGTTTCGATTGGAAATACTTCCCGAAATAATCCCGGAAAGGAATAAAAACACACCGGCTATCGAAGCGTGGAAGATGGCCGCAGAATATATGGGGTTTAAATCACCCAATAGTTTAGGCCATTTTGTCGCTGCAATATTGTAATCGAAAACAAGGTCGATAAGCCATATTCCCAATAACGAAACGGGGAAAGCCATGACTACGTTACCCACAAAAGCGATAAACTGCGAACGGAATAAACGGGCAAAAAGCCGGGCAAACGAGCTGTGCTTGTCTTCGTTTCTGGACTGTTTCTTCATTCCTTTTTCTAACGACTGGATAATGGTTGCTGCCGTCATTGCCGGCTGTTTGGTTGCCAGCGTAAATCCGCAAAGGTAAATGGCGATAAAACCCAGTGAATAGTTCAAACTGTATAAAAAGGCATGCCCGAAAGCACTGGTTTCAATCTTCGAAAACAATAGTTTGATCACGCAAAGCACCCCAACAATAAAGCCGCCGCCAAGCGCCGCCTTCAGCATGCCAAAATATTCGCCGGCACTTTCCGTAATATAATGCTCGCCGGTTTTGGCCGTATGCTGCGTGATTTCATACGAAAGCAGCTGTGTACTTTCGTTGAACAACTGGCCAACATTATTTTTATAGCAATTAAACTTGATGAGTTTTAATGCTAACTGAATGGTATTGTTTCTTTTGTCTTCTTCTTTATTGACCACCAATAACGGAATCAGGATTTTCATCCGGTACAGCTGCTGGCGGATTCGCAGCAAACTCTGGTTAACTTTTATCGATATTCCGTATTTGGAGCTGTTGCTAAATGCCTTGTCGACATATTCTTCACATTGCTTGTGTAAGATCAGTAATTGCTTGTAAAAATGATCATCGGATGTAATGGAATGCGCTTCATCGGTTCTTACCCTTTCTATTATCAGCAGCAATTCTTTTTCAAAAGCGGTAAACGGACTTTCAAACTGGCTGTATTCCGGCACCATCTTGATCACATCATTCTCCATCGCTCTACCGCTCATACGCTGCGGGATAATGCTCATTACCTGCAACATTTCGGATAGTGGTGATTTTTCTTTAGCCGAAACATACATATCGTTAAAAGACAATAAATCATAAAGCTGGTACAGCTCTTCTATCGGGACTTTGTTAATCCAGACAGCATCCGAGTTCAGGTAAAACACCTGATTCAAGATGTATTGCAGTGTGTCTTTTTGCGGCTGATAGGGTAAAACCTTGGCTAACAATCGTTTTTTTACTTCAAAAACAAAATCGGAATCCTGTAATATCGCTGCATCCGAAAGCATCCGGCTGAATTTTCTTTCTTTAAAAACATGCGTCAGATAGGTTATCAGTAAGGCTCTTTTTTCGGGATTCTCCTGTAGGTAGAGCAGTAATTTCGCAATGGAAACAACGGTTTCTTTTTTCGGTTTTTTCGGTCGGAAAAGATGAACTAAATCCACCAAAAAATGCAGATTATCTTCAGAGACATATTGTTGATTTTCAAAGTGTTTGTTAAACAACGCTTCAATGGTCAAGGCTGATTGTAGTTTATGTCTTAAATTCATACTGTTGTTTTTGGCAATTATTCTCCCGCAAAATTACAATTTGAGCGGTATTATTTTCTTAACTTGCTCCTAAATTAGGTTAATTTCTCTAAAAATGCAGGAAATAGAACGAAAGTTTTTAGTTACATCCGATGCTTTTAAAGCCGCTGCACATACCGAAAACAGGATTGTTCAGGGTTATCTGAATTCCAATCCGGAAAGAACGGTAAGGGTACGGATTAAAGGCAAAAAGGGTTATATCACGATCAAAGGCAAAGGCAATGCGTCGGGAACGACCCGGTTTGAATGGGAAACTGAGATTCCACTGGCAGAGGCCGAAAACCTTCTTCTTTTATGTGAAAAGGGTGTTATCGATAAAATCCGTTACGAGATACCGCAGGGTAATCACGTTTATGAAGTGGATGTGTTTTCCGGAGAAAACGAAGGATTGATTATTGCCGAGATTGAACTGGATTCGGAATCGGAGCATTTCGAAAAACCGGACTGGATTGGCAAAGAAGTCACGGGTGACAAAAGGTATTACAATGCTTTTTTAAGTCATCATCCGTATCAAAGCTGGTCACTTTAACCCCTTGTTTATGAAATATTTTACCTCCTTATCGGTATTATTCTTTCTTTTTTCATGCGGTACTCCAAAAAACCAAACGGAAAAGAAAGCAGTGGTTTCCGGAATTGCCCCGGAGACGTTTCGATATCAAGACGGTGATACTACCTACACCATGCAGAAGTATTTCCTGGTTTTATTAAAAAAAGGGAAAAACAGAAATCAGCCGAAAGAAGAAACGGAAGTGATCCAGAAAAATCACATGGCCCATCTTTCCTGGCTGCATGAAACCGGTAAAATAAGCCTTGCCGGTCCTATTGACAAACACGACAATATTTCCGGTATTGTCATTTTTAACACCGCTACTTTAAAAGAGGCTGACAGTCTTGCCAAACTGGATCCGGCGGTAAAAGCCGGCCGGCTGGAAGTGGAAACCATCGGATGGTGGGCTGCTAAAGGAAGTAAGCTGAAGTAATTAATCCTGGATTATTTCAATATTTACATTGACAAATCCTCTTCCTTTACCATGAGTGATTTCCATAAACGCCTTTTTGGACAAATCGATTTCACGTCCTCTGGTAAATGGTCCTCTGTCGATTACCTCAACGATAACCGCTTTTTTATTGGCAACGTTTGTCACTTTAATTTTAGATCCGAACGGTAAGTTCCGGTGTGCTGCCGTATATTTTGAATTGTCAAATTTTTTACCGCTGGCTGTTCGTCTGCCATTAAACCGATCGGCATAATAGGATGCGTGAACATTTTTTTTGAAACCCTTAAGTTTAAGTCCGCCCTGAATAGCGATTGAATCTTTTTTAATGGTATCATTTGCTTTTGTTTTAGGGTCAGCCTGTACGGCAAAAACCTTACCGGTAACACTGCTAATTAGCAAAACAGAAAGCGAAACGAATACTATATATACAATTATTTTTTTCATTCTATTCAATTTTAAAGATACTTAAGTCAGCAAGAAACATGCCATTGATAAAAAAAGCCCTTACGGGCTTTCAATTATTAAAACCATAGACTCCATGGTATTCTGCTTAATATAAGAAGTAATCCTATTGCATAAAAAACGGCGATTTTTTTGAATTTTCCATTTTCGCTTTCTTCTCTTTTATGTTTTGACCATCCTACAGTGATTAAAGCAATCGCAATAATATTGATCAGCGGATGTTCCAAGGATGTTAATCGAAGGGCACTGTTACTCATTTGTCCAAGTGCTTCTTTACCTAACGGGGAAACGAAGTAAAGAATAAAACCAAAAAGTAATTGGATGTGGGAAAAAATTAATCCGAATAATGAGATTCTTCGGTCTTTTGGTTCAAAATTTCTTTTAGAATTAATCCCCATAAAAGCATTAATCACTGCAATAAATAATGCCAATAAAGCCAGGTAAGCCAAACCGGAATGGGCCTTTTGAATAATTTCGTACATAGTTTTGTTTTTGTTTTACAAACAAAGATAAGGATTTGAAAATTAAAAAAACCGTTTACCTGTGAGTGTAAACGGTTTTTAAACATTGGTGATTTTATTTTAATTAAAATTTCACAATTTTAAAATTCACTGTCTGATTATTGATAGTCATTTTAAAGAAATAAGTACCTGTTGCATAATTTGACATGTCAACTTTTGTAGTCATATCATTCAGCTTGTTCGAGTACAATAATTGTCCCTGTACGTTAAACACCTCTAAAGCGGTTATCGCATCTTTGGAAACTATAGTTACCAAACCGTTTGCAGGATTCGGATAGTAAGAGAAATCCAGATAGGTTGCTTCATCTAATCCCAATGACGGTACACAAGATGTTGTTGCTACCCAGCCGGAATCGGTTACACCCGGATCGGAAACGAATTTAAGTGTCAATGCTCCGTCTGCAGCTGTCGATTCAATTGGTGCCGGAATTGTTGTTCCGGTTAATCCTGCACCGCCCACCAATGGTGCTGCAGTAGTAGAACCGTTATAAACATACAGGAAGTCATAACCGTCTTCCAGTCTGAAGCTTGTAAAAGTGATTTTCACTTTATTATTAGCCAGATTCGGCACTAACGATCTAACAAAAGTCTGGTTGTTAGCATATTGTCCAAATACACCTCCGGTATCTGTTAACTGAATATTGTTACAGTAATCTGCACCTGTTAACAATATATAATCACGGGATAATGAGGTTGCTCCGGCAGTACAAACCGGTCTGATTCTAACTTTATAATAGGTATTCGGACTTAAGCCCTGAGCATCAAACGAATTGGTAGTAACCGTAGTCCACGTTCCCGGCGTTCCTGAAAACGGGAATACCACAATTTCCCATGAGGTAGCCGTTCCGGAATCTGTCCATGTGATGATGGCTGATGTATTGCCAGCTCCCATAGTCGATTCTATTCCGGTAACCGTATTGATACAGGTATTGATACAGTCTGTACTCAAACAGGCTCTGGAGTTTACGTGATTTAAAATGGCCGTTGTTGGCTGCGGACCAAATCCGTTTGTAAAGCTTATTCCTACTCCATTCACCAAATGGCAGTAGCTCATAATGGTTCCTTTAACGGAAGAAGAAGGGATTGTTGGAGGGTTTGTCATACAGCTGTATCCTTCTGCTGTAGATCCCAATGCACTTGGTGCACAGTTATCAATCGCCGTGTTATTGCCATTCCACACACAGGCATGCGTATGTCTTGATCCAAGCAAGTGACCCAATTCGTGTGTTACCACCTGAACGGTCCAGGAATAAGTAGGCACTGTACTGTAGCTGAAGTTCACATCAGAATAACTGTAATTGTTAGCTGTACATATTCCGCCAATGGTTACTGCTACACCGCCTAATCCTCCCGGATCAATACCTACAAGCTGTCCTACATCGCCATCAAAAACCGGTCTTACGGCATTAAATTTACCAAGATAATCCCCTGAACTGGTTCCTACTCCTTCATAAGGATCCTGTGTTGTCCAGATATAAACCGATTTCAACGCTGTTGTAATACCATCGTTATTATATAATGTCTGTACATTATTAAAAACAGAGGTCATCCAGTTTGAAGTTGTTGTTGTATTACTTCCGTTGGACTGATACAGGTTGTAATCCATTTCAAAATAAACCGTCACACATTTTGTACTAGTTGGGTTCAATGATGTAGCAGGTTCATTTTTGAATTCCCCTACTTTATCATCAGTAGCACATTCTGCATCGTTGGCAATTTTTAATTTCTGATCTTCATAGATAATGTAATCTTTCTGGTTGTTCTTTTTATCCAGTTTACCGATGGTCAGATTACTCAGTTTTGCACTGGAAACAATTCCGTTCAATTCATTCCTGAAAAAGTTAAAGGACACTAACGATTTGTCATCTCCTTTAATGATTCCGCGATAATAAACACCCGGCTGGTAGGCAATATTTTTCTTCTTATCCGTATCAATATGAAACCCTTCAGCTAATAAATCCACTTTATAAAGCTGAAGCGTTATGATTTCATCGTGATAAGGTATTTCCAACTCAATTGTTCCGTTTTTCTGGGATACAATTTCATTAACCGCTTCCGTCTTAATCTCTGCAAAAGAAGCATCACTTACCACCCGGGCAATTTCTTTACCCTGCGGTTTTTGTGACGCTGCTAATATCGAAAATTTCTTGAAGTCTGCCTTTCTCGACTGCAATTCACCCACTTTCTGGGCGACTTTATTCTGAGAAAAGACAGTTAACCCTACCATTAGGGTCAGAAAAAGGGTAATTTTTTTCATTTTAGCTAGTCTAGTTAGTATTTTTAGTCAGTCCAAATATAAAAAAATAATCAACTACTAATCAATACTAACGGTATAACCGTATGATTTTAACCTTTTAACTACATACTCTTAAGGTCTTTTATTGCTTTAAAGGCAATATCAACCTGATCGTCGCTCACGATTATAGTAAACTCGTAATTTGTTGAAACTACTTCACAGATGTTTACTCCTTCCCAGGCCAAACGCTGGAAAACATAGTAGAACAATCCGGGAACAGAAAGATTGTCTTTTGGAAGTTTAACGGTAATCGAAGCCAGATTTTCTGTTTTATGTGCCCACTTCTCTTCTGCGAAATGTTTTTCTACCAGATGATTAAGCGAATCACTTACAATAATATTGGTTTCGTTAACTCCTCTTGAAGAGGTATAAAAGATATCGGTATAGTTATTAATTTCAGCAATAAGATCTGATTGACAGCTCAGCACCTTTGGTGTAATTGCGAAATTATAATCCGTCAGTGAAGAGCGAACGGTAATTTCTCCGAGATTCTTCAGAACCTTATCTAATTTATGGTTCATTCGAAATCCGAGCTCTTCGGAAAGTCTTTTAAGGGCCATTACTACAGCACCCTGTTTAATGTTTTTACCTAATTCTTGCTCTAGTTCCGGCATCATTACCCGTGCCAGTGAAGTTAAATTAATAATGCCTTGCGACAAACCATTGAGCAAAAATGGCTTTGTTTTAATGTAATGTTCAACTACAGAGGAAATAGTTTTCATAAATATAGTGGGTTTTTAAAAATCTTGTAAAATTACAAAAAAAACAATCTGTTAAAACTTTAACAAAAATAAATTAGAAATAATAAAAAGCATCCTCATAATGTTCAATATTAAAACAACCCTCCTCTTTATGGATAGCAATAATATCAAAACGGACGTCACATTCGATATCCTCTAGGATTACATATTCGTTAACCGCTTTCAGTAAAAGCTGAATTTTTCTCGATTTTACAAATTCCTGAGGAAGACCGAAATCTAATTTAGAACGGGTCTTAACTTCAACTACTACTAAAATTGCATCTTTTTTCGCAATTATATCTATTTCTGCCTTTTGAAACTTCCAATTTTGTTCCACTATTTCATACCCTTTTTGCTTTAAAAAGGCAACCGCCATCTCTTCTCCCTGTTTTCCCAAATCATTATGCGATGCCATCTTAAAAACAATTACGGTTTGAACTCCAGCGTAATTTTATCTTTCGTAACTTCCAGATCTACGCTACTTCCCAAAATAAGTGCCCTGTTATCCTTCACATGGCCTGCCGGAAAATAAAAACAAACCGGAATTTTGTACTCTTTGGCGATGGCTAAAATAATTCCAACCTCATTTTGTCCGAACGGTATCTCATTATCATGCATATCGGTCATACCGCCCACAACCAGTCCTTTCAATCCTTCAAAATAGCCGTTCCGCTTCAGGTTATACATCATTCTGTCCACATGATACAGGTATTCGTCCAGATCTTCAATAAACAAGATCTTGTCTTTGGTATCAATAGACGACTTCGAACCTAACAAACTGTACAGAATAGAGAGGTTACCTCCCACTAACTGCCCGCTAGCCTTGCCTTCAATTTCATATCCCTTTGCCGGTACTTCATATTTTAGTTTTTCTCCAAAAAGAGCTTTCCGAAGCGTTTCCTTCGAAATTTCTTCTGTTCTGGGAACTGTAAACGGCATGATACCGTGTAGTGTTGCCACTTTCATATTGTGAATATGGCTGTGCAAAACCGTTACATCGCTAAATCCGATAACCCATTTCGGGTGTTTTTTAAATTTGGTAAAATCCAGGCTGTCTACAATACGCACTGTTCCATATCCGCCTCTGGCACACCAGATTGCCTTAACATCGTCGTCGTCCATCATTTCCTGAAAATCCCGGATCCGTTCCTTATCCGTTCCGCCCAACTGGCAGCTGTCAAGTCCGATGGTTCTGCCTAATTTTACTTCAAGTCCCCAGGACTTTAACAAATCAATGGCAGGCTGTGCATCTTCCGGGAAAAATTTTCTTGCGGTACAAACAATGGCAACCGTGTCGCCTTTTTTAAGATAGGATGGTATTTTCATTCTTTTCTGCGAGTATATATCAGTCGTTGTATTTAATAATATTAAAATCAAAAAGGACTTCAAAAATACCGCTTTTGAGAATAGTTTGATAATTTTCATTTGAAATCGTTTCTAACAAATTTACTATTTTTTATGGCAATGTTTTCATTCCTTTTACAAAGGTTTTTATGCAATTTGAGCGAAAAAAACATACTAATTAGTGTCTAATAAACTATTTTTGCATTTCATTTTGAAAATACTATCAAAATCTAATTTTACGTTTTTATGATACAAAATCCAAAAAGATATACGATCACTGCCGCTTTACCTTATACTAACGGTCCGATACACATTGGCCATTTAGCCGGAGTTTATGTCCCATCCGACATTTATGCCCGCTATTTACGCCAGCAGGGTAAAGATGTTGCTTTCATTTGCGGAAGCGACGAACACGGTGTGGCTATTTCTATGAAAGCAAAGAAAGAAGGCATTACACCGCAGGAAGTTATCGATAAATACAACGGAATTATTAAAAAATCGTTTGAAGATTTTGGTATTTCTTTTGACAATTATTCCAGAACCTCTGCACAGATCCATCACGATACCGCTTCAGAATTTTTCAAAAAGCTGTATCAGGACGGGAAGTTCATCGAAGAAGTTACCGAGCAGTTATTTGACGAAAAGGCACAACAGTTCCTTGCCGACCGTTTTGTTATCGGAACCTGCCCGAAATGCGGCAATGAAGAAGCATACGGTGACCAATGTGAAAAATGCGGAACATCTTTAAATGCAACCGATTTAATCAATCCGAAATCGACGATAACCGGAACTAAACCGGTTTTAAAGTCCACAAAACACTGGTTCCTGCCTTTGGATCAATACGATGCTTTTTTACGCGAATGGATCCTGACCGGACATAAAAACGACTGGAAACCAAATGTTTTCGGACAGGTAAAATCATGGCTGGACGATGGTTTAAAACCACGTGCCGTAACCCGTGACCTGGATTGGGGAATCCCGGTTCCTGTTGAAGGTGCCGAAGGCAAAGTATTATATGTATGGTTTGATGCGCCTATCGGTTATATCTCTTCTACAAAAGAATGGGCTGCCCGTGAAGGAAAAGACTGGGAACCGTACTGGAAAGACCAGGATACAAAACTGGTACACTTTATCGGAAAAGATAATATTGTATTCCATTGTGTGATCTTCCCGGCGATGCTAAAAGCAGAAGGAAGCTATATTTTACCGGATAATGTTCCGGCAAACGAATTTTTAAATTTAGAAGGAAACAAACTTTCCACCTCCAAAAACTGGGCGGTCTGGTTACATGAATATTTAACAGACTTCCCGGAAAAACAGGATGTATTGCGTTATGCACTGACCGCTAACGCTCCGGAAACAAAAGATAACGATTTTACCTGGAAAGATTTCCAGGCGAGAAACAACAACGAACTGGTTGCTATTTTCGGAAACTTCATCAACCGTGTGGTAGTTCTGAGCAACAAATATTATGAGGGAATCATCCCGCAGCCAAATGCCTTAACAGCCGTAGACGAAGCTGTTTTAACAGAACTGAAAGCCTATCCGGCGGTTATTGCAAGCTCGATAGAACGTTACCGTTTCAGAGAAGCTTTAGGCGAATTGATGAATGTAGCCCGTTTGGGTAATAAATATTTAGCCGATGAAGAGCCCTGGAAAATTGTAAAAGAAAACCCGGAAAGAGTACAGACACAAATGTATGTTGCCCTGCAGATTGCCGCAGCATTAAGTGTTTTAGCAGAACCTTTCCTTCCGTTTACAGCAGCAAAATTAAAAGGCATCCTGAATATTGACAATACTTTCGGATGGAATGACATCAGTACCACATCCGACTTACTTCCTGCCGGACATCAGATCGGACAGGCAACATTATTATTCGCTAAAATTGAAGACGAAGAAATTCAGAAACAAATAGACAAGCTGGAAGCGACCAAAGTAGCCAATAAAGCCGAAAATAAAATCGTTACGCCTCAAAAAGAAGTCGCTACTTTCGACGATTTCGCAAAACTTGACCTTAGAGTCGGGACAATCGTTGCCGCCGAAAAAATGCCGAAAGCCAACAAGCTTTTAGTACTTAAAGTAGATACCGGAATAGACGTTCGCACTATTGTTTCCGGCATTGCAGAACATTTTACACCGGAAGAAGTTATTGGAAAACAAGTTACCGTTCTGGCTAATTTAGCGCCAAGAGCTTTAAGAGGCGTGGAAAGTGAAGGAATGATTTTAATGACTGAAAATGCCGAAGGAAAACTGGTTTTTGTCAATCCGGATGCAGGAGGCGTTAAAAACGGCGAAACGATCAACTAAATTATTAACCTTTTTAAACGCCATTCCTTATGTCTTTAAAAGTTATTGCCTTTGATGCCGATGATACGCTTTGGGTAAACGAACCTTATTTTGAAGAGACCGAAAAAAAGTTCTGCGAGTTAATGCAGGATTATTTGTCACACCAGGGCTTATCGCAGGAATTATTTAAAATCGAAATTGAAAACCTGCCGTTATACGGTTATGGCATTAAAGGATATATCCTTTCCATGATTGAAGCGGCTTTAAAAATATCGAACAATACGATTAACGTTGCCATTATTGAAAGAATAATCCAACTGGGAAAAGAACTTTTAGAAAAACCGATTGAATTACTGGACGGCGTTGAAGAAACGCTGGAATCTTTAAAAGGAAAATACCGTTTGGTAGTAGCAACCAAAGGTGATTTAAAAGACCAGCACCGAAAGCTTCACGATTCCGGCCTCGGGCATTATTTCCACCATATTGAAGTTATGTCGGACAAACAGGAAATCGATTACCAGAAACTGGTAACCCGTCTGGATCTGAAACCGGAAGAATTCTTTATGATCGGAAATTCCCTGAAATCGGATGTACTGCCGGTTTTAGGAATTGGCGGCCATGCGGTTCACGTTCCTTTTCATACCACCTGGGCACACGAACGGATTGATCACAAAATAGAACATCCGAATTTCAGAACAATCGAAAAATTAACGGACATACTGCCGATACTATTATAGTGAAGAAACAATTGGATATCGCTAACTGGAACCGAAAAGAGCACTTTGAGTTTTTTAGAAAATTTGAAGAGCCTTTTTTCGGACTTACCGCAACGGTTGACTGTACCAAAGCCTACAGCACGGCAAAAAACCTGGGTATTTCTTTCTTTACCTATTATTTACACAAAACACTGGCAGCGGTAAATGCTGTCGAAGCTTTTCGCTACCGGATAGACGGTGACCATGTGGTTGTGTACGACCGCATCGATGCTTCTTCCACGATTTTCAGAGAGGACACCAGTTTTGGTTTCTCTTATATTGAGTACCACGAAGACATTAATACTTTTGCCGTCATAGCACAAAACGAGATCGAACGCGTTCGCAATACTTCCGGTCTTTTTACCCGGGAATTCAACAGCGACAATCTGATTCATTTCTCCTCTGTGCCATGGGTCAATTTCACCTCATTATCCCATGCCCGGAGTTTTACCTTAGCCGATAGCTGTCCGAAAATATCCTATGGCAAAATGACCACTACAAACGGTGTAATGGAAATGGCCATTTCCGTTCACGTTCACCACGGGCTGGCAGACGGTTATCACGTTGGCTTATTCCTTGAAAAATTGCAGCAATTATTAAACGAATAAAGATGAAAAAGATAGCTGTTTTTGTTATTCTGAAACACAATGACGAATTGCTCCTGCTCAAAAGATTTAAAGAACCTTTTAAGGATCACTATACTCCCGTGGGCGGAAAACTGGAACCTTATGAGATTCCGCATGAAACCGCCATCAGGGAAACATTTGAAGAAACCGGAATACAATTAAGTACCATCACCTTTATGGGAACCCTGTTTGAAGTTTCTCCGGTAGATTATAACTGGATCAGCTTTGTTTACGTTGCCGATATTCCGTATCAGCCTGCTCCGGTTTCCAATGAAGGAATTCTGGAATGGATTCCTAAAGACAATTTAGGCACCCTAAAAACTCCGGAAACAGACGCGCATATATACCAGAAAATTTTCGAGGGTAAAAACTTTGCCTATAGTGCTAAATATGATGAAAACCTTGTACTGTTAAGCCTTACAGACGAGCTTAATCCGCTATAGATGTTTCCCATTGCTTTCCATCCCATTTACAGGCATCCGCTTCCTGAAGGACACCGCTTTCCGATGCTCAAATATGAGTTATTGCCGCAACAGTTACTCCATGAAGGAACGGTAACGGCAGCCGCTTTTTTTGAACCCGGTTTACCCGACATGGAGCACATTACCGCCGTTCATAAAAAGGAATATGTCGATGCCTTAACCGCACTAACGCTGGATCCGAGAGCTGTCCGCAAAATCGGTTTTCCGTTATCTGCCGAATTGGTTGAAAGAGAATTGCGTTTGGCACAGGGAACCATTTTAGGCGCCGAAAAAGCCTTACAGACCGGTATTGCCTTCAATATTGCCGGCGGCACACATCATGCGTATTCTGACAGAGGGGAAGCCTTTTGTCTGTTAAACGATCAGGCTATTGGTGCCCGGTACCTGATTCGTAAAAAACTGGCTGAAAAAATCCTTATTGTCGACCTGGATGTACATCAGGGAAACGGAACTGCCGAAATTTTTCAGAACGACAATGCTGTTTTTACTTTTTCCATGCATGGAAAATCCAATTATCCGTTTAAAAAAGAAATTTCCGATCTGGACATTGCCCTTCCGGACCATACGGATGACGAGGCTTATTTAGCCATTCTTACCCGGACCTTACCGCAATTGATCCACGAACAAAAACCGGATTTTATTTTCTACCTCAGCGGTGTTGATATTTTAGCATCAGACAAGTTAGGCAAACTGGGCTGCTCTGTAGCTGCCTGCAAAAGACGGGATGAATTGGTCTTGCAACTATGCCGGACACACGGTATTCCGGTACAATGCAGTATGGGTGGCGGCTATTCTCCCGATATTAAAACCATCATCGAGGCGCATGCCAATACCTACAGGGTTGCTGCCGATCTTTATTCATAAACTATTAAAAAAACAAAAGCTTATCCGAAGACAAGCTTTTGTGTTGGTAAGTTACCTGCCTCCTAAAAGCAGCAGTTCATTGGCAACGACTTCCGTAGTATAGCGTTTGTTGCCGTCTTTGTCTTCCCAGACTTTATGAACCAGCTTTCCTTCAATGGCAATTTCCTTTCCTTTTTCAACAAATTTCTCGATAATTTCTGCCGCTTTCCCCCAGGCTACCACGGTATGCCACTGGGTATCGGTGATCTTATCCCCTTTGTCGTTATAATAAACCTCATTCGTGGCAATGGCTAACTTTGCCAGTTTTTTTCCTTCGCCTAAGTTTCTAATTTCGGGATCATTCCCTACATTACCGATTAACTGTACTTTGTTTCTTAATGCATTCATGGCTTATAAAATTAATGGTTCGACTTAAATCTGATCTCTTTTTTGCATTAACACTGCTGCACCACTTATAAAGAAGCGGGCAGTTATTATTGGTTATTTTTGATGAATTTTGAATGCTGTTTTACATTTCCTTTAGCATCCTCTATACGCAGGAAATAAACTCCTCCGGCTAATTTTGAAACGTCTATTCCTTTTTCCATTACTGTTTGTTTTTCCGTTTTGCTGATTTTTCTGCCGTTAAAATCAAATATGGAGAATTGCAGCTGGTCGTCCAATGTTTCAATACCTTTTACAAACAGGGATTCCATCGCCGGGTTGGGATATACCGAAAAAGCGGTTTTATCAAAATCCTCGCTACCTGCTGTAACCACATCTCTTTTCGCAATATAAAGTCGGTTTTTCTGCTCGGCAGCTATCGGGAGGTTGTTTAACTGAAAATCTATAGACAGGTCGGAAACAACAGAAAAATTATCAGCCGTCGAATTCAGTACTTTCAGATCGCGCACGCCATTTGGCTCACAAGGATAAATTTCACAGGATTGTACCACTCCCTGTTTACTGTATTTTGCCAGCAAAAGATAAAACTGATTGCTAAGATTGTAAACAAAGTTCGGAGCCAGATTCAAATATTTATAGAAGCTTCCGCCCACATATACATTATCCTGTGCATCGATATGTAATTTTGATAACCTTGAAAGGCTCAGTCCTGTAGTCGGAGCCTGATCGGAGGATATCCCTGCTCTTCGGGCCCAAACCAAACTTCCGGCAGTATTATATTTTACCAGAAAACCACCGTAATTTCCAGGGAATTGCAAAATTGTTCCATCAAAATTTGCGGAAGAATTATACACCCTTCCAGCCAAATAAACATCATTGGCAGCATCTACAGCAAGATCCTCCACCTTGGAATCAGCACCGCCGCTTGTAGCAGCAGTTTTTGCCCAGGCTACCGCTCCGGTATTGTCATATCGTACAAAAAACAAATTGGAATTTGAACTGCTTGTTCTGTTTAAGGTGATACTGCCAAAAGTTACCGATCTGGAAAAGAACTCTCCGGCAATATAAACATTCCCGTTATTATCAACAGTCATTGTTCTGATCTGCGCTCCTATCCTGTCGGCCGAAATACTGGTGTATGGTCCTGTATAACGGGAGGAAGAAACCCATTGAAGCGCTCCGTTACTCGCATCAAATCTCGCTACCAGGTTTTTATCCATGCCTGCTATTGTGGGCGAATAATTAGCTACCGGTAAGGTTACCCCATCAAAAGACAGCTGATCATAGCCATAATTTGCGGCAAAATACAATTTATCGTTTTTATACTTTACATAACCGTTTCCTACATACTGATCAAATACTTTGGACCAGACCAATGTTCCCGATAATGTATATTTTGCAATAAAGGTTTTTGTTGCATACAGATCGGTATTTTCTAAAACGGTACCACTGCCCAAATCCATGGTTCCGTTAAAAGCACCGGCAATATAATAATGGGCATCACCATCATAATCAACAGACGTAATGACCTCATTGCGGGATCCCCCGAAATGCTTTACATTCAGGAATGTTCCGTTTTCATCAAATTTTGCAATAAACGCATCGCCTACAATAGCAGTACCAGCCGGCAAACTCGTGTTTTGCAAAGTGGTTCCCTGTATAGAAGTGGTAGCACCATTAAAGTTGCCCACCATAAAATAGTTGTTGTCTTTATCAACAAAACTCAACGGTTTACTGTCAATTATCGATGTGTTTTCGACCTTGATATTCCAAAGCCATTCACTCTGATTCAGTGCCTGACCGTACATGTCAAGAGCACTAATGCAAACCATTGCAAAAAGTAATTTTAATCTCATATCTGTGTTTTTATCATTATTTTGCCTAAAATAATAAAATTACAATAAATAATACAAGGTAAATTAGAATTATACGCAAACCAATTAGTTTTCGAATCCAAACTTCAAAAGAACCGCAAAGAGTTATACTGCAAAATTGCACTGCAGCCGGATCTTTATCCGACATTTAACCGTTTACTTTCGATTATAAATAATTGTAAGCGTTTGTAAGCAGTTGGTATTTTTTGTAACTTTCTGAAAAAACAAACCCCATGCAAAAGGCAATCAATAAAGTCGAATTACGAAATTTAAAGATTGAAGACTATAAAGAACTCCGGAATTCCATGATGGAAGCCTATAGTGAGCTTGAAGAAGCTTACTGGGAAGAACACCAGATAGAACGTTTGCTGGAGATATTTCCCGACGGTCAGCTGGTCATACTGGCAGACGGCAAGGTTGTGGGCTCTGCCTTATCCTTAATTATGGATTACCGGAAAGCCAGTGCCAATCATACCTATGAAAAAATCACCGGAAACTATACTTTTTCCACTCACGATCCCTTTGGCGATGTTCTTTATGGTATTGATGTATTTATCCATCCCGATTACCGCGGACTCCGGTTGGGCAGAAGACTATACGATGCCCGTAAAGAGATTTGCGAACAGCTGAATTTACAGTCCATTATTTTTGCCGGCCGTATTCCCAAATATGCCGAACACTCCAAAGCATTGACCCCAAAACAATATATCGAAAAGGTAAGGGTAAAAGAACTGCACGACCCGGTTTTATCTTTTCAGCTCAGCAATGATTTCCACGTGATCAAGGTGATGAAAAATTACCTGGAAGGCGATGTCAGCTCACAGGAATATGCCGTGTTACTGGAATGGAACAACATCTATTATGAAAAAAACCAGCAGCTTATCAACACCCGTAAAAGTGTGATCCGGCTGGGATTGATTCAATGGCAGATGCGTCCGTTAAACAACCTGGAAGCTTTATTTGAACAAGCCGAATTTTTTATTGATGCGGTTTCCGGTTATGCCAGCGATTTCGCGATGTTTCCGGAACTTTTCATCGCTCCGCTAATGGCCGACTACAACCATCTTTCGGAAGCCGATGCCATTCGGGAACTCGCCCGTTACAGCGAACCGATCCGTAAAAAATTCCAGGAATTTGCCATTTCCTACAATATCAACATCATTACCGGAAGCATGCCGCTGTTAGAAAACGGAAACCTGTACAATGTTGGTTTCCTTTGCAAAAGAGACGGAACGTCCGAAATGTATTCCAAGATACACATCACGCCAAACGAAGTGTTTTACTGGGGAATGAAAGGCGGTTCCCAGATCAAGACCTTTGATACCGATTGCGGTAAAATAGGCATCATGATCTGCTATGATGTGGAATTCCCGGAATTGTCCCGACTGCTGGCCGATGAAGGGATGGATATCCTGTTTGTCCCGTTTCTTACCGATACCCAAAACGGTTATACCCGGGTACGGAACTGTGCACAGGCACGGGCTATTGAAAACGAATGCTATGTGGCTATTGCCGGTTGCGTAGGCAACCTGCCGAAAGTAAACAATATGGACATTCAGTTTGCACAGGCGGCTGTATTTACCCCTTCCGACTTTGCTTTTCCGACTAACGGGATCAAAGCGGAAGCCACACCCAATACCGAAATGACGCTGATTGTGGATGTGGATGTCGATTTGCTGAAAGAACTGCACGAACACGGAAGTGTCCGAACCATGAAAGACCGTAGAAAAGATTTATACCAGATTAAAAGACTAAAAACAAACTAAGGTTTATGAAATTAGAACAATTAAGATATCCTGTCGGAAAATTTATTGTCCCGACAGAAATAGACCGGCAGCACATCCAATCGTGGAAAGCAACAATCCAATCGCTTCCACAGGAACTAAATGCCTTGGTAAAAGACCTCAGCGTTACCGAACGGAACTGGATTTACAGACCCGATGGCTGGAGCATCAAACAGGTTATCCATCACCTTGCCGACAGCCACATGAACAGCTTTATCCGCTTTAAATTAACCCTAACCGAAAACGTACCGGAAGTCCGTCCTTATGAAGAACACAAATGGGCTGTTACTGCAGACGGGCAGGATGACGACATCAGTGCATCCCTGCAGATCATAACCGGCGTACACAACCGCTGGGTTTATCTGTTGGATACCTTAACCGAGGAAGATCTGGCTTTGTTGTATTTCCATCCGCAGCACCAGCGCCTTTATTCGCTCAAAGAAGCGATCGGGATTTACGACTGGCATTCCAGACATCATCTGGCACACATCAAACAAGCCCTGCATTATAAAGGAAATTTCGAATAAAATACCTGCACTCCTAAAAACCGTATACGCCAACCAAAATCAGTTATCATGAAAAAATGCCTTGAATGTGAAGAGAGAATTGTAGGCCGGGAAGACAAAAAATTCTGCAGTGACGGATGCCGCAATGCCTACAATAACAAAAAGAATAAAGATGTTACCAACCTGATGCGCAATATTAACAACAAGCTGCGCAGGAATTACCGGATTTTGTCGGCTTTAAATACCGACGGAAAATCAAAAACCACCCGAACCAAACTTTTGAGCAAAGGATTTGATTTTGATTTTTTTACCGGCATTTTAAACACTAAAACAGGAAATACCTATTATTTTTTATACAATCAGGGTTATATGGCTTTAGAAAACGATTACTTTGTATTGGTAAAAAAAGACCCCTGATTCAGTATGACAACACCAATAGCAATTTTAGGATGCGGATGGCTCGGCCTTCCGTTAGCGAAAGCATTAATCAATCAGCATTACCCTGTTAACGGCTCTACAACATCCGAAAACAAGCTTTCCCTTTTAGCCGAAAACCGGATTCATCCTTTTTTAGTCAGTCTGCATGAAGAAGCAACAAAGGGCGACATAACCGCTTTTCTTAACGGTCCTGAAATACTGATTATTGATATCCCGCCAAAATTGAGAGGGGATAATCCGGAAAATTTCACCGCAAAAATCCGGAATCTTATTCCTCATATCGAAACGGCAACAGTAAAGCAGGTCCTGTTTATCAGTTCTACTTCCGTATATGCCGATGATAATTCGGAAGTGTCCGAAGCCACCATTCCGCAGCCGGATACCGAAAGCGGCAGGCAGCTTCTGGAAGCAGAACGGCTTTTACAGCAAAACAGCCATTTCCAGACAACGGTTCTCCGCTTTGGAGGATTGATTGGCAGCGACAGGCATCCCGTTAAATTTTTAGCCGGCAGGGAAAATATCGAAAACCCGGAAAGCCCGATTAATTTTATTCATCAAACGGACTGCATCGGAATCATTTTAACAATAATCGAACAGCGTCAATGGGGCGCCACTTTTAATGCTGTGGCACCGGTACATCCAGGCCGGGAAGCCTATTATACGCAAAAAGCAGCGGCATTAGCCCTGGCAGTTCCGAAATTCAACCATCAGAAACCTTCCGTTGGAAAACGAATCAATACCGATAAACTCACCACCGTTTTGCAGTATACTTTTAAAGTTTTGGATTTTTAATCATAATTAATTCTAACTTTATACTTTACAAAACCGGAATATCAGAACCAACACAAAAAAATCTTACGCTACCCAGTATTATGAAAAAACTATTGCTTTATCTTCCTTTACTCTTTTTAATTGTATCCTGTACAAAAGATTTTGACGATTATGCGCCAATACAGGAAACACCCAATGCATCCCGTGAACTTTTGATGTTACGGGTGGATTTTGAAACGAACCAGTTTAAAGGCGGAAAACTATTCCATTTTGAAGGTGTTCCGATGACTCCATCAATTCCGCTAACGGAAACCTATCTTCCGCCAAGTGATTTTGGCAATTATAAATTAGCATTCACGCCAACCGGTGAAGTTATCTTTAACGGACCTGTTACCTGGATGGGAACTTCTTCAGAAATAGCAACACCCGATTATAGCGCACCGGAAACGTATTCTGTTTTACCAACAAATAGCGCTGCCGATTTGGCCACTGCCCAGTATTTTACTCCAACAGCCGATATTATTGCATCGGAAGGTTATACCAGTTTCAACTATGAAACCATCTGGAATGCGGTCAGCAACCTGGAAATTGTCCATCAGTTCACTGCCGAAAATGCAAAAGTCGGCTTTATGCTCTACACACCGGGATTAGGTGTTTTTCAGCCACAACATGCCGACTGGTTTATCATTTTGTATAAATAAGATACGTGTATGACCTTAACGGACATTGCCAACATCCGCCTGGCCAATCAGCTTTTAATCCGGAACAAAGCCGGTAGTATTTCCGAAATCGCCACCTATATGGGAGCACTTCAGGCACAGGACTATGCGATGTCAAAATGGGCATTGGGAATCCGGCATGCAAATGCTACCGAATCGCTTGTTGAAGCAGCCATGGATAATGGCGAAATTATCCGTACGCATGTAATGCGCCCGACCTGGCATACCGTTGCGGCGTCCGATATTTACTGGATCCTTGAACTTTCGGCAAACCGGATAAAGTCGTCTATGACCAGCGGCCTGAAAGAACTGGAACTTGATCAAACCGTCCTTTCCAAATGTTATTCCGTTATGGAAAAGGCCTTAAGAGATCACAATCATCTGACCCGGGAAGAACTGGTTTCAGAACTGGAAAAGCATAACATCGCCACCAATGACAGCCGTTCGTCTTACATACTGATGCATGCCGAATTGAGCGGTATCCTTGGCAGCGGAAAAACAAAAAACAAAAAATCCACCTACGCATTTCTTCCGGAATGGGTTCCTCAAAAAAACATCCTGCCCCGGGAAGAAGCTCTGGCAAAACTGGCCCGGAAATATTTTACCAGTCATGGTCCGGCAACAATTCTGGATTTCCACTGGTGGTGCGGTCTGTCTTTAACCGAAACCAAAAAAGCACTGGAATTGGTCCAATCCGATTTTATTTCAGAAACGATCGGTACGGAAACCTACTGGTTTTCCCCGGCTCTTGTTTTTCCGGAAAAAGAAAGCAATTCCGTTCAGCTGCTGCCGGCATTTGATGAATTTCTGATCAGCTACAAGGACCGGACAGCAACCCTGACGATGGATCATCACAAAAAAGCAATTACCCGAAACGGAATTTTTCACCCGGTAATCGTTAGTAACGGAAAAGCTGTCGGAATATGGAAACGGTCTTTAAAAAAGAATGCCGTGACAATCGATATTTATCCGTTTGAACCTTTTTCTGCCGATTTCAAAAAAATTATCGAACACGAAATCGGGAAACTGGGTACTTTTCTGGACAAAACACCGGAAACAATTTACCATTCCTAAACCCCACGAATCTATTTTATGAAACAGCATATTGCTCATATTACCTTAATGGTAAACGACTATGAAGAAACCATCGCTTTCTATACCGGACAATTAAACTTTTCCCTTTTGGAAAACATTCATGGCGAACACGGAAGACGCTGGGTAACGCTGGCTCCGAAAGGATCCGCTGGCAGTGCTTTTGTTTTGATGAAAGCCGAAAATCCGGAAGAAAAAAGAAGCGTTGGCAACCAGACCGGAGGAAAAGTTGCCTTCTTTTTAAAAACAGATGATATCGCGCGCGATTTCGAAAATTTCACCAACAATAAGGTAACGATCATAAGAGGTATCGTGGAAGAACCCTGGGGGAAAGTTGCCATTTTTGCCGATTTGTACGGTAATCTCTGGGATTTGATAGAACCGGCATCTTAATCGGCACCGTCAGCTGTCGCTTTTGTTCAACCTTAAATTTATTGCCAATGAAATCGACTAATTATTACAATACTTTTATTGCTGTTGCAGCAGATTGTCCGGCAAAAACCGCCGAAATCCCGCCTTTAAAAAAAACGGGCAAATCAATAGCGGTTATCCAGTTTGAAACCCTTATTGAAAATCCGTACCGGTTTACTTCCGATACCGTTTTATTCAACATTTATGCCGCTAAAAACAATATTCAAAGAGAAGATTCAGAACAGGAAAAAGAGCATTATTTTTCGAAAGGACAGGCTTGTTTTCGCTGCTCTCCGCTTCCCAAAAGATACGGTTGGGGCGTTCATTGCAATGAAGAAGGAAAGATGGCTATTTACGGAATAGAAACCGAAGCCTATCAAAAACTGGCTGCCGACGATAGCCTGCACCATACCAAAGCAATGCGTTCCGGTAAAAAATAATCCCTTATATTTTATCTGCTTTATTAAAAATAGTTTCCTGCTTTTGAGCAGTGCTCCAAAATATTATAACCGGCATTACGGTTATAATTCATTCCTGATTTCAGGATTTTGAACCTCTAAAAAAACCGGCTTTGATCAAGGTCAAAGCCGGTTTTTGTTCGTCCTATCAGCATAAAACGGCAGTATTCTACAAATAACCACCCTTAAAACACTCTTTATTTCACAAAAATTTTTTTTTATTAATTATTCAGATAAAATATAACACCCTGTTTATTATTTATTATATTTGGTACAAAATTTACCATTTTTAATTTTACAACTGTTATTTTATTGATAAAAAATACCATTTTTAACATATAAGCTGTTAATCTCATACAAGCCTCATAATTACCTTTTTTGTTTCAACGGTACTCCATACACCAAATGATATTTTCATTGCGTACAACTTTAACACCAAAAACAATTAATTATGAAAAAATGCTTACTCTTATTTTCGGCATTGCTGACCTCTCTGGCGGCAATGGCACAGGTTCCCGAAACCAGCGGTCCGGACGATCCGCCCAGCTACACCCAACCCCAACAGCCTCAGCTGCCCGCTTATGAATTGCATCCGGCACAGATAGGCGGAGAAGTACAGGACTACCTCAGCTCCAGAGTTGAAGGCTATGCTGCCTATCATTTTAACTATGCTGCACTAAACGATTACCTTCTTAAAAATCCTTATGCGATAGAGTTTATCCTAAAGGACAATTCCGGTAACACCAAATTTACCCTTCAGCGCCACGACATGAGAGCGTTGGATTATACCGAAGGGATTACCCATGAAGGAGGAGAAAATCAGATCACTTTTCAGCGTACCGCCGAAACCGATCTTAACTATAATGTCCCTACTTTAAAAGGAACCGCCGATAATAATCCCGGAACACTGGTTCGTCTGGCCATCTTTAAAGACAATCTGGTAGGATTGAAATGGGATACCGAAAGCAATCAGGTATTGTATTACACGTCCCTGCAGGATTTTATCAAATTAAACGGCGATGATTTTGTTACCGACGAAAACCCATTATTGGTTTTTAATCTCGGAAACATCATCAGCACCCAAAACTCAAGATGCCAGCAAATCCAGGAATTAATCCAGGAACCTCCTGTGGTACAAAAGGGTTATTTTAAAGATTGTACGCCGCGCTTTGTCACAATAGCCGCAGAAGGCGATAAACCCTGGTGCGACCAGAACGGAAGCAACTCGGCATCCAACATCCTGAACAGTCTCTTTTTGGCCGAATGTGTGTATACGCACTACTTCAACATCTCGTTCATCGTAAAACATGTCAACCTTCTACCTACGAACGGTTCATTATACAACACCAACAATGCCACAGACATACTCTATAAATTCCGGGACAACTGGAATGCCAACCATACAAACAAGGATCGCGATTTAGCCTTACTGTTTACCGGAAGACGGCCAGATGGCGGTACGGTAGGTATTGCTTTTACCAATTCTTTATGTTCCACATATTCCGCTTACGGTGTCATTGGAAAAGACCCGACCAGAATTCGTATCATCACTCATGAAATGGGACATATTTTCGGTTCCCTTCATGACGACGAGCATTACGGCTCTTCTTCCTGCAGCGGCAGCGACGTACCGATCATGTGTATGTACACATCCTCGTATTCCCCTTTATATTTCAGTCCGCATACGCGAAGTATTATTCTAAACTCTATAAACAGCCATGCCTATTGCCTGAATGATTATGCGAATGTGAATAATTCCAGTGAAATTGTAAAATCATGGACAAACAACCGCAACCTGAAATGGGTGGCTACCTGGTACATGCAGGAAGGCGATTATATGTTAGCCGGAAATTTTGACGGTGAAAACAACGATGAGGAAATTTTCTTTGCAAATCCGGATCGAAACTGGGTTGGTATTATGGATTTCTCCTGCGACCAGGGAACCGATTGGTACCACCTTTGGGGCAATGGCGGAAACAGAAGCTTCGGTTGCTGGTACCGTAATTACGGCGACCGGTACTATGCCGGTGATTTTGACGGCGATGGCAAAGATGAGATTTTATCCCGTACCGATAATGGCAGCTGGGCTCAGATTAAAGAATACCTGCCCGGCAGCTGGTCGTGGAAAGAGCGATGGAGCAACAACGGCGGTAATACTCCTATAGCCTACTGGTATATGGGACCACAGGACACTTTTACCATTGGCGATTTTGACGGCGACGGTAAGGACGAACTATTGTGTGTTAACCCGAATGGCTGGGCACATCTGGTAAAATTCAATTCCAGCGGCGGCGGTTGGTATTCCCCGCAGACGATCTGGAGCAATAACGGTTCCGGATGGATTGGCGGATTGCAGATCTCGCAGATACAACGCTACCTGAAAGGAAAAATGCGCACCACTACCCGTGATGAACTTTATGCTTTCGTGAGCAATTCTTCCAGTAATTTCTCTGCTATTATGCGCTTTACCGGAAGCACCTGGACGTTAACCGGCGGACAGGGATTGGGTACCAGCTTTACAACAACTAACGTGACGCCGGCGCACAGCAGCTACAAAATGATGACCGGAAATCTGGACAACGACGGCTACAGCGAATACCTGGCCATCAGCAATACCTGGATTGGCAGTTATGACTATAGCAATGGCGGTCCCGGTATGTCCTTTAACTGGAGTAATGGCGGAAGTTCCTATTATAACGACTGGTATCTGAACCAGCGTTCCCGACAGTTTTTAGTAAAGGCAGCACCAACAGCACCTGACCAGATCTTTAACATCCAGTATATTAAAAGAAGTTTCGGATGGTGGTTCTGGTATAAAGAATGGTATGAAGCATCACTGGCTTCAATGTACCGCGGGGAATTGCCTAACCAGAACATGAAACAGGCCGGTCCGGAAATGGAAATCGAAAAATCAACGGTAATTGCAGTTAACGACAATATGCTGATCTATCCGAATCCAACCCATGATGTCCTGAATATTGATTTTAACAATATCGAGATCAAGCAGGCAAACATCAGCCTTATTGATATTATGGGAAAAACCGTCCTGCAGCAACCTTTAACCGGGTCAAACAACACCTTATCCTTACAGCATTTAGCGGGCGGGCTGTATATTGTACAGATTCATTCCGAAAATCAGCCGGTGTTTACAACCAAGATCATTGTAAACAAAGGCAAATAAAAACGGCAACCAGCATCAAAAAAGTTGTCTGCCTTTCATAAAAAAAGCCTCCCGTTTGGGAGGCTTTTATATTGATTACCAGATTTTAACTCTGTCTTCCGGTTTAACATATAGTTTATCACCCGGTTGGATATCGAATGCCTGATAGAAAGCTTCAACATTTTGCAACGGCACATAAGCACGGTACATTCCCGGTGAATGCGGATCGGTTTTTACCTGATTTTTAATCGCTTCATCTCTCATTTTAGAACGCCAGATAGTCGCCCAGGAAATAAAGAAACGTTGTTCCGGTGTATAACCGTCGATCAAGCCCGGATTACCGTTTTTCTTTAAATACAACTGTAAACCGTCATAAGCAGCATTCACACCACCAAGGTCACCAATGTTTTCCCCTAATGTAAATTTACCGTCTACAAACGTTCCCGGTAACGGTTCCAGCGCACTATATTGTGCCGCTAAAGCACCACCTAAACCTGTAAATTGTTTTAAATCTTCATCTGTCCACCAGTTTACTAAATTTCCGTCTGCATTATAACGGGCACCGGAATCATCAAAACCATGTGAAATTTCATGTCCGATAACCGCTCCGATACCACCGTAGTTTACCGCTTCGTCTGCTTTATAATCATAGAAAGGCGGTTGTAAAATAGCCGCCGGGAAAACGATTTCGTTATACGACGGGTTGAAATATGCATTTACTGTTTGCGGCGACATTCCCCAACGGGTTTTATCTACCGGTTTTTTCAGGTCTTCGATGTTTTCATCAAAGCCCCATTTGGCAACATTTTTCATGTTGTCATAGTACGATCCGCCATCGGCGATACTCTTGATCTCTAATTTGGAATAGTCTTTCCATTTGTCCGGATAACCGATCTTAACCGTCGATTTTCTTAATTTTTCGATAGCTCCCTGTCTGGTTGCTGGCGTCATCCAAGGCAATTTATTGATACGGTTTTCAAAAGCAAGGAATACATTTTCAATCATTGCTTTCGCTTTTGCTTTTGCTTCAGCCGGGAATTTTTTCTCTACATATAATTTCCCTAAAGCTTCTCCCACCGTTCCATTTACAACCTGTAATGCGCGCTCTTCTCTCGGACGCTGCTTGATAGCTCCCTGTAAGGTTTTGCTGTAAAAATCCCAGTTGGCATTTTCAATATCGGTTGTTAACACACCGGTAGATTTGTTAATCAGCGTCCAACGCAAATAGGCTTTCCAGCTATCCACATCGTTTGCTTTAAAAATATCTTCCAGAGCGGTCATATAGCGCGGTTGTGATACCACTAAAGAATCCAGATTTTTAACACCTAAACCGTCAAAATAGTTTTTCCAGTTTACTGTTGGTGTCAGTTTTTGCAGGTCGGCAACACGCATCGGGTTGTAGGTTTTTCTACGGTCGCGGCGCTCCACTCTGTCCAGTCTTGGTTTTGCCATAGCCGTTTCCAATGCCAGTACTCTAACCGCATCTTCTTTTGCCTGACTTGGTCCTTCTCCTAAAAATTGCAGCATACGGGCCACATGTGCCACATATTTCTCTCTTTTCTCTTTAGAATCGGCATCATCCGAAATATAATAGTCACGATCCGGCAATCCTAAGCTTCCCAATCCGACATATACCACATTACGGTTACTGTTTTTAGCATCGGCACCAATTCCCATACCATAAAAACCTAAACCTCCCTGCGGTTCCATTTCTAATAACAGGGCATTTACATCCTGTGCATTCTTAACCGCATTGATCTTTGCCAGCTGTTCTTTGATTGGGGTAATTCCCAGTTTGTTTCTGGAAATCGTATCCATAAATGTTCTGTACACATTTACAGCTTTTGCCTGATCCGATTTCGGATCCAGATTTTTATTTGCAGCAGCCTCTTTTAAAATGGCTAAAGCGTCTTTATCGGTATTCTGGCGTAATTCGTCAAAACTTCCCCAACGGGTTTTATCACTCGGGATTTCCGTTTTGTCATACCAGGTTCCGTTTACATAACGGAAAAAATCATCCCCCGGTTTAACCGACTTATCCATAAATCCAAGGTTAATCCCCGGATGTGTAGCCGTCTTTTCTGCCGTGGCGGTCTGATTTGTTTTACAGGAGAACAACACTAACGAAGCCGTAGCACAAAGTAGAACTCCCTTATTCACTTTTAATTCCATATTCTTATTTTTTGATTGGTGTTCGGATAACAAAAATAACAATTAGTAACCGAATTGATTTTTTTATTTGTTAAAATTGAATCCGTCCCGATTTAGAGAATATTTAACCCGCTAATAGCGAACTTCTTTTTACTTTTGCAAAAAAATAAATCATGCTATCTTTTTTCAAGAAATACCGACTGTTTTTTATTGTCCTTTTTGTGCTTTCTGCCATTATCATAACCCTTTTCTATAACGCCCTTACCCCTAAAAAAAAGCTTGCTATCTATACCCCGTCCATGGTTAACCCGGAATTGGTGGATACCACGATTCAGCATATTGCCAATAAACATACTATTGCCGATTTTGCCTTTACCAATCAGAACGGAAAAACCATTACCCAAAAAGATTATGAGGGAAAAATTTATGTAGCCGACTTTTTCTTTACCACCTGTCCGACAATTTGCCCGATCATGACAACCAATATGGTATGGTTACAGGATCAAATTAAGAACAACCCGAAAGTGATGCTGCTTTCGCATTCGGTAACTCCGGATATTGACAGCGTACCGGTCTTGAAAAAATATGCGCTGGACAAAGGAGTGATTGACAGCAAATGGAATCTGGTTACCGGCGATAAAAAAGACATCTATTATATTGCCCGAAAATCTTATTTAGCGGTAAAAACCGGGAAACCGGAAGAATTATACGACATGGTGCATACCGAAAACTTTGTTTTAGTAGATGCCAAACGCCGTGTCCGCGGTTTTTATGACGGTACCAAAATGGAAGATGTAAAACGTTTACTGGAAGATATTAACTGGTTGTCCCAAAACGAAAAATAGTCGTTTATACAACCGGAATAATTTTGAAATCCATTTTCGCCATACCTCAGGACCTTTTAACAGCCAAAGAATCTGTTTATGACCCATGCGGTCTGGAATGTTCCGATTTCCGGGCTGCCGCCGAAAGTGCGGAATATGACGCCCTTACCTTCCGCCTGAACGGACAATTTGTCTGCTACCGGCAGGCAAAAATTACCCCTGCAAAAACCGGGCAGTTTGTAACCCTCTGGAAAAGAAGCGAAGCAGGTCCTATCGAACCCTTTTCGGTTACGGACACGATTGATCTCGTGATTATCAGTACACGAAAAGACGAACAATCGGGGCAGTTTATTTTCCCGAAAGCTGTTTTGGCCGCCCGCGGTATTATTTCCACTGCTCAAAAAGAAGGCAAACGTGGTTTCAGGGTTTATCCGCCCTGGGATATACCCGGCAGCAAACAGGCACAGCAAACGCAGGCCTGGCAATTGCCCTACTTTTTAGAAGGCTCCGCCAATTGCACCAGCAGCCGGAACCGGGCGTTAACGCTGCTCCTGCCGTAAATCATTACACGCCTCAACATATCTCCGTATTTAACATTTGTAAGAATTTTTCAACTGAAATCGATATCCTAATCATTTCATAAAAAAATGTGAAAGTGTGTTTTATCATGGCTTATCAGTTTTAAATGCTTATTTTTGCATATCTATTTTAATTCAATCTAAATAAGGTGAAAACCACGCTAGCACAAATAAAAAAAGGACAAAAAGCCGTGATCAAGGATTTTAATGTTGATGTAATTCCACTAAAACTTTTAGAAATGGGCTGTCTACCCGGCAATACTGTAGAGCTGTTGCAAGTTGCTCCGCTGGGTGATCCGTTATACATTAATGTAAACGATAGTCACGTGGCCATTCGTATCGAAACCGCCAGCCAAATTGAGGTTGAGATTATATAAGGAAAAAATTCATGAGTACAAATACGTTAAAAGTAGCCTTAATAGGTAACCCGAATACCGGAAAAACATCCGTCTTTAATCAACTTACCGGTTTAAACCAACAAGTAGGGAACTATCCCGGCATCACGGTAGAAAAAAAACAAGGAATCAGCAAACTGTCCCCAACCGTTAAAGCGAATATCCTTGACCTTCCCGGAACTTACAGTTTAAATGCCAGTTCACTTGATGAAAATGTCGTTATCGAATTGTTGATGAACAAAAACGACAAAGACTTTCCGGATGTTGCCGTAGTGGTTAGCGAAGTGGAAAACTTAAAACGTAATTTATTACTGTTCACTCAGATCAAAGATCTGGAAATTCCGACCATTCTCGTGATCAACATGTCCGACCGAATGGAATACAAAGGAATTACGCTTGATATCCCGCTTCTTGAAAAAGAACTTAAAACAAAAATTGCATTGGTCAGTTCCCGAAAAAAAACAGGAATTGAAACACTGAAAAATTTACTGATCAATTATAAAGAGTTGTCTACCGAACCTTGTTTGAATGCCACCAGTATTGATCCGGAATATTTTAACAGCCTGCGCAATGCTTTCCCGAACCAGCTTTTGTACAAACTATGGCTGGTTATAACTCAGGACGTTAATTTTGGCGGCCTGCACCGTAATGAAGTTTCGATTAAATCTTTTGTAAAATCGGATACCGAATTAAAACGACTACAGCAAAAAGAAACCATCAAACGATACCAGTTTATCAACGATACGCTTAAACTGACTTACAAAGTAGATACGGCTAATGCCAGAGATATCCGCAGTAAGCTGGACAGAATATTAACCCATAAGATTTTCGGTTATATCATTTTCTTCGGAATCCTGATGCTGATATTCCAGTCCATTTTCAGCTGGTCCAGCATCCCGATGGATTTTATAGACGAAAGTTTTGCGTCCTTAAGTGCCTATGCAGCCGAAAACATGCAGCCGGGCGTACTTACCGACCTGATTTCGCAGGGAATCATTCCGGGATTGGGCGGAATCATCATTTTCATTCCGCAGATCGCCTTCCTGTTCCTTTTTATTTCCCTATTGGAAGAAAGCGGCTATATGAGCCGTGTGGTATTCTTAATGGACAAGATCATGCGCCGTTTCGGTTTGAGCGGAAAAAGCGTGGTGCCTTTAATTTCGGGAACGGCCTGTGCTATTCCGGCAATTATGGCGGCACGGAATATTGAAAACTGGAAAGAACGACTGATCACGATATTGGTTACGCCTTTTACCACCTGTTCCGCACGTTTACCGGTATATGCCATTTTAATCTCGCTGATTATTCCGCACAAATATATTTTCGGAATATTCAACCTGCAGGGATTGACCCTGATGACGCTTTACCTTTTAGGTTTCGGAATGGCTATCTTATCGGCTTATATCCTGAACAAGATTTTAAAAGTAAAAAGCAAATCCTACTTTGTAGTGGAAATGCCGGGTTATAAAGTTCCTTTATTTAAAAATGTCGCGTTGAATGTTATCGAAAAAACAAAAGCTTTCGTTTTTGGAGCCGGTAAAATCATTTTGGCATTGTCCGTTATTTTATGGTTTTTAGGTTCTCACGGACCGGATAAAAACTTTAAAAATGCCGAACAGATCATCGAACAGGAATTAGCTCAGAAAACCATCAGCGGTGAAAAAGAAGATCTGGTTGCTTCATTCAAACTGGAAAACTCCTATATCGGAATCATCGGAAAAAGCATTGAACCGGTTATCCGTCCGTTAGGTTACGACTGGAAAATCGGGATTGCCGTAGTCAGCTCTTTTGCTGCCCGTGAAGTGTTTGTAGGAACACTGGCTACGATATATAGTGTGGGAAGTCACTCTGAAGAGGAAACCACCATTAAAAACCGTATGAATGCCGAAATAAATCCGGTAACCGGGGTAAAAATCTTCAACCTGGCCACAGGTGTTTCTTTACTGCTGTTCTATGCTTTTGCCATGCAGTGTATTTCCACGCTGGCCATTACTAAAAAAGAAACCAACTCCTGGAAATGGCCGGCGATCCAGCTTGTATTCATGAGCGGATTTGCCTATGTTGTTTCCCTGGTTGCTTATCAAATACTTAGTTAATATGGTAGACTATCAGCAAATAGCCGTTTATGTTATCCTCGCAGCAGCCGTACTTTTCCTGATCCGGAAATACCTTTGGAAAAAGAAAAAGAAGAACTGCGGCGGACCCGATTGCGGCTGCAGTTAATGATCTTTAACGATCAGTAAAGGAATCGTGATACTGTGACGAACGGCATCTACTGTGGTTCCGAATAGCAGGTCCTTAAACCAGTTGTGTCCGTGTGCTCCAAGAATCAGTATGTCAAAATTATTTTCATTGACCACTTTGGCAATACTCTTTTTCGGACTGCCAAAATCCAGTTTGATTGCCACTTTGTAGCCTTTGGCTTCCAGTGTTTTCTTATAGGCTTCCAGATACAAATGGTCGCTTGACGTTTCGAAATCGTGGATTTCTTCTCCGTATATCATAGCTCCAACCGTTTCTACCACGTGAATAATGGTATAATGCGCTTCTTTACCGCCCAGTTGTAACGCCCTCGAAATACTCTTTTGGTCTGTTTTGGAAAAATCCAGCGCAATGGCAATATTGGCATAGATCATGGGCGCATCTGCCTCACTTACGACAATCTCGTTAATATGCGGTACTAATTTCGGATTCGACCATTTTTTATCGACTATCGGTTTGATGATAATATACACTAAAAGAACTGCCGCACCTACGGCAAAAGGAACAACAAAAGCCCAGATATACACCGGATGTTCCGATTCCTGCAGCCAGGTTACAATTTCATCAAAAACCAGTTTTGCATTCAGGGCAACAATAATCAAAGCCACCAACCAGGAAGAGATCTTTGTCCATTTCCCGATTGCAAAACCCTGCATTTTTTTATTATCACTCACAAAATGTATCAGCGGAATAATCGCAAATCCCAATTGCAGACTCAGGACTACCTGGCTCAGCAGCAGCAGTTTTCCGGTAGCTTCTTCTCCAAAATAAACAATTGCCACAAATGCCGGAATAATAGCGATTAACCGTGTAATAATACGGCGCACCCACGGCTGTATCCTCAAATTCAGATAGCCTTCCATCACGATCTGCCCGGCGAGTGTACCGGTAATTGTGGAACTTTGCCCGGCGGCAATGAGCGCTAAGGCAAATAGCACCGAAGCCCAGTGTGTTCCCAGCAACGGCTCCAGCAAACGGTGTGCGTCCTGGATTTCCGCCACTTCAAACATGCCGTTTTTATAAAAGGCTGCCGCCGCTAAAATCAATATCGCGGCATTTACAAAAAAGGCCAGGTTCAATGCAATTAAAGAGTCAAAGAAATTGTAGCGTATTGCCTGTTTGATCCCTTTTGGCGAACGGTCGAACTTCCGGGTCTGTACCAAAGAAGAATGCAGGTATAAATTATGCGGCATTACCGTTGCCCCGATAATCCCGATTGCGATATATAAAGCGGTGCTATCCGGAATGGAAGGGATCAGTCCTTTGGCAATTTCGGTCACATCCGGTTTGGCTAAAAACATTTCTATTAAAAACGACATCCCGATTATGGCGATAAGGGCAATGATAAACGCTTCCATTTTCCGGATGCCTTTATTGAGCAGGAACAGCAATAAAAAAGTATCCAGCATGGTGATGCTCACACCCCAAAGCAGCGGAATGTCAAAAAGCAGCTGTAACCCGATCGCCATTCCCAGTACTTCCGCCAGGTCGCAGGCAGCAATGGCTATTTCGGCTAAAAAATACAGCACAAAATTCACCGGACGGGAATAGGTGTCCCGAGAGGCTTGCGCCAAATCCCGCTGGCGGACAATGCCCAGACGGGCACTGAGGCTCTGCAACAGCAGCGCCATGATATTGGACATCAGCAAAACCCAAATCAGCTGGTAGCCAAACTGACTTCCTCCCGCAATATCCGTCGCCCAGTTTCCGGGATCCATATAGCCCACACTCACCATGTAAGCCGGACCAAAAAAAGCAAGGATCTTTTTCCAGACAGTCGTGTTCTGGACTATTGCAACAGATTCATGAACTTCTTCCAGTGAATTGGTGGTTTTCTTTGCCATATTAATGCTCTATTTTTACAAAAAGATTATTGGCAATCTTATTGGAGATAATCATTTCTTTTCCTTCCACTTTTATCGTCAGCGACATATCGAACGTTTCTTTACTGAGCACTTCAATTTTTGATCCTAACGCGATTTGCTGTTTGTCCAGGTATTGCAAAAAATTGGCCGATGAATCCTTAACACCCACACAAATTCCTTTTTGCTGCACTTCCAGATCGGACAATAATTGTTTGTCTATTTTTTTAATTTCTCCTTTCGCATTCGGAATCGGGTCGCCATGCGGATCTTCCGTTGGAAATCCCAGATAGGCATCCAGTTTATTAATCAGCTTTTCCGATTTGATATGTTCCAGTTCTTCTGCCACATCATGAACCTCATCCCAGGAAAAATCAAGCTTTTCCACTAAGAAAACTTCCCATAAACGATGCTTGCGCACAATCATTTTTGCCGCCAAAGCACCTTTTTCTGTCAGCGTAACCCCTTGGTATTTCTGATAAAGGATCAAATCTTTCTCTGCCAGTTTCTTTACCATGTCTGTTACCGATGAAGCTTTACTTTCAATCATTCCGGCAATAGCATTTGTATTTACTCCTCTTGGCGATACAACAGACAAGTGATAGATTACTTTTAGATAGTTTTCTTCTGAATGCGTCATTTGTTAAATTTTACGAATTCAAAAATACAATTTTTTTTGATTCAAAAAATATTTTTAGCTTTGCCTAAAAATTAATTTAAACATAATCTAAAATAAAATTGTGAAAAATCTAATCCCATTGCTCGCCATTTGCTTACTTTCCGGTTATTTCGCTGCTGCTCAAACCGTAATTAAAGGGAAAGTAACTTCCGACGGAATACCGTTACAATATGCCAATGTTGTTATTGACAAATTAAAAAAGGGTGCATCGGCAGATGCAGACGGGAATTACACGCTCGAAAAAGTAGCCCGCGGGAATTATGAGATCCAGGTTTCTTTTACCGGATTTAAGGCACAACGAAAAAATATTACGATTAGTGACACCACAACCGTTATACTGAATTTTGATCTGAAAGAAAACAATTCATTGGATGAAGTTGTGGTCACCGGTACACTGAAGGCGGTGAACAGAATCGAAAGCCCTGTTCCCGTTGAAGTGTACAAGCCTACTTTTTTTAAAAAGAATCCCACTTCCAATATTTTTGAGGCACTGCAAAACGTAAACGGCGTTCGTCCGCAGTTAAATTGCAATGTCTGCAATACCGGTGATATTCACATCAACGGACTGGAAGGTCCTTACACGCTGGTTTTAATTGACGGTATGCCTATCGTGAGCGGTTTGTCGACCGTGTACGGCTTGTCCGGAATTCCGAATTCTTTACTGGAACGCGTAGAAGTGGTTAAAGGCCCTGCTTCTTCTCTTTACGGCAGTGAAGCCGTTGGCGGACTGATCAATATTATTACCAAAAGCCCTACAAATGCCCCGGTTGTATCTGCGGATGCTTTCGGAACCAGTTGGGGTGAAGTAAATGCCGATCTGGGTTTTAAAGCGAATATCGGAAAAACCGCTTCCCTTTTAACCGGGATCAACTATTTCAATTACAGCAATCCGATTGACAACAATCATGATAATTTTACCGATGTTACCCTGCAGGACAGGATTTCCGTTTTTCAGAAATGGAACTTTAACCGGAAAAGCAATAAATTATTTTCCGTTGCCGGACGTTATTTTTATGAAGACCGCTGGGGAGGAGAAATGCAATGGGAGAAAAAATACCGTGGCGGCAGTGAAGTATACGGCGAGAGCATCTACACCAAACGCTGGGAATTATTAGGAGCTTACGAATTGCCGGTCAGCGAAAAGATGCTGTTTAATTTCTCCTATACCGATCACGACCAGAATTCCGTATATGGAAACATCCCTTACCTGGCCCAGCAGCGCATCGGTTTCGGGCAATTAACCTGGGATAAAAAAGCCGGCAGCCATGATTTGTTGTTTGGTACGGCCATACGCTATCAGTATTACAACGACAATACGCCGGCGACAAAAACAGCCGATGAAACCTGGATCCCGAGTCTTTTTGTTCAGGACGAAATCCGACTGGCTTCCAAACACAGCCTTTTACTGGGAGCGCGTTATGATTACAACAGCAATCACGGTTCCATATTCACGCCCCGCTTTGCTTATAAATGGAAAGCTTCCGACACGGATATTATCCGGTTAAATGCCGGAACCGGATTTAGAATCGTTAACCTGTTTACAGAAGAACACGCCGCATTAACCGGTTCCCGCGAAGTAATCGTTCAGGAAGAGCTGAAACCGGAACGTTCTTATAATGTCAACCTGAACTATCTGAAGAAAATATATACCGAAAACGGCAATTTCATCGGCCTGGAAGCCAGTGCCTGGTATACTTATTTTACCAATTCGATTATCCCGGATTATGACACTAATCCGAACCAGATTATTTATAAAAACTTAGACGGCCATGCCATTACAAAAGGGATCAGTACCAACATTGATATGGTTTTTAACAATGGTTTAAAAGTGATTTTGGGTGCAACCTATATGGATGTCAACAAAACCGAAAACGGCGTGACTACACGCCAGATGCTGACGGAGCGTTTTTCCGGAACCTGGGCTATTTCCTACCGCATCAATAAATTACATCTTGACATTGACTATACCGGAAACCTCTACGGACCGATGCGTCTTCCTGTATTGGGACCACTGGATCCCCGCAGTGAGTTTTCCCCGACCTGGAGTATTCAAAACATCCAGCTGACCTATAACAAAATCAAAAACTTTGAAATTTACGGCGGGGTAAAAAACCTGCTGAACTGGACTCCGAACAAAGGAAATCCGTTTATCATTGCCCGGGCAAACGATCCTTTCGACCAGAATGTACAATATGACAACAGCGGCAACGTTATCCCTACAGCAGACAATCCTTATGCCCTGACTTTTGATCCGAGCTATGTTTACGGACCGAATCAGGGTATCAGAGGGTTCTTAGGAGTGCGCTATACTTTAAAATAATGAGCAAAAAGTTCTACTATATATGCGTTCTCTTTTGGGTGATTCCTTCTGGTTTTGCCCAATTGAAAACGCATACTTTTGAGGAAGCCGAAAGTTTGGCGAAACAAAATCCGAAACCGTATTTTGTTTTTATCCATACATCATGGTGCAAATACTGCAAAATGATGGAAAAAACAACGTTTCAGAATCCGGAGATCATCGCCTTGCTAAACGAGTCCTTTTACTATATACCCTTTGATGCCGAAAGCAAAACCGATATTTCCTTCTACCATCAGGTCTATCATTTCAAACCCACCGGAAACAATACCGGGCATCATGAATTAGCCTACGAATTAGGGAATATGGAAAAACAGCTTTCCTTTCCTGCCGTTTGTTTGCTCGATACCGATTACCGGATCCTGTTTCAGCACAATCAATTCTTAAAGGCTAAAGAGCTGAAAACCATTCTCGAAAAAAGCCTTAAAAAATAATTTTCCAAAACGGTCGGAACGCCCCGATCTGACGTTTTTTCACAAAATGTCAGATAAAATTATTCTTCATCTTCAAAATAACTGAAATTAAATTTTCATTAACTTTTACGACCCTTTTTTTTAGTAACAGTTGTTATCCTTTACAATTATCCCGATACAGTAAAAATATACGTTAAAATATTGCCAAAAACCCATCTTCTTAACATCGGAAAATTCATTCAAAAAAAGCGCCCAACAAAAACACAAAACACTATATTACAATGTTTTATAAATAAAAAAAATATTAAACGGATATCTTTTTTTATCCGCTTTGGAACCTTTAAATTTGTATTGTTTTTATTAAGTCTAAATAATACAAATATGAAGTCTATATCTTTTCTACTCCTAAGTATCTTTTTCAGCCTTACCACATTAGCCCAAAACGGATCCTTAAAAGGAACAGTCACCGACGAAAACAACAATCTGGTTACCCATGCCAGTGTTATTTTAATCGAAAATAATCTGACCACAACTACCGATGCTTCCGGTAATTATGTTTTTTCCGATTTACCGTATGGAAAATACAACCTTAAAGTGAGCAGCATGACCTACAAAGCAGAACTGCTTGTGGTAACAATCGACAAACCGAATACCATTGTCAACTTTAAACTAAAAGTAAACGAACAGTTGCTGGATGAAGTGGAAGTATTCGGAAAAAGAAACAAACAGCCGGAAAAACTACAGGCTTTAACGCGATTACCGTTAAAACCAAGTGAGCAGATACAGAGTATTTCAATTATTTCCTCAAAATTAATCGAGCAGCAGGGAAATCTAACCATTTCGGACGCAACTAAAAACGTTCCGGGTGTTTACACCTTTGCTACTTATGGAAACAAAAGAGAAAGTATGTCTTCCCGTGGATTCCGCGGTATTCCGATTTTGAAAAACGGAGTACGTGTTAATTCCGATTTCAGAGGTGTCGGGATCTTAACGGATGCCATTGGTATTGACAATATTCAGGTATTAAAAGGAACAGCAGCTATCACTCAGGGTGTTGCAACCGATTTGGGAAGCCCGGGCGGTGTGATCAATATTGTTACCAAAACCCCGAAATTTCAATCCGGCGGTGAAGTAGCCCTTCGTGGCGGAAGCTGGGGATTATTCCGTCCGACGTTTGACGTGTATGGTCCGATTGACGATAACGAAAAAATTGCGTTCCGTGTAAACGGTGCCTACGAAAGAAGCGACAGCTACAGAAGCATGATCTCTAATGAGCGTTTGTACTTCAATCCTTCCCTGCAATGGAAAGCCAATGATAAAACAACGGTTACGGTAGAGATGGATTACCTGGACGACAGCAGAACACCCGATTTGGGAACAGTAAATCTTGCCGGTAATGACATCAATGCCATTTATGACCTGCCGCACGATAAATTCCTGGGATTCAAATCCGACCGTGTTGCCACTAAAAATGCTACCTACACTATTCGTGTGGACCGAAAATTAAACGATAAATTCTCGCTTCGTGCTGCTTATTTCAAATCGGATCTGGATATAGACGATACCGGAGCCAGCCTGTCGCAACTGTCATCCAGCTTTAACGAGCGCAAACGTTCGATAAGCAATAACACCCGAAAAGACATAAACGATGTGTTACAGTTAGACCTTGTTGGTCAGGACATCCAAACCGGTTTTCTAAAACACACGTTTCAGGCGGGTATGGATTATTCCAGCAACAATACTGAAACAACAAACTCCAAATCGGTTGTTATCGATACGATAAATGTTTTCGGAAACATCCCGAATATATACCCTACTCCAAACAGCCCGTTGGCTTTCGGAAGTTCGGAAAACACTAAATCAAGAGCGTTAGGTTTATTGGTTCAGGACATGATTACCTGGAACAAATGGTTAAAAACTTTTGTAGGATTGCGTTACAGCAGCGTTGAAATTACCAAATCGAATACTGTGGGAACACAGCGAAACGATGCCTGGAATCCATTGGCAGGTGTTATCTTCACGCCGATGAGCAACATTAACCTGTTTGCGTCCTACACGAATAGTTCCAATCCGAGAAGTGCCGCTTTATTAAGCCAAAGCGGAGAAGAATTAGGAAATGAAAGATGGGATCAGTTCGAAACCGGGTTTAAAACAACCTGGATTAACGACCGTTTGCGTTTTAACCTGACTTTATTTAAAATCAACAATAAAGACATGAACCTTCCGGTTTATGACGAGAACTGGGTAGCTACAGGCTACTATCAAAAAGGCGGAAATGACGAACGTAAAGGTATTGAGGTAGAACTTTCCGGTAGAATTTTAGAAAATCTGGAAGTCATTACCGGTTACTCGTATATTGATGCCAAATACAAAGAACACACGGCTTATGTTTATAATTCTTCGCCGTTAAACACGCCGAAACACACTTTTAATGCCTGGGCAAATTATACTTTCACAGGTGCTTTAAAAGGATTCTCTTTAGGTGCCGGAGCTTATTATACCGGAAAAAGACCTATGAACGACTGGTCTGCCGGAGCTGTAACCCACGAAGGAATTGTTCCGAACCAGAAACCGTTTGACATTGATTCGTATATGAATGTAAACATCCAGGCAGCCTACAAATTCGACCAGCATTGGGGTGTTCGTTTGTTCATCAACAATGTCTTTAATGAAATTGGTTATAATGCTTACCGAACCTCATTCATTAACCAAACCGATCCAAGAAACTTTTCAGGTATGCTTACCTATCGTTTTTAAAATGCAATACGTCAAGAAGAAGGTTTTCATTTATGAAGACCTTCTTTATTTTATTCCAGTACCTTTCTTCCTTGCACACACTGTGCCGGTTGCGAAAAACCAGACCGTTTACAGCGAAGAAAAGAAAACCGTTATTATACAATAACAAATCTTTATGATTCCAACGATTTAAAAAATAGTAAAACTTTGTAACTTTGTGGTCTAACTATCAAATAAATTGTTATGTATCCAGAAGAAATGGTAAAACCAATGCGTGCCGAATTATCCGACGTTGGTTTTCAGGAATTATATAGTGCAGAAGCTGTTGATAATGCTTTATCAAAAGAAGGAACAACTTTAGTGGTTGTAAATTCGGTTTGCGGTTGTGCGGCAAGAAATGCACGTCCGGGAGCAAAAATGAGCCTTGACAACGGTAAAAAACCAGATCAGTTAATCACGGTTTTTGCAGGTGTTGATAAAGATGCTGTTGATGCTGCACGTCAGCACATGTTCCCATTCCCGCCATCATCGCCAAGTATGGCTTTGTTTAAAAACGGAGAATTGGTTCACATGTTAGAGCGCCATCATATTGAAGGTCGTCCTGCGGAATTAATCGCAGAAAACCTGAAAGACGCTTATAACGAATACTGTTAATTTTGTTAGACAAAATAATAGAAACCACGTTAAAGCGTGGTTTTTTTATTTATTGAATTATCTTTGCCCGAAATAACTCCAGTAATGCAAAAAATTATTTCATATCCATTATCCGTTATTTACTATCTGTTTTTTGGATTGTGCTTAGTGATTTTCCACCCTATACAGTGGATCTGTCTTAATCTTTTTGGTTATCAGGCACATAAAAAGAGTGTGGATTATTTGAATTTTTTATTGGTCAAGTGTACAAATCTGCTGGGAACCACCTATACGTTTGAGCATAAAGAGCGTATTCCGGCCAATGTTCCGGTTATTTTTGTTGCCAACCACCAAAGTATGTATGATATCGTAGGAATTATATGGTATCTTCGCCGTTCGCATCCCAAATTTGTGAGTAAAAAAGAATTAGGAAAAGGAATTCCCAGTGTTTCATACAATTTAAGACACGGCGGTTCCGTTTTAATAGATAGAAAAGACCCGAAACAAGCCCTGCCGACTATTAAAAGCCTGGCAGATTATATACAAAAACACCAGCGCGCTGCGGTTATTTTTCCGGAAGGAACCAGAAGCAAAACCGGTGTGCCGAAACGGTTCTCGGAAAACGGATTAAAAATTCTATGCAAATATGCCCCATCGGCATATATTGTTCCGATATCGATAAACAACTCCTGGAAAATGGTCCGGTTCGGAGCCTTTCCAATGGGATTAGGAAATAAATTAAAATTCACCATTCACGAACCCATAGCCGTGAAAGACCATTCCTTCCAAGAGATAATGGAAAAGACAGAAAATGCAGTGGTTCAGGGAATAAAAAATTAAGATTATGTCAATAAAAAATGTGCGTCTGGAAGTGATGCAATTTCTGGAAAAAAACATCGATCATTTCGTCGAGCAATATCTGATTCCGATTGAAAAGATATGGCAGCCTTCGGATATGCTGCCCAATTCGGAAGAAGAGAATTTCTTCGAAGAAGTAAAAGAGTTGAGAGAAATCGCAAAAGAATTACCGTATGATTTCTGGGTAGTTTTAGTAGGCGATACAATTACCGAAGAAGCGTTACCCACTTATGAATCGTGGTTAATGGATGTGGAAGGCGTTTCACAGCATCCGGACAACGGATGGTCAAAATGGTTGCGCCACTGGACAGGAGAAGAGAACCGCCACGGTGACTTATTAAACAAATACCTGTATTTATCCGGCCGTGTTAACATGCGCGAAGTAGAAATTACCACGCAGCATTTAATAACAGACGGTTTTGATCCGGGAACCGACAGAGATCCTTATAAGAACTTTGTTTTTACCAGTTTTCAGGAATTGGCGACCTATGTTTCCCACAATCGCGTAGCGCAGATTGCTAAAAAATTCGGAGATCATAAATTATCGAAAATCTGTAAAATGATTGCCGGAGACGAAATGCGTCACCACCATGCCTACAGTGAATTCGTAAACCGTATTTTCAAGGTTGATCCAAGCGAAATGATGCTGGCATTCCAATACATGATGAAACAAAAAATCACCATGCCGGCGCATTTGATCCGTGAATCGGGCGAGCGTATCGGAACTGCTTTCGAGCAATTCTCCGAATCGGCACAACGTATCGGTGTTTATACCGCTATGGATTATGTTGATATCCTGCAGAAACTGATTGACAAATGGGAACTGGAAAAAATTACCGGCTTGACCGATGAGGCTGAAAAAGCCCGTGATTATCTGACAAAATTACCGGGAAGAATGACCCGAATAGCAGAGCGAATGGTGGTATCACCGGAATCTCATGTATTCAAATGGGTTCAGCCGGCTTTAATAAAATAATGTAATCTAAAATCCTTTCCTCACCGAAAGGATTTTTAACTTTTATTCCTTTATGAGTTTAATTGACAATACTATTCTTTTTGTAAAAAAACAACTGGAAGATGCCGAAGGCGGACACGACTGGTTTCATATCGAGCGGGTATATAAAAATGCCTTACTGATCGCACAGGGCGAAACCTGCGACCTTACCGTTGTTAAACTGGGTGCTTTACTGCATGATGTAGCCGACAGCAAGTTCCACAATGGCGATGAAACGGTAGGCCCTAAAGTAGCCAGAGCTTTCCTGGAAGGCGAAAATGCCCCGGAAGACATCATACAGCATGTGATCGGGATCATTGAGAATATTTCTTTTAAAGGCGGTAATTTCGAAAAGAAATTCCATTCCAGAGAACTGGATATCGTTCAGGATGCCGACAGACTGGATGCTATTGGTGCTATTGGTATTGCCCGTGCTTTTAACTACGGCGGCTTTAAAAACAGAGCCCTTCACAATCCGAATATTCCGGTGAACCTCAACATGTCTAAAGAAGAATACAAAAAGACCGAAGCGCCTACAATTAATCATTTTTATGAAAAACTGTTGCTTTTAAAAGACCGTATGAATACCGAAACCGGAAAGAAAATTGCCGCAGAACGTCATCATTATATGGAAAATTTCCTTTCCCAGTTTTATGCGGAATGGGATGGTGAAAAATAAGCTAAACCGTTTGGACCAATTGTAACGTAACGTCATAAATGTTCCTTTTTTCAATCTTAGCCTTTAGCCAGGCGTAGAAGCTCATAACAAAAAGGTCTTCTTCCTGGTAGGTCTTCCATTGAAACGATTCCTCCACCAGCTTTTTAAATGCTGCTGAAACAAAATATTCGGGCGCGTTCAGGTATTTTTCTACTAACGACAGAAAAATCAGGACGCGCTCTTCTTTTACATCCGTCAGGTATTTTTTATACCGTCTTTTAAAACTGCTCAACCGGGAGAACACATAATCAATATTTTTCAGTTCGATATGAAGCAGGATCTCGATCAGGTTCTTTTTAATGGCCCATTCCACACCCTGTTTTTTCTCATACCAGGCATCCGTATGCCCGAATCCTTTTAACAGCTGCTGTACTTTTTTTAAATCGTGCTGCTGAAAATAAAACACCGTCAGGCTTAACTCCAGATCAAGTATTTCCGAAACTTCCGCATGCCGGGTTTCCTTTAACACCTGTTCTGCCAGCGGTATGGCCACAGCCGCTTTTCCGGAATAGTTCTCATTAAGACACCGCAGCAGCATTAACCGAAGGTAAAATCGCTGGTAGTATGCCTTGTCCTGCTTACCCATTTCTGTTTCCATTCTGTCGAGATAGGCTTTGGATGCTTCAAACTTTTTATTCCTGAAAAGCACATTTGCCATAAAATACAGGATGTGAATGTGGTAAAAAAGATGCTTGTCTGCCAGTTCCTTTTTGGTTAAAATAAAACGATAACTCTTGTCGACAAAACGTTCAATCTGATGGTAATTGTTATGCAATGCCGCATATTCATTAGCAATGAACAAAATCTGGTAGAGCGATTTAAACGTCAGTATTTCTTTGAGTGAAATATTGTACTGCTCAATGGTTTTTAAAATCGTTTGCTGAAAATCGAAGCCCGCTGCTCCTTCCCTGATTTTAGCCAACTCATGACGCAGCAAGGCATATCCCAGATTGAGCTGTTCTTCCTGCAAAAACTTTTGCTGGTTGATCCGGTATTTTTCCGTCAGTTCCGGAAAGGTTATTTTTTCATTCAGATGGGCATATTCAATATGTGTATGATAGATCTCGTTCAACAGGTTAAAACGCTCCAGCTGCAACGCTTTTTCTTCTGCTATCCGCAAGGTCTTAAAAGCCGCCTTATATTGTTTGTGTTCAAAAAACACCCGGCAAACAATAATAAGCCTTACAATAACCCTTTCTTCTGAAGTATCGCTTTCAAAACGCTTGTTGCCAATAAATTCAATCAGGTTCTGATACAGCCGTTTGCGCAGTGCATACAACGCCTGTTTGTTTTCTTTTGCAACTATTTCCTTTTTTATATCGTCAGTTTTTAACAAACTGAAAAGCTGTATATTTTTAGTATCATGCCGTTTGTTTTTCTTTTTCAGATAGCCAATAAATTCTTCCTTTTCAGTATTCGAAAGAATATTTATAATTCCGGAAACCGCATTCATCGCTTTACTTTTTTTAGACACTAAAGATATTAAATAGAATTTATATCGTCAGTTTTTTATAAATATTGATTTTTTACATTTTCTTTTTTGCCTGAATTTTGCCTTATCAAAAACAAAATAATTATGGAAAATTTCAAAACATCAGCAACAGTAGAAACCGCAACAAAACAACACAACAAGGAAACGAAACCTTCGCTGCAAAAACCCAGTAATGCGTTCGTTGGCGCTTCGTGGATCGTTTTATTGACCGGTATTGTTTCATTCTGCATCGGACTTTTTAACGCTACAATGCAATTGAACGAAAAAGGATATTATTTTACGATACTGCTTTTCGGTTTGTTCTCGGTTATCTCCGTTCAGAAAAGTGTCCGCGATAAAATGGAAGGCATCCCGGTTACCGAAATTTATTATGGCATCAGCTGGTTTTCGATGATCGCTTCCATCACACTCTTAATCATCGGCTTGTGGAATGCCGATTTACTATTAAGCGAAAAAGGCTTTTTTGGAATGGCATTTGTACTGAGTTTGTTCGCAGCAATTACGGTTCAGAAAAATACCCGTGATTTAAAATTAGCCGAAAGCGAAAACTAATGGTATTCATTCCGGCCTGTAAAGCAATAACATTCCGATTAAAAACGTATTTTAGTAGTAAATCCAAGCTGTTATGAGTTCCAAAATCCTGAAAGAGCTTCCGAAATTAGTGCGGGAACAGGTTATCACTCCCGAAACCGCCCAAGCCATTGAACACTATTATCAATCCAGACCGGATACTAAAACCAATAGCCTTTTGACCATTTTTGGCGTTCTGGGCGCTATTCTGGTTGGCTTAGGCATCATCCTTATTTTTGCGCACAACTGGGATAATTTTCCCAAAGGCGTCAAAGTATTCCTAGCCTTTTTGCCATTGCTGATCAGCCAGTTTTTTACCGGCTATGCGATCCTGCAAAAGAAAAGTGCTGTCTGGAAAGAAATAACCGGAACCTTTCTTTTCTTTTCGGTTGGCACCGCCATCGCACTGATTAGCCAGATCTATCATATTCCCGGGGATTTGGGCAACTATCTCTTCACCTGGACATTGCTTTGCCTGCCGCTGATTTATCTTTTAAAATCCAATGCTTTAGCCTTGCTGCATCTGGTTTTCACCACCTACTACGGCGCGGTGGCCGGCTATAGTGACGGATCTTATCCGTGGTTTTATCTGGTTTTTATCCTTTTGTTCCTTCCGCATTATTATCAGCTGTGTAAAGAGCATGCCGGAGGAAATATCACCGCTGTATTTCATTGGCTCCTGCCATTCAGTTTTACCATAACACTGGGAACTTTTTTCAGCAGTTCTTCCCAGCTGGGCTTCTTAATGTACATGACTTTATTCGGTTTGTTTTACAATACCGGCAAACTGTCCTTTCTCAAAGCGCACAGCCTTATTAAAAACGGCTACCTGCTGATCGGAACCATCGGAACGACTATACTGGCTATCGTTTTGAGTTCGAAATGGTTTTGGACAAATTATTATTTTGAAAAAGATTTTAACTATAAGGATTTCGGACTGTTAGTAATGCTGCAATGTGCCGCTGCCGGCGTACTCTGGCTAACCGTAAAACAACAAAAATCTTATAAAGAGGTTAACGGATTCCAGCTTATTTTCCTGGTTTTTAGCGGCATTTTCCTTTTAGGACTGGCCCACTCAATTGCAGGAATTGTGCTGACCAATCTTTTAGTGCTGCTAATGGGCGCCTATATGGTAAAAATCGGGGCAACCCGTTTCAATTTCACCATCCTGAATTACGGTTTATTAATTATTACCACGCTGATTATCTGCCGTTTCTTCGACACCAATATGTCTTTTATTATCAGAGGCCTGCTGTTTATACTCGTAGGTGCCGGTTTTTTCTCGGCAAATTATCTCTTATTACAGAAAACCAAAAAATAGGCTCTTATGAAAACCAAACATTTATTACTGCTTTTTGGTCTGGTGGCTTTGGTACAAATCATTGTCCCGGCGTCTATGATTTTTAAGAATCAGGAAATCCTTAAAAACGGAACGGTCTACAAATTCAAAACGGCTCCCGTTGACCCTAACAATCCTTTTGTCGGCAAGTACATTTCCCTGAATTACAATCTGAATTCATTTCCTTCGACGGACAGTATCTGGGAAGGTTCCGATAAAATATACCTGTATCTGACCCGGGATCAAAAGGGATTTGCGGCCATTAAAAGCGTTTCCAAAGTAAAACGGAACGATACCAAAGACGACTTTGTGGTTGCCAAAGTGAACTATGCCTTTGGAGGAAAGGTTTATTTTAATTTACCGTTCAATACCTATTATATGGAAGAAGGCAAGGCCTATGATGCGGAAGTCGCTTACCGGGAACAGCAAAACGACACGATTACCTATCCCACTTATGCACTGGTACATATAAAAGACGGCCAGGCGGTTTTATCGGATGTGATCATTAAAGATATTCCGATAAAAGATTATGTCTCTAAAAAATAAAAAAAGTCCTTATCGATTTGGATAAGGACTTTTGCTTTCTGGTATTTACTTTTTATTTTCCCGGAAATACGGCTTTTCTTTTTTCAAGAAATGCTGTTGTTCCTTCTTTAAAATCTTCTGTTCCGAAACATTCTCCGAAAGAACGGATCTCCGTATGATACCCGTTTACGCCTTCTTCATAATTGGCATTAACAGACTGGATCGCTTTTCCGATAGCAACACTCGAATTTTTGGTGATCTTACCGGCAATTCCTTTTACAAAATCCAGTAATTCTTCCTGCGCTACCACATGGTTTACCAATCCGTAGTTTAATGCTGTTTGTGCATCAATCATTCCGGCAGTCATGATCATTTCCATTGCACGTCCTTTTCCGATTAATTGCGGCAAACGCTGTGTTCCGCCATAACCCGGAATTACTCCTAAGGAAACTTCCGGCAATCCCATTTTGGCATTCTCTGAAGCTACTCTGAAATGTGCGGCCATAGCCAGTTCCAATCCGCCGCCTAAAGCAAATCCGTTAACGGCTGCAATAACCGGAGTCTCTAAATTCTGAACAAAATCGAAAAGCATTTCCTGTCCCTGCGCTGCCAGTCTTCCTCCTTCTTTAATTGAAAAGTTTGCAAACTCTGAAATATCCGCTCCGGCTACAAATGCTTTTTCCCCGCTTCCTGTAATGATAATCACTTTTACCGATTTGTCGTCGTTTTCTGTTCTGAAAGCTTTGTGCAGCTCTTCAATTGTAGCTTTGTTAAGGGCATTCAGTTTGGTAGGACGGTTAATGGTAATAACCGCTATCCCATTTTCTTTTTCAATTAAAATGTTTTCGTAGTTCATGATGTTGTAATGTTTATGTGTTGATTATAGGCAACGTCACCAAAAATGTTGTTCCATTTCCTTTCTCGCTCTGAAACGTAATGGTGCCGTGATAATTTTCTACAATATTTTTAATGATTCCCAATCCCAATCCCATGCCGCTGGTTTTGGTGGTAAATTTCGGTTCGAAAATACGATTTTTATTTTCCATACTGATCCCCACCCCATTGTCTTTAACAATAATTTTAGCATTGTTGTTTTCCCTGTAAACTTTTACTTCAATTTTAGGTTCCGGCTCATTTTCCGGTATTGCCTGAATGGCATTCTTAACCAGGTTGGTGATGATCCGGATCAGTTGTGTCCGGTCTATTTTTGTGATGATCTCCGCTTCATCCGCTTCAAAATAGATATAGTATTCATTAAAGATTTCCAAAGCCAGCTGTACGATCGCAACCAGGTTTATCGTTTCGTTTTGCTGTGCCGGCATTGATGCAAAATTGGAAAAAGCAGAGGCTACCGAACTCATCGTATCAATCTGCTGAATCAGGGTCTTGGAATAGTCTTCTACTTTTTGTTTTACATTCGGGTCGTTCGGATCAAATTTTCGCTGAAAGCTCTGTACGGTCAAACGCATCGGCGTTAGCGGATTTTTGATTTCATGCGCCACCTGTTTTGCCATTTCCCGCCAGGCCTGTTCTCTTTCGCTTTGCGCCAACTTCTCGGCACTTTCTTCCAGTTTGTCCACCATTCCGTTATAGGCGATAATCAGGGAATTGATCTCTTTGCTGCTGGAGGCTTCCAGCGGAATCTTCTCGTTCTTTTTATTAAAGCGGGTATCGTAGATTCGTTCACTGATGGCCTGTAGTGATTTGGTAATATAACTGGACAGGAAATAAGCCAGCATGATAGACGTGAGCAACATAAAAAAGTAAACCTGCCCGAAACGGATCAGGAAGTTTTTTACTTCATTTTCATAAAAGCTGGTTTCTTCGGCATACGGAAGGTTCAAGATCCCGAGCGGCTTGAATTTGGTATCTTTTAAATAGCTATAGGACGAGCGGTAGCGCTGTCCGTCTATCTGGCGCAAGTCGACAAATCGTTTGCTTGCAGACGACTGTATAATTTTTAAGATAATCGGCGAAATGGGTCTTGCCAGGCTGTCAATTGAAAAATTCCCTTTGGAAGAAATCAGCAGGTTTCCTTTCAAATCATGGATATTGATTTCCAGCGCATGGATATTGGCCAATTCCTGGATCTTGTCTTTAAAGATTAGCGGTAAATTTTCCGTGGTTAGCGGATAGGTCGTGGTGGAAAGAATATAATTGATGTGCTGCGTAATGGCATCTTCTTTTCGTTCCAGACGGTCCTGATGGTAAATACGGGCTTCTTTACGGAACTGGTAAATGGAAACCGTAGCGATCAAAACAGACGCAATCAGCGTAAGGAAAATCATGGAGAAAAAAATCCTGACCTGTAACGATAATTGGGTTATTTTAAAATCTTTAAACATCTATGACTGGTTTCTTTCCCGGATTCGTTTGTAAAGCCTGTAACCTAACATTAGCAGAATCGAAAATAAGAAAATTCCGATTACGCCGTAAATCCAATTCAGGGCATCTTTTAAAATTACTAAAAAAACCACTGCAAAAAGAATAATCGTGGCTCCTTCGTTCCATATTCTGAAAAAAGCGGAGGTGTGCCGGATTTCATTTTGCTGTAATTGCTTAAAAATCTGATGGCATTTTAAATGATACAGGTAAAGCAGGAAAACAAATCCCAGTTTTACATGCATCCAGGGCATTTTGAGCCATGCATTGCCCAGGGTGGTGAAAAACAGCATCCAGAAGGCAAAGATACTGGCTAAAATTGCCGACGGCCAGGTAATGATATACCACAACCGGTAGGACATCAGCTGGTATTGCTTGATCAGGATTTCTTTTTCCGGCGAAGGTTTGTCTTTTGCTTCCGCATGATAAACAAACAGTCGGACGATATAAAAAAGCCCTGCAAACCATGTTATAACAAAGATGAGATGCAGGGATTTTATATAATTATAATATTCTTCCATTTAGAAGGTATTAGTTTTTAGACCAGTCTTTAATCCAGTTACTCATCGTTTCAATCCAGTTATCATCGTCATTCAGGCACGGGATGGCTAAGAAGTTTTCCCCGCCGTGTTCTTTAAACTGGTGGTTGGCTTCCATGGCGATTTCTTCCAATGTTTCCAGACAGTCGGAAACGAATGCCGGCGTAACTACTGCCAGGTTTTTTATGCCTTTTTCCGGCATTTTGTTGATTTCAACATCGGTATATGGCTCCAGCCATTTGTCCCCTGCAAGACGGGACTGAAATGTCTGGCTGTATTTTTCTTTCGGCAGGTTTAAAAGTTCCACTACCTGACGCGTGGTTTCATAACACTGGTGACGGTAACAGAATTCATGTGCCGGTGATGGCGTATTGCAGCAGGATCCGTCTATTTTACAGTGTGATTTGGTTACATCTGTTTTACGGACATGGCGCTCCGGAATACCGTGATAGGAGAATAACAAATGATCGTATTCAAATCCTTCCAGATGTTTCTTTATCGAATCGGCCAAGTTCTGGATATAGTCTTTTTTATTGTAAAATGCCGGAACTATGGTAAACGTCATTTGCGGGAAATGTTTCTGACGCAGTTCTTCCGCCAGGACCAGAATTGTAGTGGTCGAAGCCATGGCATGCTGCGGATAAAGCGGGAACAGCATGACTTCCGTAACCCCTTTGTCTGCCAGCTCCTGTAATCCTTTCAGGATCGACGGATTGCCGTATCGCATTGCCAAAGCAACCGGAACAGCTACTTTATCCTGTACTTTTTTATGGGCTCTTTTGGAAATTACCACTAAAGGAGATCCTTCTTCCCACCATATTTTTTTATAGGCTTCGGCAGAACGCTCCGGGCGTTTTCTTAAAATAATCCCTCTCACCAGTAAGGCTCTTAATAAAAAGGGGACATCAATAACATATTTATCCATTAAGAACTCATCCAAATATGGCTTTACATCTTTTGGTTCAGGACTTTCGGGCGAACCTAAGTTTACTAACAATACTCCTTTCATAAATTTTTTTTGCAAATTTATTTACTTGCTTTTTGTTTCCAGGTTGATATTAATTTCTTTTTTGAATACTTCAATAGCTAAAATAGATACTCTTTAAGAGTTTATATTAATAGACATCAGATATTTTTTTGGTGTGGTACCGAATTTCTTTTTAAAAGCAGCAATAAAATGGCTTGCTGTGCTGTAGCCGATTTTTAAGCCTACTTCATTTACATTATAGGAACCGCTGTCCAGCAGTTTCCGGGCATATTCCATTTTATAGTCGAACAGAAAACTGTATACCGAATCGCCATAAATCTGCTTGAATCCCATTTTTAGCTTTTTCAGGTTTAATCCCACCTGATCGGCCAGTTCCTGCAATCCGGGTGGTTCTGCCATATTAGCAAGTACGATATCTTTTGCTTTCCGGATTTTTAAGACATTTTCTTCGTCTATTAAAAACGGGCATTGTTCGGCATCCGGGTCTTCACTGCGGTTAAAAAACAAGCTTAACAGTTCATATCCTTTTCCTTTATAATACAGGTTTTTAATGGAAGCGTTTAAGTTGTAATTGAAAACCTGATTCAATACGATAGCCATCGAAGGGCTGATATTTTCTTCCTTATAATATTTTTTATCCCTGTTTTCATCACTCAGAAACGGGATATATTCGGCTTCGGAAGAAAACAAGGCATGAAATTTTTTAATGGAAATCAGCACCGAAACCACCCAGGAATGGGGTTCAATCGTTAAATGTAACGGCAGTTCTTTTTGGGGATTGTACAACAGTAAGGATTTTTCTTCTACCAGATCCAGCGCATAGTTTCCCTGATTAAACAAAAACTTTGCTTTTCCTTTCAATCCAAAATGAAACTGAATAAGCCCCATACCTACATGACGTTCGAATTTAACGACGTCATTCGTATCATTCTGAAAACGAATTAAAAAAAAATCTTCTTCAATTTTTATTTCTTCTTGAGAACCCATAGCGGTATTTTTTCGTAAGTATCTTCAAAGCCTTTTATTTTGTTTATTTAGAATAATTCCAAATAAATAAATTGTAAGGTGTTGATTTCAGTGCAAATTTAAAAGAATTTATGTTGACAAACATATTTTAGTTTAAAATATCTTGGAGCGATACAAAAAGTCCTTTGAGCGTTATTTTTATAGTATAGATAGTAATACTTTTGTTTAACTTTAGATTAAAGTGTAAAGAATGGGAAATAATACGATATCGAAGCATCCAACATTTTATGCAGTTGGATTGAGTTACAAGAAAGCGGATGCCGAGATAAGAGGAAAGTTTAGCCTTGACACTCAGGCAAAAAACGACTTATTGATACAAGCAAAAAACGAAGGTCTGGAAACCTTAATCGTTACTTCTACCTGTAACAGAACTGAAATTTACGGTTTTGCCCAGCATCCTTTCCAGTTAATAAAGTTACTTTGTGAAAACAGTCAGGGTACTATTGAAGATTTTCAAAAAGTAGCTTATGTTTACAAAAACAGCGAGGCGATCAACCACATGTTTCGCGTAGGAACCGGATTGGACAGCCAGATTTTAGGTGACTTCGAAATTATCAGTCAGATTAAAAATTCTTTTATTGATTCCAAAGCACAGAACCTGGTTAATAATTTTTTAGAGCGTTTGGTAAATGCCGTTATTCAGGCCAGCAAGCGTATTAAAAACGAAACCGAGATCAGTTCCGGTGCTACTTCCGTTTCTTTTGCAGCGGTACAATATATTATGAACAATGTTCCCGAGATCAGCAACAAGAATATCTTATTGTTCGGAACCGGGAAAATAGGCCGCAACACTTGTGAGAATTTAGTAAAGCACACTAAAAACGATCACATTACGCTGATTAACCGGACCAAAGATAAAGCAGAGAGAATTGCCGGCAAGTTTAACCTGATTGTAAAGGATTATGCCGATTTGCAGCTTGAAATTCAAAAAGCCGATGTTTTGGTCGTTGCCACAGGTGCTCAGAATCCAACCATTGACAAAGCAATCCTGAATCTTAAAAAGCCTTTGCTGATTTTAGATTTGTCCATTCCTAAAAATGTAAATGAAAATGTAAAAGAGCTGGAAGGCATCAGTCTGGTTCACATGGATCATCTTTCGCAAATGACGGATGAAACACTGGAAAACAGAAAAAAACACATCCCGGCTGCCGAAGCGATTATTGAAGAGATCAAAGAAGAATACATCAGCTGGACAAAAGCCCGGAAATTTGCACCAACTATTCATGCGTTAAAAGAAAAACTCAACACGATTAAAGAAAGTGAACTGAATTTTCAACGTAAAAAAATAAACAATTTTGATGAAGAGCAGGCTGAGATCATCAGTACCCGCATCATTCAAAAAATAACTACTCATTTTGCCAATCACCTGAAAGACAACAATACCATGGTTGATGAAAGTATCGAGTGGATTGAGAAAATTTTTCAGATAGAAACTGCAAAAGATGAATAAAACAATACGCATTGGAACGCGTGACAGCGAACTCGCTTTATGGCAGGCTCACACCGTTGAAAAAAGACTAAACGATTTAGGATATGCAACCGCAATCATCGCAGTAAAATCGACCGGCGATATTATTCTTGACAAACCTTTATATGAATTGGGCATTACCGGTATTTTCACCAAAACACTGGACATTGCCATGATTAAAGGGGAAGTGGACATTGCCGTTCACTCCATGAAAGACGTGCCGACAGCTTTGCCTCAGGGCATTGTACAGGCGGCTGTTTTAGAAAGAGCAAACACTTTAGATATATTGGTACACAAAGGAAATCAGGATTTCCTTAACGGTACCGGAACCATTGCAACCGGAAGCCTTCGCCGAAAAGCGCAATGGCTACACAAATACCCGTCACACGAAGTTGTCGATTTACGCGGCAACGTGAACACCCGGATGCAAAAACTCCAGGACAACAATTGGAACGGAGCTGTTTTTGCCGCTGCCGGACTGGAGCGCATCAATTTAAAACCCGAAACCTATATCGATTTAGACTGGATGGTTCCTGCACCTGCACAAGGCGCCATGGTGGTTGTGGCGATGGAAAACGATGCTTTCTGCAAAGAAGCCGTAGCCAAATTAAATCATAGCGAAACAGAAATCTGTACCCATATTGAACGCCAGTTTCTACGGGAACTGGAAGGCGGCTGTACCGCACCTATCGGCGCATTGGCAACGATAGCCAACGATATCATTTCTTTTGAAGGGGTTTTATTTTCCCTTGACGGAAAAGAGAAACGGGACATTAAAACGACTGTTCCTGTAAAAGAATACCACGATCTTGGGAAAAACAGTGCTCAGGAAATACTTAACAATGGCGGTAACGAATTAATGGCTGCCATTAAAAAAACATTACAGCAATAATGCCGGATACGACACGTATACTTTCCACCAAAAAACTACTTCCCAATCAGAAGCAATTTTTACTGAATGCCGGTTTCACGGTTGTGGAATCCGATTTCATCAAAACAGAAACCATTGCTTTTGATCTGAACCAGCTTCAGGAATACCTGATTTTCACCAGTCAGAATGCAGTTCACAGTGTGTTACAACATCCTGAGGTAGCTGAGCTAAAACAGAAAGATGTTTTTTGCGTTGGTTTGAAAACCAAAGCATTATTGGAAGAAAACGGTTTTAAAGTAATTGCCTATACCGGATATGCTTCCGATCTGGCGGAGATCATTACCCTAGTTTATCCCAAAGGCAGTTATTCCTTTTTTAGCGGTAACCTGCGTAAAGACACTTTACCGGATGCCTTAAAAGAAGCCAATATTCCGCTAAAAGAAGTTAATGTTTACAACACGATACTGACTCCTAATAAAATAAACAGTAAAGCAGACGGAATCCTTTTTTTCAGTCCGTCCGGTGTGGAAAGCTATTTAAAGGACCATACCATTACTGCCGAAACCTGCTTTTGCATTGGTACCACTACTGCAGAAGCACTTGATACTATTACCAAAAACATTGTCATTGCCAATCAGCCCACAATTGAAAACACCATAATTCAATGTATTAATCATTATAAGCAATAACGCCATGGACTATCTGTTAGAAAATCTGGAAACGGAACGCTTGCTTTTTCGGAAACTGAATCCTTCCGATTTTGATACCTGGCTGGCTTTTTACAAAGATCCGGAAAGCAGCGAGCTTTGGAATGCCGCTTTATCACCGGAAGAAGCCTGCAAACAGTGGTTTGAAGAACAGTTTTCCCGTTATGACAATAAATCGGGCGGTATGCATGTTTTAACCGATAAGAAAACCAAGGCATTTGTAGGACAATGTGGTTTATTGGTTCTCGATTATAATAATAGTACAGAAATTGCGCTGGCTTTTTCCTTATTGCCCAAATTTCAGCATAAAGGATATGCCGAAGAAGCCGCACTAAAATGTAAGGAATATGCTTTCAAAACCCTTAAAGCCGGTTCCCTGATTGCGTTAATAAGTCCTTCCGACATGCTTTCCGAACAAGTGGCTACCGCTATTGGCATGGAATGGGAAGACACCAATATTTACAACGACAAAATTGTCAATATATTCAGATTAAAAAAATAAAACGGAATTTTGCTTTTCGCACCGCAAAAGCAAGTCCGCAAAATAACGTAGCAATATGATAAAGAACGATTTATTTTTAAGAGCCTTAAAAGGAGAAACTGTAGAAAGACCACCGGTATGGATGATGCGTCAGGCCGGGAGATATTTACCGGAATTCAGAGCTTTACGGGACAAATATGATTTTTTCACCCGTTGTAAAACTCCGGAATTAGCTGCTGAAATAACCGTTCAACCCATTCGTATTGTAAAACCGGATGCTGCCATTTTATTTTCCGATATTCTGGTTATTCCGCAGGCTATGGGAATTGATGTGGAACTAAAAGACAATTTAGGTCCTATCCTTCCGAATCCTATTCGCACCGCTGCCGATGTGGAAAAAGTATTCATCCCGAATATCCAGGAAAGCTTAGGTTATGTAATGGACGCCATTACGTTAACCAAAGAAATGCTGAATGACGAAGTACCGCTTATTGGTTTTGCCGGTTCGCCATGGACTATTTTCTGCTATGCTGTGGAAGGAAAAGGCTCTAAGAGCTTTGATACTGCTAAAGGATTCTGTTTTTCACAGCCGGAAGCCGCTCACGCCCTATTACAGAAAATTACCGATACTACTATTGCTTATTTAATTGAAAAGGTAAAAACCGGTGTAAATGCCGTTCAGGTTTTTGACAGCTGGGGCGGAATGTTATCTCCGGCAGATTATCAGGAATTTTCATGGCGCTATATCAACCAGATTGTAGAAGCCCTGGCACCGCATACAGAAGTGATTGTTTTTGGAAAAGGTTGTTGGTTTGCCCTGAATGAAATGTCAAAAAGTAAGGCTTCCGCCCTGGGAGTAGACTGGACCTGTTCTCCGAAAAATGCCCGTTATTTAACGGGTGGCAACATTACGTTACAAGGAAACTTTGATCCTTCCCGTTTGTTATCGCCTATTCCAACGATCAAAAAGATGGTACACGAAATGATCGATGCGTTTGGAAAAGACAAATATATTGTAAATTTAGGGCATGGAATTTTACCGAATATTCCTGTCGATCATGCCAAAGCATTTATCGAAGCCGTAAAAGAATATAACCAAAAATAAAAACCCTCCATGGGCATTAAAACCAGACTCTGTTTCGTATTCCTGTTTGTAAGCTCCTTTGTTTACAGTCAAACAAGCATCAAAGGAAATGTAGTGACCGCCTTTGCGGCCATTCCTAATTTTGGTATCGAAACAAAAATAGGTCCGAAAATGACCTTTCAGTTTGATGTTACGGCATCGTTCTGGAAATCGGTTAAGGGTGGCCCTATGGAATTTGTACTGGTTTTTCCGGAAGTCCGTTATTATACCAAAGCGATCAATGACGGTTTTTTTGTGGGTGCCCACATTGGCGGCAGTATGTATAAAATCCAGAAATGGGAGTACTGGCATACCGATTATTACCAGGAAGGTCTTGGTGTAATGTTCGGGGCGACTGTTGGTTACCAGTACAAATTAAGCGACCGCTTTAACCTGGAGTTATTTCTGGGCGGCGGTTCTCATTTAGGTTTTTACAAAGGCTATACCATGACAACACATGAGCGCCTTGACGGTGCCGAAAAATACAATAAAAGCGGAGAATTAATTCCTTATAGAGGCGGTTTGATGCTCGTCTATAAGCTCTAATTCCTATACACAAAATGAAAGAGAAATTTTACACCTACATACAAAATCTTCAGGATACCATAACCGCAGCTCTTGAAAAAGCCGACGGGAAAGCCGTTTTTCACCAGGATATCTGGGAACGCCCGGAAGGCGGTGGCGGAAGAACACGCGTAATCGAGAATGGAAATGTATTTGAAAAAGGTGGTGTTAATATTTCTGCCGTTCATGGTCCGTTGCCACAAGCGATGCAGGCTTACTTTAATGTAGGTGATGTTGATTTTTTTGCCTGCGGATTAAGTCTGGTTATCCATCCTAAGAATCCTATGGTTCCGACAGTGCATGCGAACTGGCGCTATTTTGAAATGTATGATAAAGACGGAAACGTTATCAACCAATGGTTTGGTGGCGGACAGGACTTGACGCCTTATTATTTGTTTGAAGAAGATGCTATCCATTTTCACCAGACCTGCAAAACGGCCTGCGACAAACACAATCCTGAGTTCTACCCAAAATACAAACAACAGTGTGACACCTATTTCTGGAACGCACACCGAAATGAAGCCAGAGGTATCGGCGGTCTTTTCTTTGACCATTGCAAAGCAACCGAATCCATGTCTATGGAAAACTGGTACGATTTTGTAACCGAAGTGGGTAATAGTTTTGTATCGGCTTATGTGCCTATAGTGGAAAAGCGAAAAGACCTGGAATATACTGCCGAAAACAGAACCTGGCAGGAAATACGCCGTGGCCGTTATGTAGAATTTAATCTGGTTCACGACAAAGGCACCTTATTCGGATTGAAAACCAACGGCAGAATCGAAAGTATTTTAATGAGTTTGCCGCCGCATGTGCAATGGGTTTACGACCATCATCCGGAAGAAGGAAGTGAAGAAGCCAGGTTACTGACTGTTTTGGAAAAACCTGTTGACTGGCTAAATTAGTTTTTCGTAACTTGCAGCGCTTTAGTAATTAATGCCATTTTTCACTATAAAAAACTCAGTCCCCGACCGATGAGTCCGAAAAAGTTTTTTTTCATCGGAATTTTAATACTGCTATCAACTTTTGCTTTTTCCCAAAACGATTCTATCTATCAGGAAGTTAAGCAAAAATATGATACGACTTATCGCGTTGATTACTCTAATAAAATGATTTGCAGGCTGAATATCGACTCCGATATCAGCAATATCTATATTCGTAAAGTAAAAGAAAAATCGGAGAATAAATTTATTCCAAACGAGATTTTCAAACTCCGTTTTTCATTTGATTATAAGTTTTTAGGGGTTACGGTGTCTTTTTCACCCAGTTTTTTCCCCGGTAATAATGACAATTCCATTAAAGGCAATACGCTAATTCTGGATCTGGGCTTTAAGTTTTTCTATTCCGACCGGTTGCGGCAGGAAATCATTTATAAGAATGTACAGGGTTACTACCTCGTTTCCCCTGATAATGATGAGCTGATCGAGGCTTACCCCCGAATGAAGGTCAACACCTATGGCGGCAAGACGTTCTTTATTGTCAACCGTAACTTTTCGTACCGCGCTTATGAATCCCAAACGGAACGGCAGATGAAAAGCGTGGGAACTTTTATTCCGAGTTTATACTATGCCTACAATACGTTAGAAACCAATGCCGAAAATACGACCAAGCTGTTTATTGATAAAATCTACTCTTATGATCTTATCATTCAGGCCGGTTATATGTACAATGTGGTTTTGGATAAAAAATGGTTTGCAACAGCAGGATTTCATCCCGGTTTGGGATATAACTATTCCAACAATTTTTATTTAAACAACCAAAACAATCAGGAACTGGAACAAAAGTCGCGGGGACTTAATTTTAATATCGATGCCAATCTTGCCCTTGGCTTTAACAATAGTAATTTCTTTTCCGGCATTAAAGCCAATTACAGAAATTTCAATTATATAAATGACTTAAATACCGAGTTCATTAATACCCGTATTGGCTTTGATTTTTTTATCGGTTACCGCTTTAAAGAATCCAAACCCATCAAAAAAGTCTTCGAAAAAATCGAAGAACAATTGAACAAACTTCCCATTTAATTTTTCAAAAGACCGCTTTTCTGCGCTAAAATCTTTCTTTTTTAGCCGCTTCCTCTGTGGCAGAATTTTCGTTTTTCACGTCATTTCAGGCTATTTTCTGCGCAATGCCTGCTTCCGCCTTTTTCAAAAGCATTTAAAACACAAATACTTCATTTACAACACATTAAACCCTTAAAAACCACTCATTTTTTATAAAATTCGGGTTACTTAAGTTGTACACGTTATACATTCTTCGTTGTTTTGAATCAAAACCCACACGATTATGTATACTGAATTTTTTAAGCGAAAAGGTCAGTTAAGTCAAACTCTTAAAACTTAATATCGCCATGAACGACCAAAACATTTTTCCAGAAGATATTCTAAAGAGTACTGTAGAATATCACATTGCAAAACACAGTAAAAAAACGAATGTTATTTTTTGGGCTATTTTCATTTCCCTGTTCGGATTGATCATTGCGCTGCCTTTTATTTATGTTGATTTGTATACAACCAGCAGAGGCCAGATTATCCCGCAGGAGAAAAAAGCATCTCTTTATGCTCCGGCAAATGGAAAAGTTCTTTTTTCCAGCCTTGAAGAAAACCGAAAAATAAATGCCGGTGACACCCTTCTTATCATCGATCATAAGATCATCCAGGAGAAAGGCCGTTTGAATAATGTTCAGACAAACGAGTACCAGGATTATATTACCGATTTAAAAAACCTGCTGAAAAGAAATTACGGTTCGCTAAAAACAGAGCAATATAAAAAGGAGTATTTAAAACACGAGCAGGAGCTTTTTAATATTGACGTGGTGATCAAAACCTCTCAGGCCGAATTTGACCGTGCCGACCGCCTTTACAACAAGCAAATCATCGCCAAAGCAGAATATGAAAAAACGCTTTTGGAACTGAATAAACTAAAAAACGACAGAGTCAACATTATCAAACAGGCCGAATTGGGCTGGCAAAAACAGCTAACGGATTACAACCAGTCGGTTAACAATATTAACTCCAATTCCAACCAGCTTCGTGAAGAAGAGAAAACCTATGTTTTGATTGCTCCCATCAGCGGTGAGCTGTTAAATGTACAGGGAATCAACAAAGGAAGTATTGTTTCTCCGGGAACTGTTATTGCTGAAATTTCTCCCGATAAGGATATTGTTGTGGAAACGTATGTATCGCCTTCCGATATCGGATTTATAAAAGAGGGAGAACATGTAAAATACCAGATTGATGCCTATAACTCGAACCAATGGGGTTTTGCTACCGGAAAGATCATTGATGTCGGAAAAGATGTTGTTTTCATTGGCGACACTCCGGTTTACAAGATCAGAAGCTCGATCGCAAAGAAAAGCCTTTACCTGAGAAACGGTTCGGAAGGCCGATTGAAAAAAGGAATGACATTAACAAGTCGCTTTTTCTTAACAAAGAGAAGTATGTTCCAGTTATTATTTGACGAAATAGAAGATTGGTTAAACCCTTATAACAGTATCAAAAAATGAGTAAAATAGCAATAAAACAACACGACTTCAGTGATTGCGGTGCCACTTGCCTGGCTTCAATTGCCGAACATTACAATCTGAGTTTACCAATCTCCAGAATAAGACAATATGCCAGTACCAGTCAAAAAGGAACTACTCTTCTGGGATTGCGTGAAGCGGCCATTAAATTAGGGTTTCTGGCAAAAGGCGTAAAAGCTTCCTTTGAGAGCATTAAAGATATTCCGCTTCCTGCCATTGCGCACGTAATTGTAAAGCATGAAGAGCATGAATTCCCGCACTATGTGGTTATCTATAAAGTAACGGATAAATACATCCAGGTGATGGATCCTGCTTCCGGGAAAATTGAGAAAAAATCATACGAAGAGTTCAAACAAATCTCAACAGAGTATTTTCTGATCTTGATTCCGGATGAAGATATCTTCAAAGAAAGAAATGAGAAAATTTCGAACATGAAAAGAATCATGTTTCTGTTAAAACCGCACAAATACATCCTGATCCAGGCCTTTATAGGTGCCGTGATCTATACGCTGCTCGGTTTCTCCATGTCGATTTATGTTGAAAAGATCACCGACTTTGTGCTGGTTAGCGGTAACAAGAGCCTGTTAAACCTGATGAGTGTTATTGTATTGGGCTGTCTGGTTTTACAGTTTGCCTTTGGTGCCTTAAAAGATTTCTTCCTGCTCAAAACAAGTCAGCAAATCGATTCCCGGTTAATCCTGGGGTATTACAAGCATTTGTTTACCATGCCGCAAAAGTTCTTTGATACGATGCGAATCGGGGAAATTATGTCCAGAATCGGCGATGCGGTAAAAATCCGATTATTGATCAATGAAACGGCTTTAAGTATTTCGGTAAATATCCTGATCGTGATTTTTTCGTTCATTTTCATGTATACCTATTACTGGAAGCTGGCATTGATTGTTTCTTTAATTATTCCGGTATATATCATTATCTATTTTATTGTCAACAACCTGAATAAAAAAGTGGAACGCCAGGTAATGGAAAAAAATGCGATGCTTGAATCGCAGTTGGTAGAATCCATTAAAAACATCGGAACCGTTAAACGTTTGTCTCTTGAAGATTTCTCGAAAAACAAAACCGAATTACGCTTCATTGATTTATTGAAAAGTATCTATGCTTCCGGGATCAACAACATTTTCTCGAGGGTTTCTACCGAATTCGTTTCCCGAATATTTACGGTAATCCTGCTTTGGGCCGGTACACATTATGCTATTGACGGGCAGATTACTCCGGGGGAATTGTTCTCCTTCTATTCGGTAATCGGTTATTTTACCGGTCCGGCTTCCCAGCTGATCGGAACCAACGTTGCCATTCAGAATGCAATGATTGCCGCCGACCGTTTGTTTGGCATCATGGATCTGGATACGGAGAAAACCGATGCGAATGTAAACCTGAACAAAAACAATTTTGGTGATATCGAATTTAAGAATGTTGATTTCTCTTACGAAATTGGAAGAAACACCTTCAAAGAATTGAACCTTAAGATCCCGAAAGGGAAGTTCACGGCGATTGTAGGAGAAAGCGGAAGCGGTAAAAGTACCATTGCCTCATTGATCCAGAGTATTTATTATCCTACAGACGGTAAGATATCTGTTGGTAATTATGACTTAAAATATATCACCAAAGACAGTATAAACAAACTGATCACTACTGTTCCGCAAAATGTAGAGTTGTTTGACGGTTCTATTATTTCCAACATTGCCATTGGAGAGCAAAATCCGGATATGGAACGCATCATTGATGTGAGTAAAAAAGTTGGTGCCTACGATTTTATTGAGTCTTTACCGAATGGTTTTGACACCTATTTAGGCGAATTCGGAGCGAATTTATCCGGTGGGGAACGCCAGCGAATTGCGTTTGCCAGAGCCTTATACAAAGATCCGGAAGTAATCATTTTAGACGAGGCTACTTCGGCTTTAGACTCTGAGTCCGAGCTGGTAATCAAAAAATTAATTGATGATCTTTCCCGTGAAGGAAAAACAATTATTGTCATTGCACATAAGTTACATTCCATAAAAAATGCCGATATTATCATGGCGTTTAAAAAAGGTGAACTTATCGAAAATGGTACTCATGAAGAATTATTAAATCAGAAAGGCTACTACTACAAGATGTGGCAAAACAATCAAAACTAAAAACCCGAAAACTATTATATTATGAAAAATTACTCATTTGCCAATAAAGCAATCGTTAGAACGCCGTTAGAGCCTAAAAAAGATGATATAACATGGGAAGAAATCCAGGAGATCTTTAAAGATAAAAAGAATCGCGAAGCTTTGTTTATCGGTTCACCGAATATCTACAAGGCACTGGAATTATGGGAAAAAGGAGAAGCATTCCAAACGGAGGATGAGCTTAAAAGCTTAAAAGGATCGCTGTATAAATATACGTCCAGAATGTCAAACAGATGTACACCTTTCGGTTTATTCGCCAGCGTATCGGCTATTGACATGGGACCGGAAACAGTTATTAATTTTGACGAAGCCTCCATCAGCCGTTATACAAAATACGATATGTATTTCCTAGGTAGTTTTATGCCGATTATCACGAAAGAAAATGCCATCAGAGAAGTTTTAAAATACTTCCCGAATAACTCCATCTATACGGTTTTTGACAAATACCGTTTTGTGGAATACTATTTCAAAAAGAATGCCCGTCTTCATAAAATATCGGAAGTTGTGGCCAATGAATATTTAGAGCTTTTACTGGAAAAAGCTAAAAACGGTGCCACTATTGCCGAAATGGCACAGCACCTGATTTCTGACGAGATCAACGAAAAGGATGCCAAAGACTTTATCAATACGATTATTGACAGCCAGTTTTTAGTAAGCGAATTGGAATTCACGTTAACCGGTCAGGATTATTTTGAAAAACTGATCGCTAAATTCAACGAAGACCGTTTTGCGTTCCACGAAGCCCAGGTTATCAAAGAGCTTATCCTGAACCTGAAAGAAAAGATCAATAGCCTGGATGCGGATGTTTTTAACGATCCTTCCAAATATCAGGAAATTTATACCCTGCTAAATCAGGAGCTGGACGAAGTGGATGAAACCAAGCTTTTCCAGGTGGACAGTTACCGAAACCTGCCCAATGCAACTTTGAGCAACAAAACCCTTAAAAAGCTAAGAAGCAGTGTTACTGCCTTAAACAAACTACAGCCATTAAGTGAAAAAAGCAACCTGAAAGAATTTAAACGCAAATTCTCGGAGCGTTATGAAGAATATGAGCAGCCGTTAATTAAAGTTCTGGATCCGGATGTAGGAATCGGATACGGAAAACAATCCGGTGCCAAAACACCTTTAGTGGATGAATTGAATATCGTTCCGAATTATTCTAACCAGCGCCAGGTGGTTTTAAGTCCGGAAAGAGCCTTTTTATTTAAAAAGCTGATCCAGGCAACACAAACCAATGCCACCAGTATCGCGCTAACGGATGAGGAAATCAACCAGTTTGACGAAAAAGAAAAACTATACCCGGACAGCTTCTCTGTATTTTTCAATATTTTCCATGAAAATGCAGAAGAAAAAATTGCCTTATCCTATGTGTCCGGTCCGTCTGCAAACGGCCTTATCGGGCGATTCGGTCATTTGAACAGCCAGATCATGGATCTTTGCAATGAAATTTCCGAAAGAGAAAAAGCCTTGCATGCGGATAAAATCATCGCGGAAATCATCCATTTACCACAAGCCAGAACCGGAAACATCCTGTACAGAGGCTTCCAGAGAGATTATGAAATTCCTTATTTAGGCGGTTCTTCCCTGGATATGGACCATCAGATTTTAGTGGATGATTTATATATTTCGGTAAAAAACAACAGAATCATTCTTCGCTCTAAAAGATTAGGGAAAGAGATCATTCCGAGATTAGGAAATGCACACAATTACAGTGCAAATGCTTTACCGATTTACCATTTTTTATGTGATCTTCAAAACCAGGAAACTTCCGGAATGGGCTTTTCATGGGGCGAATTGCAAAACGATTTCGAGTTCCTGCCGAGATTAACGTATAACGATACGGTATTGTCAAGAGCAACCTGGAATATCTCTGAAAAAGACATTAAAGCCATTACCGGTGCAAAAGAGGAAAATGCGATTGCAACGGTTAAAGCTTTTCAGGCAGAAAGAAATATCCCGGATATCATTTCTTTTGTTCAGGGCGATAACGAGGTTGTTGTGAACTTCACCAACGATTTGAGCTGTAAAGTATTTTATTTAATGCTGAAAGGTGAAAAATTCATCCAGTTAAAAGAGTTCTTGTTTAAAGAAGATACCGTTACTCAAAACTACTGTAATGAGTTTATTGTTTCGGCCTACCGAAATGCTGAAGAAAAGAAAACCAGCAACAACAAGCATACCGAAGTTGTGGCTTCATATAAAGAAAAAGCCTTGAGCGATGGTACTAAAGATTCGCTTTCTGACGCTGTAATTCCTTCTTTCTCCATTGGTGAAGAATGGTTGTATTACAAATTTTATTGCGGTGAAAGAGCCGGTGAAGAATTGTTAAACAGAGCGATAAATCCTATTGTTGCCGAACTGGAAGAGAAGAACCTGATTCAGAAATGGTTTTTCATCCGCTATCACGATGCTTTAGGACATCACCTGCGTTTCAGGGTTTTATTACATGATAAGCAGCATTTTACAGAATGTATCAACATCATTAAAACGCATATCAAACCGTTTGAAGACAGTAACATCATCTGGAAAACGCAAACCGATACTTATCTGAGAGAATTACAGCGCTACGGACAGCTTGCCATTCAGGAAACGGAAAGTCTTTTCCATTTCGACAGTGAATGCTCCATGCGTTTTTCCGATATGATCGAAGGCGATTCCGGCGAAAAAATCCGTTGGAAATTCTGTTTGCTATCGATGCACTTCCTGCTGGAAGATTTGGGCTTCAGCTTAAAAGACAGGGTGGAAATTTTAAAAGTGGCCAAGACCAGTTTTGGTAACGAGTTTAACCGTTCCGGATCCGGAGAGCTGAATAAGCAGATCAATGAAATGTTTGCCAAAAACGAACGGGACATTGAGCTTTTTATGGATGAGTCGCTAACCGATGAGATGTTTGCCCCTATCTGGGATATTTTAAAAGACCGTTCAGAGAAAAACCAGGCTGTCGCCCAACATTTACAGGCGCTTGCACAACAGCAGAAGCTGCCAACTTCCTTTGGTGCCGTTGCCCTGAGTTATTTACACATGATCTGTAACCGCGTGTTTATCGCCAAACAACGTGTACACGAAATGGTGGTTTACGATTACCTATACCGCTATTACAGCAAACAATTGCATACCTCATCCTCAAAAAATAAAGATAACCAACAAGTTGAAACCGTATAACTATGAGAGCTTTAGCAGTATTAAGTCCTTCTTTATATGAAAAAACAGATGCCCGGAAAAGGCATCTGTTTTCTATTGACAGTCATCAGATCCCTCTTGGCTTTGTTACCGCCAGCATGCCGGAATTTGATGAAAACGCCGATAATTTTGCCAATTATGTATTTGTCAGAAAGATTAGTTTCTCGCTGAATTACCGCGATTTGGGCATTATTGAAAATGCGTGGCGAAAAATAAAAGAAGTCGATCGGGAAACCTATTATCCTATTGGTTCCGATTTCTGCGGTATCGTGGAAAAAGTCGGCAAAAACGTGACCACATTATCCAAGGGCGATAAAGTTATCGGGAATAACTTTTATCCTTTCCTGGAAAACAATTCGATGCCGGGTATTCCTTCCAATCATTCCAGCAGGGAATTTGAGATCTATCATTCCGGAAAGCTGATGAAAATCCCGGACGGCATTCCTGCCGAACAGGCCGGAAGCATGAGCATTGGTGTACAAACCGCAATGTCCATGATTCGAAAAGCGAATATAAAAGAGGGTGAGAATGTTTTGGTTACTTCCATTACTTCCAATACTTCTTTTTTCTTTTTAAGCCTTTTAAGAGAAAAGAAATGTAATGTTTATGGCCTGTCCTATTCCGGAAAAAATACGGACGCTGTTAAAAACCATTTCCCTTTTGTAAAAGAGATCTTCAATTTTAAAGAAAACCAGCTATCGGATAACCTGTATTTTGATGTTGTACTGGATGCTTTTTCCGATACTTATTTAGTGCCGCTTACGTCACATCTGAATGTAAATGCCCGTTACCTGACCTGCGGCGTATACAACCAGTCTTCCGAAAAAATAAAAGCCGTTGAAAAGATCAATCTTACGTTGTTAATTGCCGATTTAATGACCCGAAACGTACAGCTTATCGGAAACTGCCTGGGAAGCGGAGAAGACCTTAAAAACGGCGTAAATGGTTTTACAGACAATACTTTAGTTATTGACCAGACATTTACCAAAGAAGAATCCATCCAGGATTTTTTAGACAAAACATACAATGTAGAGGGCGATAAATTTGGGAAAGTCGCTTTTATGTATACTTAAAAAAACCACTCTAAAATATCCACAGCTCCATTAGCATTAGCTAATGGAGTTTTTTTATGCCTTAACCGGCCAATATACCCTCCCTGTTTTCTTTATTGCCAAACGGTTACGACGATTATTGTTATACACTATAGCTTTATGCTTTCCTCCGGCCTTATTTGTCCGTACAGGAAAAGCAGCATAGCTCCATGCTGTGCCATACCAGGTATTGTTCCGGCCAGATGCTACCATTGTTATAAAGCATTTTGTCCTGAATCATTTGGTATCCGGATATCGTAATAACAAAAAAGACTATCTAATAATTAGATAGTCTTTTTTGTTATTACAGGCTGTGTATAACCTTAAACCATATTATATACTACTATTAGGGTAATACTTAAACATACCGCCGTAGTTCCACCATTTACTTCATATAACTGTCCATCATTTAGTTCGACTAACGAACTCTTAGCAAAGGATAACGTTCCGTTTGTGTTTATTTTTTTCATGGTTATAATGATTTATGGCTGTTAATTAGATTTTGTCAATTAGCATCGCGATTGTCAAGCCTACGATCACTCCGGTACAGAAAGGTGTACTTCCTCCGTTTACGTCGTTTAACTGGTTGTCGTTTAATTCTACTAATGAGTTTTTAGCGAAAGCCAATTTGCTGTTTGCGTTTACTGTTTTCATAATTTTCGTTTTTATTGGTTAGTTTGATTAGATTTGGTCGATTAGCATCGCGATTGTTAAGCCTACGATTACTCCGGTACAAAAAGGCGTGCTTCCTCCGTTTACGTCGTTTAACTGATTGTCGTTTAATTCTACTAAGGAGTTTTTAGCAAAGGCTAACTTGTTTACGTTTGGTGTTTTCATGTTTTTTAGTTTTAAAGGTTGTTTGATTAGATTTGGTCGATTAGCATAGCGATCGTTAAGCCTACGATTACTCCGGTACAAAAAGGCGTGCTTCCTCCGTTTACGTCGTTTAACTGGTTGTCGTTTAATTCTACTAAGGAGTTTTTAGCAAAGGCTAACTTGTTTACGTTTGGTGTTTTCATGTTTTTTAGTTTTAAAGGTTGGTCGATTAGATTTGGTCGATTAGCATAGCGATCGTTAAGCCTACGATTACTCCGGTACAAAAAGGCGTGCTTCCTCCGTTTACATCGTTTAACTGATTGTCGTTTAGTTCTACTAAAGAATGTTTAGCGAAAGCTAATTTGCTGTTTGCGTTTACTGTTTTCATAATTTTCGTTTTTATTGGTTAGTTTGATTAGATTTTGTCAATTAGCATCGCGATTGTTAAGCCTACGATCACTCCGGTACAAAAAGGTGTACTTCCTCCGTTTACGTCGTTTAACTGATTGTCGTTTAATTCTACTAAAGAATGTTTAGCGAAAGCTAATTTGCTGTTTGCGTTTACTGTTTTCATAATTTTTGTTTTTTATTGGTTGTTGATTAGATTTGGTCGATTAGCATAGCGATTGTTAAGCCCACGATTACTCCGGTACAAAAAGGTGTACTTCCTCCGTTTACATCGTTTAACTGGTTGTCGTTTAATTCCACTAAGGAGTTTTTAGCGAAAGCTAATTTGCTGTTGGTGTTTACTGTTTTCATAATTTTCGTTTTTATTGGTTAGTTTGATTAGATTTGGTCGATTAGCATCGCGATTGTCAAGCCTACGATCACTCCGGTACAAAAAGGCGTGCTTCCTCCGTTTACATCGTTTAACTGGTTGTCGTTTAGTTCTACTAAAGAATGTTTAGTGAAGGCTAATTTGCTGTTTGCGTTTACTGTTTTCATAATTTTCGTTTTTATTGGTTAGTTTGATTAGATTTGGTCGATTAGCATAGCGATTGTTAAGCCTACGATTACTCCGGTACAAAAAGGCGTGCTTCCTCCGTTTACGTCGTTTAACTGATTGTCGTTTAGTTCTACTAATGAGTTTTTAGCAAAGGCTAACTTGTTTACGTTTGGTGTTTTCATGTTTTTTAGTTTTAAAGGTTGTTAGATTAGATTTTGTCAATTAGCATAGCGATTGTTAAGCCTACGATTACTCCGGTACAAAAAGGCGTACTTCCTCCGTTTACATCGTTTAACTGGTTGTCATTTAGTTCTACTAATGAGTTTTTAGCGAAAGCTAATTTGCTGTTGGTGTTTACTGTTTTCATAATTTTCGTTTTTTATTGGTTGTTGATTAGATTTGGTCGATTAGCATAGCGATCGTTAAGCCTACGATTACTCCGGTACAAAAAGGTGTGCTTCCTCCGTTTACGTCGTTTAACTGGTTGTCGTTTAGTTCTACTAATGAATGTTTAGCGAAAGCTAATTTGCTGTTTGCGTTTACTGTTTTCATAATTTTCGTTTTTTATTGGTTGTTGATTAGATTTGGTCGATTAACATCGCGATTGTTAGACCTACGATTACTCCGGTACAAAAAGGTGTACTTCCTCCGTTTACATCGTTTAACTGATTGTCGTTTAGTTCTACTAATGAGTTTTTAGCAAAGGCTAACTTGTTTGCGTTTGGTGTTTTCATGTTTTTTAGTTTTAAAGGTTGGTTTGATTAGATTTGGTCGATTAGCATAGCGATCGTTAAGCCTACGATTACTCCGGTACAAAAAGGCGTGCTTCCTCCGTTTACATCGTTTAACTGATTGTCGTTTAGTTCTACTAATGAATGTTTAGCGAAAGCTAATTTGCTGTTGGTATTTACTGTTTTCATGTGTTTTTTAGTTTTAAAGGTTGTTAGATTAGATTTGGTCGATTAGCATAGCGATTGTTAAGCCCACGATTACTCCGGTACAAAAAGGTGTACTTCCTCCGTTTACGTCGTTTAACTGGTTGTCGTTTAATTCTACTAAGGAGTTTTTAGCAAAGGCTAATTTGTTTACATTTTGTGTTTTCATAATTTTCGTTTTAAAGGTTGTTAGATTAGATTTGGTCGATTAGCATAGCGATTGTTAAGCCTACGATTACTCCGGTACAAAAAGGTGTACTTCCTCCGTTTACGTCGTTTAACTGGTTGTCGTTTAGTTCTACTAAGGAGTTTTTAGCGAAAGCTAATTTGCTGTTGGTGTTTACTGTTTTCATAATTTTCGTTTTAATTGGTTGGTTTGATTAGATTTGGTCGATTAACATAGCGATTGTCAAGCCTACGATCACTCCGGTACAAAAAGGTGTGCTTCCTCCGTTTACGTCGTTTAACTGATTGTCGTTTAGTTCTACTAAAGAATGTTTAGCGAAAGCTAATTTGCTGTTTGCGTTTACTGTTTTCATCTGTTTTAGTTTTTAAGATTAATGTGCGTCACTTGGAATTAATACTGTAACAATAATGATCGATACAATGATTACCGGAGTTCCTCCTCCGTTTACGTCGTTTAACTGGTTGTCATTTAGTTCCACTAAGGAGTTTTTAGCAAA